>DASXJB010000024.1:0-26050 GCA_036497645.1 Xanthobacteraceae bacterium
CTGTCGCTCGAAGACGACCTGATGCGCATTTTCGGCACCGACAAGCTCGACGGCATGCTGCAGCGGCTCGGTCTGAAGGAGAATGAAGCGATCATTCACCCCTGGATCAACAAGGCGCTGGAAAAGGCGCAACAGAAGGTCGAGGCGCGCAATTTCGACATTCGCAAGAACATCCTCAAGTTCGACAACGTGATGAATGATCAGCGCAGGGTCATTTTCGATCAGCGCGTCGAATGGATGGAGGACCAGGCCGTCGGCGAGGTAGTCGCCGATATGCGCCATACCGTGATTGACGATTTCGTGGCCAAGCACGTGCCGGAAAACGCCTATCCGGAGCAATGGGACGCGGCCGGCCTTCGCGAGGAGCTCAAACGCGTGCTCGGGCTCGATCTGCCGGTTGACGAATGGGCCAAGGAAGAGGGTATCGCCGACGAGGAGATCTTCACGCGCGTGGAGCGTCGCGCCGACGAGCACATGGCGGCCAAAGTGGCGCAGTGGGGCCCCGATGTGATCCGCTATATCGAGAAGTCGATCCTGCTGCAGACACTGGATCATCTCTGGCGCGAGCACCTGGTCATGCTGGATCACTTGCGCCAGGTGATCGGATTCCGCGGCTATGGCCAACGCGATCCGCTCAACGAATACAAAGCAGAAGCTTTTAGCCTGTTCGAAAACATGAGCCAGAATCTGCGCGAAGCTGTCACCGCGCAGCTCATGCGAGTCGAGATCCAGGCAGCGCCGCCGCAGCAGCCCGCTGCGCTGCCGGCGATGGAAGCGCACAAGATCGATCCCGCGACCGGCGAAGACGAGATGGCTCTGGCGCTGGCCGGCGCGGAGACTTTGGCGCGCCACGGTATAGGGCCGGCCAACGCGCCCGCGGCAGGCGGAGCGATGGCAGGAGCCGCACCGGCGCGCTCGCCCGGGTTGCGGACGCAGGGACCGGCCCGTAATCCTCAAGATCCGCAGAGTTGGGGTAAAGTCGGCCGCAACGAGCCTTGTCCGTGCGGTTCAGGCAAGAAATACAAGCACTGCCACGGCCGATACGCTTAGCAGGAATCAGCAGTCGGTAATCAGAAGTCTCGGTAACAGGCAGACAGCCTGATCTGATTATTACTGGAGACCTGCCCAGCGGCCGTCGAACGAGCCCGCTGGAACGAGCGGTTGTGCGCCTTTGATCAAACCCGCAGATGGCACCGCACTCGCGACCTGCGGCGCCTGCGTCCGTGGCGCTGCCGCAGCCGGTGCCTCCGCCTTTTGCGGTTGAACTTTTTGCGGCTCGGATTTTGGCGTTTCGAGTTTCGCCGTCTCGGCTTTGCGCGGCTGCGGTGCCGGCTTTAAGCCCGCAAGCGTGGTTCCTTGCGCTGCCGGTTGCGGAGCGGCTTCGCTCTTCGGCTTGAACAGCCGCGCAAAGAAACTCTCGCTGTTGGAGCTTGTATTGGCGGAGGCGACCTGGCTCGTGCTCTGGCTCGTGCTCTGGCTCGTGCTCTGGGTCGTGGTCCTATCAAACAGGCCGCCAAACAGGCCCGGTTTTTGGACCGATGCGGTCTTCATAGTCGCTTCCGGGTCCTCGCGCGGGCCGCTGATCGTCGGTGCCGGCATGCCGGGATGGATCGGCGGCGCATGGATGTGGCCGTCATTGTCATAGACCGGTTGGGTTTCTTGCAGTTTGGCGACGAAGACACGGTTCATGCCGCCGTCGGTGCCCATGACGATCGGCGCCACCGGCGTATTCAACCTAGTCAGCTGCGCGATCTGATATTCGTCATTGCGTTGCTTCTCGAGCGCCGGTCCGGCGATCTCGTCGGCGACTTCATAGACCGGACAGCGGCCGCTTGGGCTGAATGCGAGTGGCTTGGTCGAATTCGCCGGCTGCTGTGCGTCGAAAACGTAATGGCGGTCGCAGACATCGACCTTGGGCTCCATATGCGTCACTTCGAAATGATCGTTGCCCTCCTTGAGCATCTTCCAGAACGGCATGTTCAAATTGGTGCGATGCCTGGCCAAGTTCGCCGGCGTCATGCGGAACGGATAGGCTTGAATTTGGAATTGCTTCTCGCCGCCTAGGAAAGACTCGCGCGCCAGCGAGTAGATTTCGCCGATTTGCTCGTCGGTCATGGCGTAGCAGCCGCGCGACGAGCAATCGCCGTGAATCATCAAAAATCCGCCGCTGTAACCGTTCGCTTTGTCGTAGGCGTTGGGGAAGCCCATGTTGATCGCGAGATAGTAATTGGAATTTGGATTCATCAATCCGGGCGTGATCGAATAGAAGCCTTCCGGCGCCTGCCGGTCGCCTTCGACCTTCTTGGGGCCCAATTCCCCCGACCAGCGGCAGATCGGATAAACTTTCAGCAGCTGATAGAGCCCGGTGGTGTCCTGTTTCCAGACCTCGAGTTCTGATTCCTCCTTGAACACGCGAACAAGAATCGGCGAGTCCTTCGGCATGTTTTTCTGTTGCAACAGCGCCAGCATTTCGGGCGACAGTTCCTTCATCGCCCTCGCTGGCAGCTGATAACCTTCGTCGCCATAGCAACCGGCGAGCGCAAAAGCACAGGCGAGCGCTGCCGACGTCGCCACCACACGCAAGCCAGTGCCACTGCGCCCGAGCGCGCGGCCGAAATAGCTGCGGATCAACGCGAAATTCCCCGACAGATGGACCATCCCCCGCGCCATCATCTGCGTAATCGTTATCCGCAAGAGGCGGCTTTCGCAAGGCAGCCGCTGCCGCCCCTTTTTGGTTGAACACCCGGCGGCTAAATGATTGGTAAATTCTCGGCGAATTTGCCCCTTAAATCCAAGACGTTAGCAACCATAAGGCGGCAGGTGGAGGAATTACGGCGACATTGTGGCAATTGCGCGTTCGCAGGCTAGCGCGCCGCCACGTCGCATTCATCCGAGGGTTCGCCCGACCGCGGTGAATTTCTCCCGCCGCAGCCGGACGATCGTCGCCCGATCGAGGCCGCGCAACTCGCCCAGCGCTTCGGCTATTGCTTCGCCGGCCACGCCAATGGCTGCGGTGGGATCGCGGTGCGCGCCGCCGGTCGGCTCCGGCACAATCGCGTCGATAATCCCGAACCGAACCAGATCCTGCGCAGTGATTTTCATGTTCGATGCCGCGTCCTCCGCTTTGGTGGTGTCGCGCCACAGGATCGAGGCCGCCCCCTCGGGAGAGATCACGCTGTAAATAGCGTGCTCAAGCATCAGCACCCGGTTTGCGGTGGCGATCGCGATCGCTCCGCCCGATCCGCCTTCGCCGATGATCACCGCCACATTGGCCACGCCGATATCGAGACAGGCTTCGGTCGAGCGCGCGATCGCCTCGGCTTGGCCGCGTTCTTCAGCGCCGATCCCGGGATAGGCGCCCGCGGTGTCGACGAGGGCGAGGACAGGGATGTCGAAATGATCCGCCATGGTCATCAGCCGCGCGGCTTTGCGATATCCCTCCGGTCGCGCCATGCCGAAATTGTGCTTCAGCCGCGTGTCGGTATCGGAACCTTTTTCATGGCCGATCACGCAAATGCTTTGGCCGCGAAAACGGCCGAAGCCGCCGACGATAGCGGCGTCCTCGCCGTACTTGCGGTCGCCGGCGAGCGGCACGAAATCGGTAATCAGGCCGGATACGTAATCGAGGCAATGCGGCCGTTGCGGGTGCCGCGCGACCTGCGTCTTTTGCCACGGGGTCAGACCGCCATAGAGTTCTTTCAGGGCGAGTGCCGCCTTGCCTTCAATGCGGCTGATTTCCTCGCCGATGGCAATCGAATCGCCGCCGCTTTGCAGCGCGCGCAATTCCTCAATCTTGGCCTCCAGTTCGGCGACCGGCTTTTCAAAATCGAGATAGCTGCGCATCGTGACGGCTAATTGCATCACCGGAATTGGCGAGGCCAGACATATTATTCATGCGCCAGAGGGTGCAAGTCGCGCACCAGACTCTTCAAGCGCTCTTCCAGCACGTGAGTATAGATTTGCGTCGTCGAAATATCCGCATGTCCCAGAAGGGTCTGCACCACGCGCAGATCGGCGCCATTGTGCAGGAGGTGGCTGGCAAAAGCGTGGCGGAGCACGTGGGGACTGACCTGGTCGGCGCGAAGGCCTGCCGCTCGCGCAAGGCTCTTCAACTCGCGCGCCAGATGTTGTCGGGTCAAATGGCCGCTATCGCCGAACGATGGAAACAGCCACTGCGATCGGGCGGCGCCTGATAACTCGCGGAGAGCAAGATAATCGGCGATTGCGCGGCGAGCGGCATCGTTGAGCGGCACCAGACGTTCCTTGTTGCCCTTGCCGCGGACCACAACGACGCGTGCGTCCCGGCGCGCCGCCGCGATCGGCAACGCCACGAGTTCTGATACGCGAAGCCCGGTCGCATACAAAATCTCAAGCAGGCAGGCCAGGCGCGACGCGCGCAGCCGTGCTTGGAGCGGCGCCGCGCCGTCGCATTGCCCTGCTGCCCGCAGCAAACGATCGACTTCCGCCACGCTGAGAATCTTGGGCAAAGCGCGTTGACGCTTTGGCCCTTCGAGGACGGCGGCTGGATCGTCGCGGCGGTGACCCTCGGTGTAAAGAAACCGGTAGAGCTGCCGCATCGCCGATAGCCGCCTGGCCGCGGTGGTCGCCTTCAGGCCGCGTCGTGAAAGCTCTTCCAGATAGGTCCGTAAATCGGCCGTCCGTGCCGAAGCGATAGCGCGGCGCAACCCGCGGAGATAGGAGGAAAGGTCGTCGAGATCGCGTCGATAAGCGGCAAGCGTGTTGGCGCCGGCGCCGCGCTCAGCCGCCAGCATGTCGAGATACACCCGGACCAGCCGCTCGTCGGAATTTCGCCCCGCTTGCGCCGATGCGCCGGCCATGATCGTTCTCAGCGTTCCTTGAAAAACTTATCGGGCGGAATCGAAACGGAAATTTCGCGCGACTTCGGCTGCACGAAATGAGCAAGCGCATAGAGACCGCCATAAACGACGGCACACAACAGACCAACGATCGTCAATAGCCGCAGCAGGCTGGGCATCGTCAGCCGTTCCCATCGTGAAGGCCGCAAGCACGCGCCTGCGAACTTTCGGAATCAAACACGAGGCGAAAGTACCAAATAATTAACGCCCGTGCGGTTCTGCATTCGTCGCTCCGATCCACGCGCCCGGTAAACGTGGCGGTTCAAAGTCGCGACCGGCCAGCCGCATCCGGTTGGTGCCGATTGCCGGGACCGGGTACGATGGTCTTGGTACGACTGTGGCGCCGGCATCGGCACAAATTCGCAACCGGTTAGCAGGGATAAATGGCTGATATTGCTGCACAAAAATCGCCAGGCAACGGTCAGGCAACCGCCATCGTGTCGCGGCTCGGTGACCGTTCGATCGTGCTGATCGGGATGATGGGTGTCGGCAAATCGTCGATTGGGCGCCGGCTCGGGGCGCGGCTTGGCATTCCCTTCGTCGATGCCGACGCCGAGATCGAAAAAGCGGCCGGCATGAGCATCGCCGATATATTCGCCCGGCATGGCGAGGCGGCTTTCCGCAGCGGCGAAGCGCGCGTTATCGCCCGATTGCTCAACGGCGGTCCGCAGGTTCTGGCGACCGGCGGCGGAGCGGTGATGAACCCGGAGACCCGCGCGCTGATCCAAGAAAGGGGCGTTTCAATCTGGCTTTCGGCCGAATTCGAACTGTTGCTGCGGCGGATCAGTAAGCGCAAGGCGGAGCGCCCGATGCTGCAAACCGCCGATCCCGCCACCACGCTGCGGGAGCTTTTGGCGGAGCGCGAACCGATTTATGCGCAAGCCGATCTTACGGTGCAGTCGCGCGACGTGCCGCACGATGCAGTGGTTGCCGAAATCGTCGAGCGGCTCGATGCCCTTCTTGGCACGCCGCCGCCGCAGCGGAGCCAGTTATGACCGCACTCGTGCGTGGCGACGCCGTTGTCGTGCCGGTCGCGCTTGGCTCGCGCAGCTACGACATCGTGATCGGACGAGACGTCATCGCTACGCTCGGAACGCGGATCGCTGAGCTGCGCCCGAGCGCCAAGGTTTTTATCGTCAGCGATGAAAACGTCGCCGCGCATGCCATGGCGGCCGCGCAAGCGGCGCTCAAGCGCGCCGGCATAGCGAGCGGCCAGATCATCGTTCCGCCGGGCGAGTCCTCGAAAAGCTATCGCGTGTTCGAACGGGTCTGTGAGGCAATCCTCGACGCGCAGATCGAGCGCGGCGATCTGGTCGTTGCTCTTGGCGGCGGGGTGGTTGGCGATCTCGCCGGTTTCGCCGCCGCCGTGGTGCGGCGTGGGCTCGATTACGTGCAAGTACCGACGACGCTTTTGGCTCAGGTCGATTCTTCAGTCGGCGGCAAGACCGCAATTGATTCAAGGCAGGGGAAAAATCTGGTCGGGGCATTCCACCAGCCGATCCTGGTTGTCGCCGATACCGCGCTCCTTGATACCCTGCCGGAGCGTGAATTCCGCGCCGGCTATGCCGAACTGGTGAAATACGGCCTGCTTGGCGATGCCGCGTTCTTTTCCTGGCTGGAAGCGCATTGGCACGACATATTTGGCGCTAGCTCGTCGCGCAATTCCGCGCGCGAACATGCCGTCGCGATGGCGTGCCGCGCCAAGGCGGCGATCGTTGGCCGTGACGAGCGCGAGACCGGCGAGCGCGCACTCCTCAATCTCGGTCATACTTTCGGGCATGCCCTGGAAGCGGCCTGCGGGTTTTCCGATCGGCTGCCGCACGGCGAAGCGATTGCCATAGGCATGGTGCTCGCTTTCGAGTTCTCCGCACGCCGCGGCCTTGTGCCCGCGGCCGAGGCCGAGCGGGTGAAGCGCCACTTCGCCGAGGTGGGTCTGCCGTCTAACCCATCCGATATTGCCGGACCGCTGCCCGGTCTCGACCGGATCATGGAATTGATTGCCCAGGACAAGAAAGTGGCGCGGGGAATGCTTACATTTATCCTGGTGCGCGCCATCGGTTCGGCGGTGATCGAAACCGGAGTCGAAGAGCGCGAGGTACGGGCGTTTTTGAAAGAGAAGCTTGCCAGGCGATGAGCGTTATCGATTGGCTGACCATATTGGCGGTCGTTCTGTGCCTTTTGATATCTGCGTTCTTTTCCGCGAGCGAGACCGCGCTCGCCGCATCCTCGCGCGCGGCGATGATGCGTCTGGAAAAGCAGGGCAACCGGGACGCCGGCATCGTCAACCGGCTGATGGCGACCCGCGAGCGGCTATTGGGTGCAATATTGTTCGCCAACAATTTCACCAATATCGCCGCTTCGACTTTGGCGACCGGTCTGCTGCTCGCCTATTTCGGCGGGGCCGGCGTCATTTATGCTACCTTCGCGATGACGCTTGTGATTTTCATTCTCGCGGAAGTTTTGCCGAAGACGGCGGCATTCAACGCTCCGGACCGCATGGCGCTGGCGGTGGCGAGACCGGTGGAGCGGACAGTGCGCCTGTTTTCTCCGTTTCTGCGCGTGGTCGAGTGGCTGGTGCGCTGGATCTTGCGCGGCATCGGCATGCCGGTCGGCAAGATTCAATCGATTTTGTCGCCGAGCGAAGAACTGCGCGGCGCCGTCGATCTGATGCATCACGCCGGGGTGGTGGAGAAGCTCGACCGCGACATGATGGGCGGCTTGCTCGATTTGCGCGAGCTCACAGTCTCGGATGTGATGATCCATCGCACCAAAATGGTGATGCTCGATGTCGACGAGCCGCAGCGCGAACTGATCGACGCCGTGCTGGCCGCGGGCGTCACGCGCATCCCGTTATGGCGCCAGTCGCCCGAGAACCTCATCGGCGTGCTCAACGCCAAGGAGCTTTGGCGCGCCTTGCACGCCGCCGGCGGGGATACCGCCAAGGTTGACATTCCAAGCCTGGCGAAGCCGCCGTGGTTCGTGCCCGATACCACGCCCGTTGCCGAGCAGCTCAAAGCGTTCCGTCACCGCAAGACGCCGTTTGCGCTGGTCGTCGATGAATACGGCGAACTCGAAGGTCTAGTTACACTCGAAGACATCATTGAAGAAATTGTCGGCGACATCAGCGACGAGCACGATATTGCGGTGCCGGGCGTGCGGCCGCTTCCGGACGGCTCGGTCAATGTCGACGGCGGCGTAACAATTCGCGATCTCAACCGCGCGATGGATTGGAATATCCCGGACGACGAAGCCACCACGATCGCCGGCATCGTCATTCACGAAGCTCGCTCAATTCCGGAACCGGGACAGAGCTTCACGTTCCACGGCTTTCGTTTTCAGGTACTGCGCAGGACGCGCAACCGCATCACGGCATTGCGAGTGGCCCCGCTCACCCGCAGACCGACCGCAAAGGCGAGCTGAATGAGTGCACCTTCCATCGATCCTGGCGTTCGCATCGGCCATGTCCATCTCAAGGTTGCCGATATCGATCGCGCGCTGGATTTCTATTGCGGCGTGCTCGGATTCCAATTGATGCAGCGCCGAGGGCCGCAAGCGGCATTTATTTCCGCCGGCGGCTATCATCATCACATCGGGCTCAATACCTGGGAAAGCCGTGGTGGCAACCCACCACTCCCGGGCACCACGGGGCTTTATCATTTGGCCGTGCTCTATCCGAGCCGCGCCGCACTCGCCGACGCGTTGCGGCGTCTGATCGCGGCCAACATTGCGCTCGAAGGCGCTTCCGATCACGGCGTGAGCGAAGCCCTTTATTTGCGCGATCCTGATGACAACGGCGTCGAGCTGTATTGCGATCGGTCGCGCGAGCAATGGCCGCGCACCGCGGATGGCGAACTGGCGATGTTCACCGCACCGCTCGATCTGGTCGCGCTGCTCAAGGAGCCCGAACTGGCGCCGCAAGCGGCGCTCGTTGGGCGGTAGTTCAGGTGGTCTCTCCAGGCGCCGCCGCATGAATGGCGAGCGCATGGACACGGCCCTTGAGTTCGTTGGCGAGCGCGGTGTTGATCATGCGGTGGCGTTCGAGCCGGGTCTTTCCGCGGAATGCCCGCGCTACAATATAAAGGCGGAAGTGCGTCTCGCCCCCCGGACGATGCCCGGCATGTCCCTCGTGTAAATGGGATTCGTCTTCGACGTGCAGGCTCTCCGGCGCGAAAGCCGCAATAAGCTTGGTCGTTATGATGTCCTGCATTCCCATTGTCAGGCCCGATCCAGCCAAGTACGGGTCGGCAACAATAAAGCGTTAGGAGTACCGGCGCGACGCGCCGATTTGCCCACTGTCAAGTCTTGAACCTCGCCGCCACACGCCCGCATAATCTCATGATGCGATCTAATTCGCCGCTGTTCGATCGGATTCGGGTCAAGCCGGAGCACGACCGCCGCCTTGCCGCGGAGCTTCCGGGCTGCCAATGGCCCGGCTGTACCGCCTCGGCAACGCACCGCGCGCCGAAAGGCCGCTTGCGCGCTAGCGAATACTGGCAGTTCTGCCTCGAACATGTGCGTGAATATAATAATTCATATAATTTCTTCGCCGGAATGAGCGAAGATGCGATTGCGAAATACCAGAAGGAGGCCCTGACCGGGCATCGCCCGACCTGGAAAATGGGCTCGATCGGCGGCAAGCGCACGCCTAGCGCGGCAAGGGGTTTTCGCGATGCCGACTGGGCGGCTGACGACCCGTTCTCTTTGCTCGGCGAATGGGGTGCCCGGCGCGCCGGTCATGCGCGTACCGCGCCAGAGGGCCGCAAGATTTTCAATGCACAGCGCCGCGCCCTCGACGTTCTCGGCCTTGAAGCGGACGCCAAACGCGCAGATATCAAGTCTAAGTTCAAGATCTTGGTTAAGCGGCATCACCCTGACGCCAATGGTGGTGACAGGGGTTCGGAAGTGCGGCTCCGGGAGATTATTCAAGCCTATAATTACCTGAAATCGGCCGGTTTCTGCTGAACTTTCCGCTGATCTTCGGGTGGCTTTCGCCGCCTCGGAACTTTCTGCTAAATCTAGCTGCGCACCCGGCTGCCGACACCTATTCGCGCCTCGGATTTGTTTTTCGCTCCCGGGCCGACGTCACGGAGAAGCAATGGCTCTCGCAACTGATACGACTACGGACTTGCCGGACATGAAAGTGTCGGTCCGACAAGTGTTCGGAATCGACAGCGATTTGGAAGTACCGGCTTATTCCGAGCCGGACGAACATGTGCCGGAACTCGATTCGGATTACCGCTTCGACCGCCCGACCACGCTCGCCATTCTGGCTGGCTTCGCGCGCAACCGCCGCGTGATCGTCACCGGCTATCATGGCACAGGCAAATCAACTCACATCGAACAGGTCGCGGCACGACTGAATTGGCCCTGCGTGCGGGTCAATCTCGACAGCCATATCAGCCGTGTCGATCTGATCGGCAAGGATGCGATCGTCATTCGCGAGGGAATGCAGGTCACCGAATTCCGCGACGGCATTCTGCCTTGGGCGCTGCAGAACAATGTGGCCTTGTGTTTCGACGAATACGATGCCGGTCGGCCCGACGTTATGTTCGTGATTCAGCGCGTGCTGGAATCCTCGGGCCGGTTGACGCTGCTCGACCAGAACAAAGTGATTAAACCGCACCCGGCATTTCGGCTGTTCGCGACCGCCAACACGGTCGGGCTCGGCGATACGTCCGGGCTCTATCACGGCACGCAGCAGATCAACCAGGGTCAGATGGATCGCTGGTCGATTGTCACCACGCTCAATTATCTGCCGCACGATAATGAAGTCGAAATCGTGTTGGCCAAAGCCAAGCACTACCGTACAGCGGAAGGCCGCGACATCGTCTCGAAGATGGTGCGGGTCGCTGATCTCACGCGCAACGCCTTCATGAACGGCGACATTTCGACGGTGATGAGTCCGCGCACGGTCATCATCTGGGCCGAGAACGCGGAAATCTTCAGCGATATCGGTTTTGCCTTCCGGCTGACCTTCGTCAACAAATGCGACGAATTGGAGCGGCCGCTGGTGGCCGAATTCTATCAGCGTTGCTTTGGGCAGGAACTGCCGGAGAGCGCGGTCAATGTCGCATTGAGCTAAGCACCTCTCCCCGCTTGCGGGGAGAGGTCGGCGAGCGAAGCGAGCCGGGTGAGGGGCTTCGCGGTTAGCGTCGAATCTCAACCGCCCCTCACACCGACCCTCTCCCAGTAAACGGGGAGAGGGAGAAGAGCATGTCGTCCAACATCAAACCGAAGGGCACAGCGAAAGAAGCTCCGACTGAGCCGTTTAAGCGCGCCGTCGGAATTTGCCTCAAGGCTATTGCCGGCAAGGGCGATCTCGAAGTCAACTTTGCCTCGGAGCGGCCTGGGCTCGTCGGCGGCAAGGTGCGTCTGCCGGAGCCGCCGCGGCGATTGAACGAGCGCGAGGCCGCAATCGTGCGCGGCCATGCCGACGCGATCGCGCTGCGGCTCGCCTGCCATGACCCGGCGGTGCATCGCAAGTTGGCGCCGGGCGGCCAACAGGCACGCGCTGTATTCGAAGCAATCGAGCAGGCTCGCGTCGAAGCGATTGGAGCGCGCCGCATGGGCGGCGTCGCGAAAAATCTCACCGCCATGCTCGACGACCGCTTCCATCGCGGCAAATTTGACGAAATCACCGATCGGGCCGACGCGCCTATTGAAGACGCACTAGCGATGCTGGTGCGCGAGCGGCTCACCGGCCAGATGCCGCCGACGACCGCGCGCAAGCTTGTCGATCTGTGGCGGCCGCTGATCGAGGAGCGCGCCGGCCGCGATCTCGATCGGCTCGAACGTGTGCTCAACGATCAGCGCCGCTTTGGCGATGTCGTGCATGATCTGCTCGACTGCCTGGATATGGGGGAGGATCGTTCGAGCGAATCCGACGAAGAGGAAGGCGAAGAGGGCGAAGACCGCAATCAGCAGGATGAAACCGGACAGGACGGGGAAGCCTCCGAATCTGCCGAAAGCGAGCAGTTGGCGGCGGAGGCGGAAGCGTCCGCTGAGGAATTGCCCGACAGCGCTTCAGAAGCGGTCGACGCGCCGGCCGCTGAGATGGCGGACGATGCCGAAATGGCCGATTCGGAGAGCGCCGCCGAGCCGTGGCGTCCGCGTCATCCACGCAATGAGCCGCGCGGGCCGGATTATCGGCCGTTCACAGCGCGGTTCGACGAAACGGTCGGCGCCGAGGAATTGTGCGAACCTGAAGAGCTCGATCGCCTGCGCGGCTATCTCGACAAGCAGCTTTCGCATCTGCAGGGTGTGGTCGCGCGCCTCGCCAATAGATTGCAGAGGCTCCTATTGGCTCAGCAGAATCGCGCCTGGGAGTTCGACTTGGAAGAGGGCTTGCTCGATCCAGCGCGCTTGTCGCGCGTGATCGTTGATCCTTTGCATCCGCTTTCGTTCAAGCGGGAGAAGGACACCGATTTCAGGGACACCGTCGTTACCCTGCTCTTGGATAATTCGGGATCGATGCGCGGTCGACCGATTACCGTCGCCGCAACCTGCGCCGACATTCTGGCGCGCACGCTGGAGCGTTGCGGTGTCAAAGTCGAAATCCTCGGCTTCACCACGCGGGCGTGGAAGGGCGGGCAGTCACGCGAAGCATGGCTCGCCGCCGGCAAGCCGCCCAATCCCGGCCGGCTCAACGATCTGCGGCACATCGTCTACAAGGCGGCGGATGCGCCGTGGCGGCGCGCCCGCAAGAATCTCGGGCTGATGATGCGCGAGGGGCTGCTCAAAGAGAATATCGACGGCGAGGCACTCGACTGGGCGCACAAGCGGCTTCTGGCGCGGTCGGAAACGCGCAAAATTCTGATGATGATTTCCGACGGCGCGCCGGTCGACGATTCGACGCTGTCAGTCAATCCCGGCAACTATCTCGAACGCCACCTGCGCTGGGTGATCGAAGATATCGAAACCCGCTCGCCGGTCGAATTGATCGCGATCGGCATCGGCCACGACGTCACACGCTATTACCGGCGCGCCGTCACCCTCGTGGATGCCGAAGAGCTCGGCGGCGTGATGACGGAGAAACTCGCGGAACTGTTCGAGGAGCATCCGGCCGACCACCGGTTTCGACCGGCGCGGCGACGCGTAAGCGCGTAGTGTCGTTAGGCAAAACGGCTCATTCTGCGGCTAGCAGCCTTTGCGCAGCGAACGGATGATGGTCGTCAGGCCGCAGCCTGGCGCTTTTTGGCGACTTGGCGCTTGATTTCGAGCGCGCGCGGCGACAAGTCGGTGTCCTTCGCAGCGAGCAGGAAGGCGTCGAGGCCGCCGCGGTGATCGACGGATTTCAGCGCATTTGCCGAAATCCGCAAACGGACCGAACGGCCGAGTGCGTCCGAGATCAGCGTGACATTGAGGAGATTGGGCAGAAACCGCCGCTTGGTTTTGCGGTTGGAGTGGCTGACCCGGTGGCCGATCTGCCGCGTTTTTCCGGTCAACTCGCATCGCCATGCCATGGTCGAGAATCCCTAAAAATCAAAGCCCTTCGATCCCGCACGCTGCGCGCCGCTTTTCCGACGGTCTGGGGATGGCGCGGACCTATAGTGGCCGCGCTGGTGGGGGTCAAGCGCGGCCCGTTGCCGATAAGGCACAAGCTTTGGCAGTGCCCGGTGGTGCGCATAAACCACAGAAACGTCGTATTCTCGAATGAGACAGTGGGCCCATTCGGCGTCCTTGGATTGAGGGCCTCTTGCATCCCCTTGTGCCGCTGCAACTGCGCGTTCGCCCTCTGGGCGCCGCCGCAATCGCCGCGGCGTTTTTAGTCTTTGCCGCTGGCGTGGTTTCTGGCGCGAAAGCCGGGGACGCGGCGCGTCAGACCGGCGGACTCACCCGGCTCGAAGCCGAGTATGTCGCCAGCATCGCCGGGATTCCGATCGGCCGAGGCAATTGGATCATAGAATTGTCGGACGACGCCTATTCGGCGGCGGCGAGCGGCACGACCACCGGCATCATACGGTTCTTTACCGGCGGCCGCGGCACCGGCACGGCGCGCGGCACGATCAGCGCCGGCCAGCCGACGCCCACAGCTTATGGGGCCACGCTGAGCTATGACCGCAAGATCGATGACGTACGGATGACGCTCACGGCCGGCAATGTCACCGATTACGTTGTCGAGCCGCCATTGCCGCCAATTCCCGATCGCATCCCGATCACCGAGGCCGACCGCCGTGGCGTGCTCGATCCGATGAGCTCGATGCTCAATCGCGTTGCCGGCAGCGCCGATCCGGTATCGCCGGAAGCCTGCAACCGCAAAGTGGCAGTGTTTGACGGCCGGGTTCGCTACGATCTGCACAGCGAATTCAGGCGCATGGAAACCGTCAAGGCTGACCGCGGTTATGAGGGACCTGCGGTTGTCTGCGCGGTCTATTTCACGCCTATCGCTGGCTATGTGCCGAACCGTCCAGCGATCAAATATCTCGTGACTCTGCGTGATGCCGAAGTCTGGCTGGCGCCGATCGTCGGCACGCGCGTGGTTGTTCCATTCCGCTTCTCGATGCCGACGCCGCTCGGGATCGGATTGTTGCGCGCGACGGAATTTATCTCGGTTCCCCAGCCGTCGCTGCCGCCGCATCCGATCGCCAAAACGCAGTGACGTTTTGGCCCGCTTCCGGCCGCGGGCCGCGCCATCCCCATTTTCCACAGCGCGTAGCCCCTTGACTCCTGTCGGAATCGTGTTTGCGCATTCACCGGCGTTTTGCACGGCCGGGACAAGCCGCCGCTGTGTTGAATTCCACCCGATCTGGTATGCAGCATCGTCGCCAGGGCCATATATCGCAGTGAACGAAGACGAACGGCGGCGGAGTCGCCGATTCGGCCGCGATTCGTTCCAGACTCGTTCCACATGTTAAGCACAGGGCTTTCCAGCGCCGCGGTTGTGATAGACAAGCACCACCTTTTCTGCGTGATACCGCCTTAGCCGGGCTTTCAATGTCGATTTCATTCTCGCCTAGCGCCGATCGTGGGCTTCGCGCTCGCGGTTCAGGTGTAACCGCCGTACTGGGTCCTACCAATACCGGCAAAACGCATCTCGCTATCGAGCGAATGCTTGCGCATTCCTCGGGCATGATTGGGTTGCCGCTGCGGCTATTGGCGCGTGAGGTCTATAACCGCGCGGTGGAGCGGGTCGGCGCCGATGCGGTAGCGCTTGTCACCGGCGAAGAAAAAATCAAGCCGCCAAATCCGCGGTTCTGGGTCGCCACTGTGGAGGCGATGCCGCGCGAACTCGACGTCGCGTTCCTGGCCGTCGACGAGATCCAGCTGGCCGCCGATTTCGAGCGCGGACACGTGTTTACCGATCGCATGCTGCACCGGCGCGGGCGCGAGGAAACGCTCGTGCTCGGCGCCGCAACGATGCGCCCGATCGTGGAGCGCTTGTTGCCCGGCGCCAGTATTGTCAGCCGGCCACGATTGTCGCGCCTGACCTTCTCCGGCGAAAAGAAGCTGACGCGGCTGCCGCGCCGCTCAGCCATTGTCGCTTTCTCGGCCGAGGAGGTCTACGCGATCGCCGAGTTGATCCGCCGCCAGCGCGGCGGCGCGGCGGTGGTGCTGGGCGCATTGTCGCCACGCACGCGCAATGCGCAGGTCGAACTATATCAATCGGGCCAAGTCGATTATCTGGTGGCGACCGATGCCATCGGCATGGGACTCAATCTCGATGTCGATCATGTCGCCTTCGCGTCGGATCGCAAATTCGACGGTTATCAATTTCGCAAGCTCAGCCCGTCCGAACTCGCGCAAGTCGCCGGTCGGGCCGGGCGCGCCACCCGCGACGGCAGCTTCGGAACCAGCGGCCGCTGCCCGCCGTTCGAGACCGAACTGGTGCAAGCGCTCGAATCGCACACATTCGAGCCGGTGAGGCTCGTGCAATGGCGCAACTCCGATCTCGATTTTTCGTCGGTCGGTGCGCTGCAGGCGGCGCTCGCGATGGCGCCGAATGAGAGCGCGCTGGCGCGTGCGCCGATAGCCGAAGACATCCTGGTGCTGGATCATGCGGCGCGCGATGACGACGTGCGTGCATGGACGCGAACGCGCACCGACGTCGAGCGGTTGTGGGACGTCTGTCAATTGCCCGATTACCGCAAGATCGCGCCTGCCAATCATGCCGAACTGGTCGTGACGCTGTACGGTTTCCTGCAACGCGACGGCGCGATCCAAACCGACTGGTTTGCACACCAAGTCGCACTGGCCGATCGCACTGACGGCGACATCGACACCTTGTCCACGCGTATCGCCCATATCCGCACCTGGACCTTTGCGGCGAACCGTCCGGATTGGCTCGCCGACCCGGAGCATTGGCAGGGCGTCACCCGTGCCGTTGAAGATCGTCTGTCGGATGCGCTGCACGAACGGCTCACCGAGCGTTTCGTCGATCGCCGCACCAGCGTGTTGATGCGGCGGCTGCGCGAGAACGCAACGCTGGAGCCGGATTTCAACAAAACCGGCGATGTCGTGGTCGAAGGCCATCTGATCGGGCGCCTCGACGGTTTCGTCTTCGTCGCCGATGCTTCCTCGGGCGGCCCGGAGGCAAAAGCGCTGCAAAACGCCGCTCAAAAAGCGCTTGCCGGCGAAATTGCCGCGCGCGCTGTGCGCTTGGCCGAGGCGCCCGACGACCAATTCGTGCTCGCTGCCGATGGCACGCTGCGCTGGATCGGCGCCGCAGTCGGCAAACTCCAAGCCAGCGAAGAGCTGCTGCGGCCGCGCATCCGCATCATTGCAGATGAACATCTCACCGGCGCACCGCGCGAAAGCGTCGAGATCCGGCTCAACGCCTGGCTCAAAGCCCACATCGAAAAACTATTGGGCCCGCTCGGCGAGCTTGCGGCGGCAAGCGACGTCACCGGCATTGCCCGCGGCGTGGCCTTTCAATTGGTCGAGGCGTTGGGTGTGCTCGATCGGACGCAGGTGGCGGATCAGGTCAAAGCCCTCGACCAGCCCGCGCGCGCGACTTTGCGCAAATACGGCGTACGCTTCGGCGCCTACCACATCTATGTGCCGGCGCTTCTGAAACCAGCGCCGCGCAGACTCGCAACCCAGCTTTGGACGCTCCGACACGACGGAACGGACGGCAAAGTGCTGGATGAGCTACTGCATCTCGCTGGCAGCGGCCGCACCTCGATCGCGGCCGATCCCGCGTTCGATCCAACACTGTACCGCACCACCGGCTATCGCGTATGTGGCGCACGGGCAGTGCGGGTCGACATTCTGGAACGGCTTGCCGACCTCATTCGCCCGGCGCTGGCCTGGCGCGAAGACGCGGCGGGGCCGCGGCCACCGGGCGCGGTCGCAGGCGGCGGCTTTACCGTGGTCAACGCCATGACATCGCTGATCGGGGCGTCGGGCGAAGACTTTGCGTCGATCTTGCGCGCACTCGGCTATCGCATGGAGCGCCGGCCTAAACCACCGGAGCCGCCGCTGCCGCCGGCCAGTGCCGCTTCTGCTGCGAATGAAACAGCGGCACCCGCGGCGACGGCGCATGCGGTGTCTGAAGGCGAATTGCCAGTGAGCGCGCAAGCGATGGGAGCGGATTCCGATACCGCCGAGTCAGGCATGCAAACGGAGCCGGAACCCGCGCTGGCACAACCGGTCGGGCCGGTTGTGGCGGACAGCGCCAGCACCAGCCCCGCCGTCGCCCCACTCGCAAACGAGGCGGAGATGATCGAGGTTTGGCGTCCGGGCCGCATTGGCGACCGGCGCCGCGTTCGCGTGCGTGAGCGCGGCAGAGCAAAGCATGTCCGGGGCGAACCGGTTGCCCTGCCGCGCCAACCTTCGCCGGAAAGCCCAGCGCTTGAGTCCGGCGCTGCCCCGCTTGCCGAGTCGAAAGCGGATCGTCCGGTCACCGAGGCTTCGGAAACCGATGTTCACGCGAAGCCGCGCCGCCCGGTGCGGCAACGGCGGCCGGAGCATCGGATGGACCGCCAAGACCGGCAAAAGCGAGAAAGGCCGCCGGGAAAACGGTTCGAGCCAAGGGAGCCCAGAAGGGAGCCCAGAGAGAAAAGGCCCGATCCCAATTCTCCCTTTGCCAAGCTAGCCGCTCTGAAGGCGCAGCTTGAGGCAGATGCTAAGGAGCGCCGTTGAGTGGCGACTACGGTTGCGCGCCAGCGCATCGATCGCTGGCTCTGGCATGCTCGCCTGGTCCGCACGCGCGGCGCGGCCGCGGCGCTGGCGGGTGGAGGCTTTGTCCGGGTCAATGTGGCGCGCATTAACGCACCGGGCCGCATGGTGCGAACGGGCGACGTCATCACCGTCGCCCTCGACGGCGGGGTGCGGGTGGTCAAGGTGATGGGCTTTGTCGAGCGGCGGGGGCCTGCCCGCACGGCTGCGGCGCTTTACGAGCATCTGCAATGAGGGATTTGTGGCTGAAGGAATTGTGGCCGAAGGACTTGCGGCGCGCGAACAGGCGCCTTCTTGCGTGCCCCTACCCCATGCGATAGGAGCAGGGCTTCAAAACGGGCGTCCAGAGTGTGCAAATGACCTATATCGTCAACGACAATTGCATCAAATGCAAATACATGGACTGCGTTGAGGTTTGCCCCGTCGATTGTTTTTACGAGGGCGAAAACATGCTGGTCATCCACCCGGACGAATGCATCGATTGCGGGGTATGCGAGCCGGAATGCCCGGTTGACGCGATCAAGCCGGACACCGAGCCAGGTCTGGAAAAGTGGCTCGGCGTCAATTCCGAATATGCGAAGGTTTGGCCAAATATCACGACTAAAAAGGCGCCGCCGGCGGACGCTAAACAATGGGAGGGCGTCCCCAACAAATTCGAAGAGCATTTTTCAGCCAATCCGGGCAGCGGCGACTGATACCCGCTCTAGTTGCGCCTTAACCATTGTTAAAATTTGCGCCCTTCAGCCGGCTCATGCGAGGCCTGCGCGGGGCCTTAAGGCTTTGATTTTTGCGGAAAATGTGTTATATGGCTATTACACAATGAATAACACCCCGAGGCGTGCTCCCCCGACCGGGAGCATATTTTTTCGGGGAGTTTCCGAGGAACCGTCATAAAGAGGCGTGAATTCCACGCGAGAGCAGTGGCAGAGAAAACTCGTCGTCGTCCGAAGAAGAGTGCGGCCGGCATGGGCCGGAAGACAAAAACCTCCTCCCGCGCGAGCCGGAGGCCCTCACAGTCAGCGCGTGCGCTGACCCATCGCCGGGTCAGCGTGGCGAAGCCCGCGCATCGGCGCAAGCCGGAGGCGGAAGGAGCAGCAGCTTTGGGAATGAATACAAAGAAGACCACGCAACGGCAGGGCTTCAAGACCCACGAATTCATCGTCTACCCGGCGCACGGCGTTGGCCAGATTGTAGCGATCGAGGAGCAAGAGGTCGCCGGCGCGCGGCTCGAGCTGTTCGTCATCAATTTCGTCAAGGATAAAATGACGTTGCGGGTGCCGACTGCGAAAGTAGCGTCCGTCGGCATGCGCAAGCTGGCCGAGACACCGATGGTCAAGCGCGCGCTTGAAACCCTCAAAGGCCGCGCGCGGATCAAGCGCACGATGTGGTCGCGGCGGGCGCAGGAGTACGAGGCCAAGATCAATTCCGGCGACATCGTCGCGATCGCCGAGGTGGTCCGCGATCTCTATCGCTCGGAGACCCAGCCGGAACAGTCGTATTCCGAGCGCCAATTGTATGAAGCGGCGCTCGACCGATTGTCACGCGAAGTCGCGGCGGTGCAGCGGATCACCGAAACCGAAGCGATCAAGGAAATCGAGGCTGCGCTGGCCAAGGGACCGCGCCGGGGTCCGAAGCCGGAGGCCGAAGACGATTCAGTCGTCGAGGAAGAAGCGGCCTAAACTCGGCACGTCGCTTCGAACAAACTCAGGATTTGAAAAGGCCCGGCAGATCGCCGGGCCTTTTTTATCGCGGTGCTGAAACGGCCCTCGATGGACGAAAAAATCGGCAGCCATGCCCGTCGGCGCAAAAATCTGGCCGGCAAAATACCCATGGTTAGCCATAAATTAAGCTTCCTTTGAAAGGAAATAGAACCAAGGGATGAACGGGGGCGTCATCATGCGGCGGAAAACAGCGTCGAAACGCGGACGATTGTTGCCGCTGCTTGCCGCCTGCGTCGTTGGCTACCTGATCGGGGCTTGGCATATGGCGGCGTTACGCGAGGCCGGCGATAGCTCGGCCGCGGAGGTCGTCGCGCAGCGCTTCCCGCAGGCGTGGAATGCATCGGCTGCGGTCACCTTGGCAGCCGTGAGAAACTCGCGGGCCGATCCAGACCTATTCCGCCCGGCACCTATGGTTCCGACGCAATCGCAATCCAGCGCGGAGCGGCCGGTCGAGAAGTCGGCCTCGTCTGCTCCAGAGCAGCGCATAATGCAGACGGCATCGCTCGGCAATGTCGCTCTGCCGGCGGCGAATGCTGCGGATTTATCGGCACGGCCAGCGGCCGGCGCGCCAGCAAAAGCATCGGCGGCTCCCGCCCGCCCGCCCGCTACGAACCGCGCGGGCTATATTCTCGATGATGCGCAGATCGCCAGCATCAAAACGCGGCTGCATCTGACGCTGGATCAGGAGCGGATGTGGCCGGCGGTCGAAGCCGCGTTGCGCAACATGGCCTATAAGCGGACGCAGCAGGCGGCCGCGCGCGGCGCCGCACGAAACGTGCAAGCAGCGGCAGTCGATCCCGAGGCCGTGGAGGGACTGAAATCGGCGGCGGTTCCTTTGATCATGAGCTTTAGTTCTGAGCAAAAAGAAGAAGTCCGCAGTCTCGCCCACGTCATGGGCCTTGATCAGCTCGCTTCGCAATTCTGAATTGGATTGATGTGGATGCCGCTGCGCTGTGCGCCTGGCGCCGGCAGCCGGTTAACGCCCTTGCGGGGATGGTAACCGACTCCAAGCGGCGTCGAGAATAGACAAAAGGGAAAGCCGCCCCGGAAGGTTAACCAAAGCGGCCCGCAGCCCGCTATTCCACCACTATTTTTATTTCGCTGCCGGGTTTGAGCTTGTCACCGGGATCGAGTCCATTGAGCACACGGAATCGGTCGAGCGCGCGATCGGCCACGGCCATTTTGCCCGCGAGCTTCTCCACCGTGTCGCCCGGCGTGACCGTCACAATGCGAAGCCGAAGCGGTTTCGCCTGCTCGGTCTCGGCGATGCTCATACGACGGAAACTGCCGACCGCTTCACGAAAAGCGCGATCGGTTTCCGGCGTGCGATGCTTGGCGGCAAAAATGAACCGGTACACGTCGCTGCCGAAGCGGATCGCATAGAGACGAAAGTCCCATTGTTCGCCTTTGGCTGCGGCGGTGGCGCCCGGAAAACCGTTGATGGTGATGTCTTCCACACTGTTTGGATCGATATTTTCGATCCATCCGGATGTGAGATAGGCGCCGAGCGTCTGTTCTGCCGGCACCCGGACAACATCGAGCCGCAACGCCTCGCCGCCGCCGCGCTTGATGCCGAGCACGGCCTGCGCGGTGTTGTCGAGCGTGAAGCCCTCCGGCGCGGCAAAAGTGAAGCCGAGTTTGGGATGCAGGAAGCGGCGGCCGCGGACGAAGCCTTCACCCGGATCTTCGCCATAGACGAGACCATTGAGGTCGGCGAGATAGGCCGCTTTGGATTGGGCAAAATCCTGCCCGGTATCGGCCGGCGCGCGATATTGGCGTGCGCTTGCGATTGCGTTGGTGATGCGCTCGGGCGTGGCTGGATGCGATGACAGAAAGTCGGGCGCGGCCGGGTTGATCGCGCCGCTTTGCTCCGGCTTGAGCCGGGAATTGTGCTCCATCGCGGTTAGAAATCGCACTGCGCCATAAGGATCGTAACTGGCGCGCGCGGCGATCGCGACGCCAATCGCGTCGGCTTCAAATTCCTGCGCGCGCGAGAAGCTCGCCAGCGCAAGCTTCGATTTGGCGAGTGCGAGCGCGCCGGCCGCGGGATCGGTGACCACGTCGGAAACGACGCGACTGACGAGTTCGGCTTCGCGCGCATGTTCCTCGCGCAGTTCGGCATGGTGGGCGAGGACGTGCCCCATTTCGTGGGCGAGCACCGAGGCAAGTTCGGAATCGTCGTTGGCCAGCGCGATCAACCCGCGTGTGACGTAAAGCTGGCCGCTCGGCAGCGCGAAGGCATTGACCGATTGCGAGTTGAGAACCGTGACCTTGTAGTGCAGGTCAGGCCGTTCCGATGCGGCGACGAGCCGTTCGACCATCCGCTCGATCAGCGTTTGCAGCCGTGGCTCGTTGTAAATGCCGCCATAGGCCCCAAGAATGCGTTGATGCTCGCGCAGCACGTCCGGCGCCATCGGCGCCTCGGCAGTCTTTGCCGGGAGCGACGCTGTGGCCTGCGGGGCATAGGCGGATGATGAAGCCGTACAGGCGGCAAGCAGCAGGGCGGCAAACAGCGTAACCGCCCTGCCGAGCCAACAGGTGATAAGCTCGAATTGTCCACGTCTCACCACGTCACCTAACCACCCAAGCGCGATTCCGTTGTTTCCCCCGCGCGCCGCCGATTCGATCAATCGGCCATTTCAATCTGCTCCGGGCGCTCGGCCTCGATCCAGGAGCGTTCGCCACCACGCGTCTCGATCCAGCCGCGAACCCTGATGCGTCGGCTAGCCAGACCCCTCAAATCAAGGCCCGCCGCCGCGAAACTGCGCTCGTTTCGTTTCAGGATCGTAACCGTAATGTCCCCGATCCGCCGCCGGCCGAAATTCACGTAGATTGTGGGCCCACTTTCGCGCACGGACGCCACTTTGCCCTCGACCAGCGCAAATCGGCCTCGGTGCGCCAGCGCGTCCTTCGGCATCTCGGCGTCGAGCACCTCATAATACGGATCGGCCCACAGGCCAAGTTTGGCCTCGCGGGCCGCTTTCTCGCGGTCCAGGAGGTCCCCGGCGCATGGATTTGCAATGCGGATGCTGACCCGGGCAAATCCCTCCGCCACGAGTTCTCCCTGCAACAAGAACTCGTCACCGTCCCGTAGTGTATAGGCGTAGGCGAGCAGGTGGCCGTAGCGATCGGACCCGCGCTCCGCCCGCCGCAGCACAACCTGATCCCCGGCCGCAAGGGCGCCAAGCGCCGCCGCCGCGGCACGCCCTGCCGGGTCTGCGCGATCCTGCGGCCCGGGCGCTGGAGCAACCTCGATTGCGGCCAAGCGGACTTCGCGTCCATCCTCGAGCACGAAAGTGCGTCCGTCGAGAATCTTGGCAATGGCGACCGTCCCGCCGGCGATCTCGTCGCCGCCGCAGACCTGCCCCTGCGGTGTCAATGCCTGATAGTCCGCGCGCGCCGGCTTCCCGCCGCACATCGCCGCAAATCCCGCCGCCAATGCGGCTATCAAGCACGCGTCCCGCCAACCCACCATGCACTCCCCATGCATTCCCCATGGGCGCCAAGCCAAAGGCCGGAATGCGGCGTTCCTGCGGCGGCCCTGGGCGCAAGTCTGCCGCCTCCGTGATCGTCGAGCCGAGGTTTCCGGACCCCGGACGGGAAGAAAAACCGCAATCGCATGCTGACGATGCTCGCCCGCGCCCGGCACAGCATGCCGCTATGCCGCTTGGCGAATCAGCTGCCCGCCGCCAACCCTCGCGCCGATGCTGTTTTTTTGACGAGCCAGCCGCTCTGGATTTCCGGCGCGATAATTATTGGCGGCGGCACGCTCCTGGCAATGCTGGGCCCTGCTTTGGTCCGCCGCTATGTGGCGCTCGATCGACTGACGATCAATAACGAGATCGCTGGTTTCAAGTTCGCTACATTCGGCGTGCTGTATGCGGTCCTGCTCGCTTTTGTCATTATCGTGGTGTGGGAAAAGTTCAGCGACGCGGAAGCCAACGTGCTGCGCGAAGCCGGCGCGGCGGAGAACCTTTTTCGCCTGTCGCAGGGCCTGGGCGATTTCAGTGGAGCCGACTTGCGCAAGTCCGTCGCCGCCTACCTCAAGGCCGCGATGGCGGACGATTGGCCGGCGATGGACAAGGGCACTGTGCACGCGGGCGGAGCCGCCAAGCAAGCGCTCGACGCCATCTATCGCATGCTCTCGGTGGTCAATGATCAGCGCAATCGAGCCATCGTTGCGGAAATTTTCAGCCAGCTCGATCGCATAACCGAAGCGCGCCGATCGCGATTAATTGCTGCAGAGGGCGCGGTACCTGATGTCATCTGGCTGGTGCTGCTGGGCGGCGCCGTGGTGACGATCGCATTTACGTTTTTCTTTGGAATGGAAAGTCTGCGGGCGCAAACCGTGATGACAGCACTACTCGCGTTCTTGATATTTTCCGAACTTCTGGTCGTGATCGTCATCGACCGGCCTTTCACCGGTGGCGTGAAGGTGCCTCCTACCGCGCTTGCCGAAGTGCTCGCCGACGTTGAATCCCAGCCTGATGAGCCTCGCTAACTGACGGTCCCGCCAGGTACGTGACATCGCACGCCTCCGATCTGCCTTGCGGGATGGCGCGGAAAAGCGCTGAATACCGGAACCAAATCGCGCCGTTGGCGGCGGCATTGATCGAACGGCGAGGGGAGGAATTATGCAAATCGCACGCGCACTCGCGGCGTCCATAATTTCCGCACTCGTGACGGCAAGCGGCGCCGCGGCGCAGACCTACCCTAATCGTCCAGTCACCCTCGTCGTGGCATTCGCGCCCGGCGGTGCCGACGATGCAACTGCACGAATACTCCAGGACCCGATGCAGAAGGAGTTGGGTCAGCCGATCGTCGTTGAAAATGTCAGCGGCGCCGGAGGCATGATTGCCGCCGCCAAGGTGGCCCACGCCGAGCCCGACGGTTGCACTATCCTGCTGCATCAGGACGCGCTTGCCGCCGGCATGACGCTTTATGCGGATCGAACTTTTGACGCCGAGAAGGATTTTGCGCCGATTGGGCTCGTCAACACGACAACGAATACGCTTGCCGGGCGACCGTCGCTGCCGGCGAACAATTTCGACGAATTGTTGCGCTGGATGAAAGAGCCCGGCCAGACCATTCGGATCGGACATCCCGGCGTCGGCTCGTTCGGCCACTTGGCGGAGGTGCTGATCTTCCAGGAGCTCGGCGTCAAAGTCACGCAAGTCCCCTATCGGGGCGCCGGCCCGGCGCTGGTCGATCTCTTGGGAGGACAAGTAGACTTGGGCCCGATCTCGGCCGTCGTCGCCACGCCCTTGGTCAATTCCAGCAAGCTCAAGGCCTATGCGCTCATCGGCAAGAAGGATTTCGCCGGTCTGCCGCAACTCAAGACCATGGGCGAACTCGGTTATCCAAAAGCTGATATCGACTTCTGGCATATGCTGCTGGCGCCTGCTGGAACGCCACGGCCGATCATTGAAAAGCTGAACCATGCGCTGCGCGTGGCGCTCACCGATGCCAAGCTGCGCAAGACGTATAGCGACGGCGGCATGGATCTATATCCGCAGGACGAAGAAAGCCCGGAAGCCGCGCGTGCTTTGCTCAAGCGTGAGGTCAAGCTGTGGGGCGACGTGATCCGCGCCAATCATATCGCCGCGCAGTAGATCGCCGGCGGACTTAACCCATTACGCATTTTCTTTAGCGCGCACGGGCATCGAGGCGCCGGCCGACTCGAAACGCCAGCGCCTAAGCGCATGCGGGAGCTTCCGCTCAAGCGTGCCGAGGCCGCAGGGCTCAATGACGTGCTTTGAGGTGCGAGCGGCGGCAGAGGGTGCTATACACGCAGGCCTCTGTAGACGAAACCCAAACAGCCGAGAAATCCGTAATTGGTCCCGTAGCTCAGCCGGATAGAGCAGCGGTTTCCTAATTCGATTGCGGGCATCTCGCCCCATCCCGGGACGTCGTTAAATGCCCCGATTAGTGGGGGTAACTTGAGCGCCAGATCGTTCCCCATCCGTTTCTGTCGCGGCTCGTCCCATATCGTTGGGTAGCAATTTCGGTAGCAACGTACCCGGCCTGTTCTAGCCTCCGTGCGAGGGCGTCGGGACGCGGCCGGACGAATATCGAGGCGACCTCACGCTAGCCCCGGCCCCAAAAAATTCTGATTTCGGCTGGACTAAAAAAATCCGCAAGCGCGTGTTTTGGTGCGGTTGTTTGCTCGGGCGCGCAGCCGGTGACGCTTATTAACCAGAAATTATTTAACCAGAAATTATGCAATCAACCGCCTTATTCCTGCCCAGGGCGGGTGTAGTTTCAAGAGTCCGAAAAGGTGTAGTGATGCAAGCGACACCGCGTTGCACTATCATCGCCCTATTAGCTGTCATGCTT
>DASXJB010000025.1:0-10785 GCA_036497645.1 Xanthobacteraceae bacterium
GGCGTACAAATAGCGCGCGGTGCCGCGGGCGATTGCGAGCGCCGTTTCCGATTGGCGCCCGTCCACCAAAGGCGAGTCTGAAGGCGCGATCCTGGCGGCCACGCTGGCAGACACGTCGGACGGAACGTTCATGCTGAGAATTCCAGGGAGCGGCACGTTCGAGAGCGGACGAAGGACGAGCTTACGCACGCAACGGACTCCACGCGAACCAGACTCGAATCTCCTCTCATTCTGCCGCGCCGGCGCGCTCGGGAAAAGCCCTCGCCAAGGCGTCGCGTGAGGCGGCGATCACGCCGCGTTCGGTGATGAGCCCGGTTATGAGCCGCGCCGGCGTGACGTCGAAGCCGTAATTGGCTACCGGCGAGCCGTCGGGCACGATCCGCACCGTCTCGATGCCGCCTTGCGCGGTGCGGCCGGTCATAGTCGCCACCTCGTCAGCGCCTCGCTCTTCGATGGGGATCTCGGCAAGCCCGTCGAGAATCGAAAAGTCGATGGTCGGCGACGGCAGCGCCACATAGAACGGAATATTGTTGTCGCGCGCAGCGAGCGCTTTCAGATAGGTGCCAATCTTGTTGCAAACATCGCCGGCGGCAGTGACCCGGTCGGTGCCGACAATGACCAGATCGACGAGCCCATGTTGCATGAGATGGCCGCCGGTATTGTCGGCGATCACCGTGTGCGGCACGCCGTGCCGGCCCAGCTCCCAAGCCGTCAGCGACGCCCCTTGGTTGCGCGGCCGCGTCTCGTCGGCAAAGACATGAATGGCGATGCCGCTATCGTGCGCCAGATAAATCGGCGCGGTGGCGGTGCCGACGTCAACGGCAGCCAGCCATCCGGCATTGCAATGGGTCAGCACGTTGACCGCTTCGCCCGGCTTCTTGCGCTTGGCGGCCGCTTCGATCAGCGGCAGTCCGTTTTGGCCGATGGCGGTGTTAATCGCGATATCCTGCTCGCAGATTTCTTGGGCGCGCCGGTAGGCCGCGGCGACCCGCTCGCCGCGCGCGCGGTTGAGCACCGCCGCGACCATTTCGTCGAGCGCCCATTTGAGATTGATTGCGGTCGGGCGCGTCCGCAGCAAGGTCGCGCAGGCGCGATCGAGCGATTCGTCGGAGGCATCCGCGCGCAGCGCCAGGCAAACGCCATAGGCGGCCATCACGCCGATCAGCGGCGCGCCGCGCACCAGCATCGCCCTGATCGCGTGCGCCGCGTCTTCCAGGCCCTCGAGGTGGGCGATCGTGAGCCGGTGCGGCAGCGCGGTCTGATCGATGATCCCGACCGACCAGCCATCGGGTTCCAGCCAGATGCTGCGCATCGATTTGCCGTCGACTCTCATCACGTTCCTTTTGGCGTTCCTTTGGCGTCCCTTTTACCGGGCGGCGTTCAACCCGCAAACCGCCGAGTTTGTGCCTTACCGGTCGGGGGCGCGGGATCCGCCGCAACTTGCCAGCGCCGAAGACATGCCGCAGATTTGCCGCGCAATCCGCATGGAGGCGCCCGGTGGCCGCGATCGACTACGAAGTTGAGTATAACAATCGCGCCCGCGTACCCGAGCACCCCGAGATTTTTGCCCGCTGGGCGCATGAAGCGGAGCTTTACCGCGCCGAGATGCTTAAAGATGGCCGCGCCGAGCTCGGCCTGACCTACGGCAGCACACCGCGGCAGATCATCGATCTATTTCTCGCGGAGCGCCAGGATGCGCCGCTCGCGATTTTTATTCATGGCGGCTGGTGGCGCTCGCTTGAGCCGTCGCTGTTCAGCCAAATGGCGCGCGGGCCGAACGGCCACGGCATTTCCGTTGCCGTGGTCGGCTATGATCTCTGTCCGGTCGTCACCATCGGCGACATCGTCGAACAAATGCGCCGCATGTGCGCATTCCTCTGGCAGCGGTTCGGCCGGCGCGTGACGGTCTATGGTCATTCGGCCGGCGGGCACCTCGCCGCCGCCCTGCTGGCGACCGACTGGCGCACGCTTTATCCGAAAGCCCCCGCCGATCTCGTTCCGGCGGCCTATTCGATCTCCGGCGTGTTCAATTTGACGCCGCTCCTTGCCACCGGCGTCAATCAGGATCTGCGGCTCGACTCGGCGCAAGCGCGAAAGTTATCGCCGCTGTTTTGGCCGGTGGCGGCTGGCCGGATTTTCGATGCAGTGGTCGGCGGACTCGAATCCGGCGAGTTCAAGCGCCAGAGCCGCACGATCGCGCAGACCTGGCAGCAGCCCGGTGCGCAAACGCGCTACGAGGAGGTCGCCGGAACCAACCATTTCACCGTGATCGATCCGCTGTCGGATCCGCAAAGCACGATGGCGGCGCGCGTCGCCGATCTGGCCAAGCTGGCCGGACCTTAAATAAAGCATGATCCCGAAAAGTGGACGCCGGTTTTCGGAAAAGATCATGCTCAAACAACAAGCTAAAGCGAAATGCCGAATCAACCTAAAATAATTTCGCTTTAGCAGCGGGACGATCGGCTTGCGCCGTTAGATCTTCACGCCGTCACGCGGCGTGCGAGGCGGTCTCGACGGCGCTCTGGCGCGTCAGCAAAACGCAAGCCGACGCCACAAAGATCAGCGCAAAGCCGATCATGTCGGGAGCCGTCGGCACCTCGCCCAGAATCAGAAACGAGCCGAAGACCCCGATGACCGGAGATGCCAGCACGCCAAGCGACGCGGTCGCTGCCGGCAGCCGCCGTATAATAGTGAACCAAAGCGCATAGGCGATGCCGTTGCCGGCAATTCCGGTCCATGCCGTCGCCAGATAGCCGTCGAGATGTGCGCGGCCGAAATCCGGCCCGCCGTCGAAGATCAGCATGGAAACAGCAAGAATGACGGCGGCAGTCGTCATTTGCCAGCTGCCTATGCCCATCTGATCGGCCTCGATATGCGCCCATTTCAGGTAAACCGTGCCGCCGCCCCAACACACGCCGACGGCAAGCGCAAACACGATCCCGAGCGGAATTCCGTTGGTGGTCAGCGGATAAATGAGGATGGCAAGCCCGGCGACGCACAGAAAAAGCGCCGTCGCCTGAACGCGATTCGGCCGTTCGCCCAGGAACAGCCAAGCCAGCAATATCGCCCAGATCGGCATGGTGTAGGCGAGGACCGCCACGCGCGAGGTAGCGGCCGTGATCTGAGCGAAGGCGCCGAACAGGCTGAATGCGACGATATTGAGCAGCGATCCGACGAGGATATGCGCCCAAGCCTTCGGCGAAGGAATGCGCAAGTTGCGCCGCATGAATACGCACAGCAAGTAGTAGGTCACCGCGCCCAAAACGGCGGCGCTGCCGCGCATGGTCAATGGCGGGATTTCATTGAGCGCGATTTTCATCACCGGCCAGGTGATGCCCCAGACCAGGCCAAGCGCGACGAGCATCAGGCGCGCGCCAATATCGGCGCGCGCAGAACTGCCGCTTTTACGATCGGGATTTCTCACGAAGCTTTTGGCCCGGCGGCGATGAACCAATCGGCGATCTGCGCGCCGGTCCAGAACAGTACGTCTGATTTCTTGCGAATGACCTCGAAAATGCGGCGCAGATATTTCACCCGGTGCGGCGCGCCCATGATGTAGGGGTGCATCGACAGCGCCATAATGCGCGCTGAAGCCGCCGAATCGGCATAGATCTGTTCGAACTGGTCGAGCGCGCGTTCGCAATATTCGGACGCTTTGTGGTGCTGGATCAGCATCATCGCCACGTCGTTGCATTCCTGCGTGTAGGGCAGGTTGAGGATCGGCCGGCCGCGGGTCTTCAGCCAGACCGGCTGGTCATCGAGCACCCAGTCGGCGACGTAGTCGTAGCCTTCCTCGGCCAGCACGTCGGGGGTTTGCCAGGTTTCGGTCAATCCGGGGCCGAGCCAGCCGCGCGGCCGCCTGCCGGTGGCTTTGGCGATGACCTCACGCACTTTACGAATATCGGCGCGCTCGTCGGCAACCTTCTGCAGATTGCGCTGCGTGAAGCCGTGGCCCATGAATTCCCAATTCCGCTCGACCGCCGCGCGTACGATCTGCGGATAGGCGGCAAGCGCCGAACCGTTGATGGCCAGCACGCCGGGTATTGCGAAGGCATCGAATATTTCGACGAACCGCCAGAACCCGACGCGATTGCCGTATTCGTGCCAGGCCCAGTTCGGCACGTCGGGCATCGGCGCCCCACCGGCCGGCGGCGTGATCACGGTGCGCGGCATCGGCTGGGTCGCATCCCATTCCTCGACATTGATGACGACCCACACCGCCATCCGGGCGCCGTTCGGCAGTTTGAGCGGCGCCCGATCGGCGATCGGCGAATAAGCGAGCCGATCGGTCGGCAACATCACTGATTTGGCGATTGACTTTCGGGAAGTCGACTTGCGGAACGCGGACTTTGCCGGACGTTTGACCATTCCAATTGCAGCCTTTCCGCGCCGGGTGATAGCAGGACCGCCGTGCGCTGTCTTGGTCACGCTCCCTTGGTCGCGCTGCAAATGCAGCCGGTCTCGGTTTCGAATTCGCAATGCGGCCGGGCGTCCTGCGCAGATGCCTGTTGTTGCACCGCATTTCGCTTCATGTTAGCAACCCGACGATTTCCGGACGCGGCCCCGCGCCACGCCCGGCGGATTCTAGTCCCGCTTGAATTCCGCTTGAGTGCCAGTGGCTTGTGCCGACCATGCGCGCCCGCTGCGGGTCTTTGCGGAAGGTCAAGAACACCGTCCAAAAACACCGCTAAGAACGTCGCGCAACACCGCCACCGAGTAAGCCTAGCGAGCACAGACTTTGGCAGCCGAAACACCCGTCCTGTCCGGCATGGCCGGCCGCTACGCGACCGCTTTGTTCGAGCTGGCGCTGGAGACGAACGCGATCGAGCCGGTAAAAACCGAGCTTGATCGCTTCGATGCGCTCGTCGCCGACAGCGCCGACCTGACGCGCCTCGTGCGCAGTCCGGTATTTTCCACCGAGGAACAATTGCAGGCTCTGTCGGCGGTGCTCGACCGCATGGGCATTCGCGGCATCGCGGCGAATTTTCTCAAGCTCGCCGCGACGAACCGGCGGCTGTTCGCAGTGCGCGACATGATCAAGGCATTCCGTGCACTGGTCGCCCGGCACAAAGGCGAAGCTACCGCCGAGGTGACCGTGGCCGAGCCGCTCAAGGATCAGCATGTCGAGGCGTTGCGCGCCGCGCTCAAATCGGTCAGCGGCAAGGACGTCGATCTCGACGTCAAAGTCGATCCGGCCGTTCTCGGCGGACTCGTTATCAAGCTCGGCAGCCGCATGGTCGACAGCTCGCTCCGCACCAAACTCAATGCCATCAAGCACGCGATGAAAGAGGCTCGCTAATGGATATCCGCGCCGCGGAAATTTCCGCAATCCTCAAAGAGCAGATCAAAAATTTTGGCCAAGAGGCCGAGGTTTCCGAGGTCGGACAGGTGTTGTCGGTCGGCGACGGCATCGCGCACGTCTACGGGCTCGACAATGTGCAGGCCGGCGAAATGGTCGAGTTCGAGAGCGGCGTGCGCGGCATGGCGCTCAATCTCGAAAGCGACAATGTCGGCATCGTGATTTTCGGCAATGACCGTGAAATCAAGGAAGGCCAGACGGTCAAGCGCACGCGCGCTATCGTCGAAGTCCCGGTCGGCAAGGGGTTACTTGGCCGCGTCGTCGACGCGCTCGGTGATCCGATCGACGGCAAGGGCCCGATCAAGGCCGAACACCGCTCGCGCGTCGACGTCAAGGCGCCCGGAATCATTCCGCGCCGCTCGGTGAACGAGCCGATGGCGACGGGATTGAAGGCAATCGACGCCTTGATTCCGATCGGCCGCGGCCAGCGCGAACTGATCATCGGCGACCGCCAGACCGGCAAGACGGCGATCGCGCTCGATACCATCCTCAATCAAAAATCGCTCAATGCCTCGGGCGACGAGAAGATCAAGCTTTATTGCGTCTATGTCGCGGTCGGACAGAAGCGTTCGACAGTCGCGCAATTCGTCAAGGTGCTGGAGGAAAACGGCGCGCTCGATTATTCGATCATCGTCGCCGCCACCGCTTCGGATCCGGCGCCGATGCAATATCTGGCGCCGTTCTCCGGCTGCGCCATGGGCGAATATTTCCGCGACAACGGCATGCATGCGGTCATCATCTACGATGACCTTTCCAAGCAGGCGGTCGCTTACCGCCAGATGTCGCTCCTGCTGCGGCGCCCGCCTGGCCGCGAAGCCTATCCCGGCGACGTGTTCTATCTGCACTCGCGGCTGTTGGAGCGTGCGGCGAAGATGAACGACGAGAACAAGGGCGGCTCGCTCACGGCGCTGCCGGTCATCGAGACCCAGGCCAACGACGTCTCCGCCTATATTCCGACCAACGTCATTTCGATCACCGACGGCCAGATCTTTCTCGAAACCGATCTGTTCTATCAGGGAATCCGGCCGGCGGTGAATGTCGGGCTTTCGGTGTCGCGCGTCGGCTCCGCCGCGCAGACCAAGGCGATGAAGAAGGTCGCCGGCCGCATCAAAGGCGAGCTCGCCCAATACCGCGAAATGGCGGCTTTCGCGCAGTTCGGGTCCGATCTCGACGCCACCACGCAGCGGCTCCTCAATCGCGGTGCGCGGCTCACTGAACTGCTCAAGCAGCCGCAATTCTCGCCGTTGCGCATGGAGGAGCAGGTCAGCGTGATCTATGCCGGCGTCAACGGCTACTTGGATGTGCTGCCGGTCGAGCGCGTGCGCGCGTTCGAAGAGGGGCTGCTGGGATTGTTGCGCAGTCAGCACACCGATGTGCTGACGGCGATCCGCGACTCGCGCGATCTCGACGACGCAACGGCGGGCAATCTCAAGACCGTCGTCGACAATTACGCCAGGACGTTCGCCTGATATAGAAGCCATGCCCTCGCTCAAAGACCTGCGCAATCGCATCGCCGCAACCAAGGCGACGCAAAAGATCACCAAGGCCATGCAAATGGTCGCGGCGTCGAAATTGCGCCGCGCCCAGGCGGCCGCCGAGGCGGCGCGCCCCTATGCCGCTCGCATGGATGCCGTGCTTGGCAACATCGCGGCCTCCGTCGCGGCGATGGAGAGCGCGCCGCAGCTCCTACGCGGCACCGGCAGTGATCAGAAACATCTGTTGCTGGTGTGCACCGCGGAACGCGGCCTGTGCGGTCCGTTCAACTCCGCCATTGTGCGGCTCGCGCGCGAGCGCGCCACCGCGCTTGCCGCCGAAGGCAAGGAGGTCAAGTTCTTCTGCGTGGGCCGCAAGGGTTATGATCAGCTGCGGCGGTTGTTCTCCAAGCAGATCGTCGAATTGGTCGATCTTCGTTCGGTGCGCGTGTTGCATTTTGAGAACGCCGAAGCCATCGCCGAAAAAATCATCGCGCTGTTCAACAAATTCGAATTCGATGTCTGCACCCTGTTCTTCTCGCGCTTCCGTTCCGTGATCGCCCAAATTCCCACCGCGCAGCAGATCATTCCGCCGGCGTTCGAACAAAAATCCGCCGACGCACTGGGCGGAGCGGTCTATGAGTTCGAGCCGGAGGCCGAAGACATTCTCAGCGATCTGTTGCCGCGCAATGTCGCGGTGCAGATCTTCCGCGCGCTACTTGAAAATGGCGCTTCGTTCTACGGCGCGCAGATGTCGGCGATGGACAACGCGACCCGCAACGCCGGCGATATGATTCGCCGCCAAACCCTGTTCTACAACCGCACGCGACAGGCGATGATCACGAAGGAATTGATCGAGATCATTTCCGGCGCTGAAGCGCTGTGACCAACGCTAATCGATAAGAACTCTGACAAGGACTTAGCATATGGCTCAACTCGTCGGACGCGTCACCCAAGTCATCGGCCCGGTGGTCGACGTACATTTCGAAGATCATCTGCCCGCGATCCTCAACGCGCTGGAAACTCAGAACCAGGGCAACCGCCTGGTGCTGGAAGTCGCCCAGCATCTCGGCGAATCGACGGTGCGCACCGTCGCCATGGATTCGAGCGAGGGCCTGGTCCGCGGTCAGGAAGTGACCGATACCGGCCAGCCGATCTCCGTTCCGGTCGGTCCCGCCACGCTTGGCCGCATCATGAACGTGATCGGCGAACCGGTCGACGAGGCGGGTCCGATCAAAGGCGTCGAAACGCGTTCGATCCACCAGCCGACGCCGAGCTACACCGAGCAATCGACCGAAGCGCAAATCCTGGTGACCGGAATCAAGGTAGTCGATCTGCTGGCACCCTATGCCAGAGGCGGCAAGGTCGGACTGTTCGGCGGCGCCGGCGTCGGCAAGACCGTGATCATTCAGGAACTCATCAACAATATCGCCAAGGCCCATGGCGGCTATTCGGTGTTCGCCGGCGTCGGCGAGCGCACGCGCGAGGGCAACGATCTCTATCACGAGATGATCGAGTCCAAGGTCAACAAGGATCCCAAGGAAGGCTCGGTCGAAGGTTCAAAATGCGCGCTGGTCTACGGCCAGATGAACGAGCCGCCGGGTGCGCGCGCCCGGGTCGGGCTGACCGGCCTCACCGTCGCCGAATATTTCCGCGATCAGGGTCAGGACGTGCTGTTCTTTGTCGACAACATCTTCCGCTTCACTCAAGCGGGCTCGGAAGTCTCCGCGCTGCTCGGGCGTATTCCTTCCGCGGTCGGCTATCAGCCGACTTTGGCCACCGACATGGGCGCGCTGCAGGAGCGCATCACCACCACGACCAAAGGCTCGGTGACCTCGGTGCAGGCGATCTATGTGCCTGCCGACGACCTCACCGATCCGGCGCCCGCGACGTCGTTCGCCCATCTCGACGCCACCACCGTACTGTCGCGCTCGATCGCGGAGAAGGGAATTTACCCCGCCGTCGATCCGCTGGATTCGACGTCGCGCATGTTGTCGCCGTTAGTCGTGGGCGAAGAGCACTATCAAACCGCGCGCCGCGTGCAGCAGATTCTGCAGCGCTACAAGGCGCTACAAGACATCATCGCCATCCTCGGAATGGATGAATTGTCGGAAGAGGACAAGCTCACGGTGGCGCGCGCGCGCAAGATCGAGCGCTTCCTGTCGCAGCCGTTCCATGTCGCCGAAGTGTTCACCGGCGCGCCGGGCGTGTTTGTCGAGCTCGCCGACACGATCCGCGGCTTCCAGGGGCTGTGCGAAGGCAAATACGATCACCTGCCGGAGCAGGCTTTCTACATGGTCGGCACCATCGAAGCGGCGGTGGAGAAGGGCAAGCAACTCGCCGCAGCGGCGTGAAGATAGCGAGTAGCGAATAGTGAATGGCGAGTAGGGTACAGATCGGGCGCGACTTCGCTATTCGCTATTCGCCATTCGCATTCTAAGGACAACCAATTGCTGGACTACATTTCGAGTTCGTATCGCCGGAGAGCGTGCTGTTTTCCGGTGATGTCGATCAGGTCGATCTGCCCGGGATCGAAGGCGATCTCGGCGTGCTGCCGGGGCATGCGCCGATGGTCACTTTGCTGCGGCCCGGTATCGTGACGATCATGCGCGAGGGTCAGCGCGAACCGGTCGTCGTGGTCGGCGGCTTTGCCGAAATGGGACCCAGCGGATTGACCGTGCTCGCCGACCGTGCCGGGGCGCGCGAGGATTTCGACCTTGAGTCGCTGGCAGACGACATCAGAGACACCGAAGAAGACGTCGCCGACTGCAAGGACGACGCGCAGCGCGACAAGCTCGTGCGTCGTCTCGACCAGCTGCGCGCCCTGCAGGCCGCCTTGACGCAATAGCGCTTAGCTCGTTCCGGCGAATTTCCCGAATTCAGCGACGACGCGCTTGTAGACCGCGCGCTTGAACGGCACGATCAGGCGCGGAATCGTCTCCAGCGCCTCCCAGCGCCACGCTGCAAATTCCGCCTCGTGCGCGCCGTCCGGATGTTCGACATCGATTTCGCTTTCCTCCCCGGTAAAGCGCATCGCAAACCATTTCTGCGTTTGTCCGCGATATTTGCCCTTCCAGGCCTGGCCGATCAGCTCGCGGGGAATGTCGTAGCGCAGCCATTCGGCGATTTCGCCGAGCCGCTCGACCGAGCGGATATTGGTTTCCTCACGTAGCTCGCGCAGCGCGGCCCGCCACGGGTCCTCGCCGGCATCGATGCCGCCCTGCGGCATTTGCCAGGAATGTCGGAGATCAACGTGCTCGGGCCCGTTAATGCGCCGGCCGATAAACGCGCGGCCGTTGCGATTGAACAGCACAACACCGACGCAGGGACGGTAGGGCAGATCTTCAACGCGCATTGCGACTGCGATGGATTGGGAGCGGCCGACACAAGGATGCTGGATGATCCTCAATTTGGTCAGGTCTGTCACCAGCGCTGTATCGCTGCGGGCGGAGAACCCGCGCCATTCTTGGATCGTTGGCGATCACCGCTTTTTTGGAAGCTGATCGGTCGTGTCGGCGTTGTTCTGGTTGGGCCGTGCACGCTCGGCATCGGTCGCCGCCTGCGACGGTGCGGCCACAATGACCTCGCGCTTGGCGCCGGTCTTGCCGTCGACAATCGTAACCATCACGCCGCTCGGCGATTTTGCTGGAGCGGGTGGCGGCAGTGTTGCTGTTGCGGCGGGCTGGGTGGAATCGATTGGGGCGGCAGCGTGCGGTACCGCGATTACCTCCGGCCCCTTTTTGGCGATGCGCAGATCCGCCGGCGCTACCGCCATCGGCTCACCGCCCGAACGGTCTTCGGCGGTCACGGCCCACAACACAAACGCACCGAAGAACAGGCCGAGCGCCACCGCGATGATCTTCGCCGCCGAGACTTCGATCGCGCGCCGATGTCTTCTCGGATCCTGTCCAAGCGGCGCTGTCAGGTCATTCATCGTCATGCGCGATCCCGTTC
>DASXJB010000026.1:0-1505 GCA_036497645.1 Xanthobacteraceae bacterium
CGTCGGGATGGGGGCTCAGCGCCGCGGCTCAACATTTTGGTTGAGGCTGAAGAAGTTCGTTGGATCGTACTTGGTCTTGAGTTCGACCAAGCGTTGGTAATTGCTCCCAAACGCCGCCCGGACCAACTCTCGGCTTTCATCGCCGAGAAAATTCAGCAGATAGCCGTCGGTTGAATAAGGTTTCAGCGCATCCGACAAGGTGCGCGTCCAGCCGATGTGCTTTTCGCTTTCGGCTACATCGATCCACTGGGTCTCGATCCCGACATTATACTCTGCTTGCCGCTGGGCAAACGCGGTATCGGCAGGGCCGACTCTGCCCACGGCGCCGCCGAAGAATTGTATGACGATGCGGGACAGCCGGGACTCCATACGGTGGCCATGCTCGATGATCAGATCGATAACCTCGTCGCTCAAACCCCTGAGGAAGGTCGACCTCCAATAATTGTACGTGCCGTCCGGGGACGTCTCATCGACAAGCTTCTGCATCATCGGAAACGGCATCGGCTGAATCGCATCGAACAGCGGCGAACCGAAGGCACGCAGCGGCTTGAGGATCCGCTCGCCGTCGGTAAGATCGCCGCAATAGCAGAGCATTATGCCCACCGCTGGCGTGCCATCCGGCATCGATATCAGGCCGGCGTATGCCGTCAGCTCATCCGGCGCCGCTGGCATGAAATCACGATAATAGTGGAGCACGGCCGCGGCTTGATTTCGTGCGTAAGCAATGACGCCGCCAAGCACAGTCGAAACTGGATGGGCCCGGTACAGGAACGAAGTCACTATACCGAAATTTCCGCCACCGCCGCGCAGGCCCCAGAACAAGTCCGCGTTTGTGCCGGCATTGGCCGTGACAATTTCGCCCTCGGCGGTGATGACCTCGCAGGAAAGGACGTTGTCACAGGTCAGACCGTATTTTCGCGCCAGCCACCCGACGCCGCCGCCGAGAGTCAGGCCGGCGATGCCCGTTTTCGAGACGACGCCAGTCGGGACCGCCAAGCCATGTGGATGTGTTTTGCGATCGACATCGCCGAGCAGCGCTCCCGCCTGGACGCGCACGGTGCGCAGCTCCGGGTCGATGGAAACCCGGTTCATCGCCGATAGGTCGATGACAATGCCGTCATCGCACAAAGCCCGCCCGGCGACATTGTGACCGCCGCTTTTGACCGCGACGAGAAGATTGTTGGCGCGCGAAAACTTGACGGCGCGAACGACATCGGCCGCGCCCGAACAGCGGGCGATCAAACCCGGGTGCTTATCAATGCTCGCGTTCCAAACACGTCTAGCTAGCCGAATCATAGCCGGCATCGCCGGGCAGCAACGCCTGCCCACAGAACCCACGTCTGAACCCCTCGATGGTCGCCTTGCCCCCGGCGGCGCCATCGCGGCTTTTGAGCGTCGGCGTTTTCACGTTTCATTCCTGCTCGAAACGGGCAAACCATCTTTGTCCGAAATATGCGAGACTTCGCTGACGATCCGGAGGATCTCGGATCGTGTGTCGATCTCGG
>DASXJB010000027.1:0-2348 GCA_036497645.1 Xanthobacteraceae bacterium
CACGAAGGCAAACTGGGCGAGCGCGGTCGGCGCGGCCATGCTCATCAATACCGCGTCGTTAGTCCTGGTCCCGACGATCGGCATCGTGCCCTGAATGAGAGCAAGCCCCAGCGCGAGCATCAGCGCGTAATGGCCCAATTCAGCGACCACTGGCTGCGCCTCCATGCCGTTTCACACCGGCGCGGCAGCCCACCCGCGGCGCTATGGCGATCTCGCGGCTCATTTGCTGCCTCCGCCGGCGGATGCTCCGGCCTGGCGGCCGTAATCATCTTTCCAATGTCCCGAGCGCTTCAGGGCGTCCGCCACCTCCTTGGGCATATAGGTTTCATCGTGTTTGGCGAGTATCGAGTCGGCCTTGAAGGCGCCGCCTGCTTCGAGTGCGCCTTCCGCCACGACGCCCTGGCCCTCGCGAAAGAGATCCGGCAGCACACCCTGATAGTCGACCGCGATGCCGGTCTTGCCATCGGTCACTTCGAAACGCACCGACAGATTACTGCCGCGCACCACAGTGCCGTTCTTGACCAGTCCGCCGAGCCTGATTCGCGTTCCCGCCGGCACGTGCTTTTCGACGACATCGCTGGGTGAATTGAAAAAGACAATCGAATTGCGAAGCGCATTAAGCATCAACGCAACGGCGACGGCCAACACGGCCATTGCGCTGCCGATCAAAACCAGGCGCCGCTGCTTGCGAGTCATCGTGACCCCGATTCTATCCCTCGAGCCCGAGACCTTTGACGAGATCGTCGATGCGCTTGATCTGGTCGGGCTGGTCGGACAGCGCGCGGCGAGCGTCCGCCGCCGCGTCCCTGGCTTTATCGCGGTCGCCGAGGATTGCATAGGCGCGAACCAGCCGCACCCAGCCGTCGACATCCTTGCCATCGGCGTGCAGCCTATAGGCTAAACGTTGCACCATGCCGCGGATCATTGCGGCACGCTCGGCCTCCGGCATATTCTCGGCCGCCGCCATATCGGTCGCGCTCGGTCCGCCGGAAGCAGGCGGCCCACCTGTCACGCGCGCCAAGGCGGCGCGAACCGGGTCTTTCCATGGCGCATCCGCCGGCGCGTCTTCGAGCAGCGCGCGCCATTCTTTGGCGGCGTCATCGCGATTGCCGTCCTGCTCGTCGGCAAGACCAATAAAATAGCGCGCCTTCGCGTTATGCGCGTCGCCCGACACCGCGCGCTGGAAGGCAAGCTTCGCCTCGTCGGTTACGACGCCGTCGGCGGCGGCAACCAGCGCCTCACCGAGATCGGATTCGCGTGCCGGGCTGTCGCCGTTGAGTACGATCGCTTTCTTGCGCGCCATCACCGCGTCGGTAAAACGGCCAAGCCGCAAATAGACCGGAGCGATCACTTCCCAGCCGGCGCCATCATTCGGATTACGGGCGAGATGATTCTCGACCTGGCCTACGAGGCTCGCGATCGACCGGTCTTCACCGGACTCATTCGCCCGAGCGAACGCCGATTGTCCCGGAATATCGGGCGAGCCAAGCTTCAAATACAGCGCGAGCGCGACAACGGGCACAATCAGAATCGCAAAACCAGCGGCGCGCCGCCGCTGCGCATTCGGCCTGGAACCAGACTGTTCTGGAATGGCACTTTCAGCGTCGACGGCAGCGAGCAATCGACGGGATATTTCAATGCGCGCAGTTTCGGCTTCCGCATTGCCGATCAATCCGGCCGCGCGATCGCGATCGATCTCCTTGAGCTGGTCCTGATAAACAAGCCTATCGCTGCCCGCGCCTCGATCGCCAGGCTTTCGTCCAAGCGGCCAAAGAACCGCAAGAAGTGCCGCAGCGGTCATCACGGCAAAAATGATCCAAAGTGTCATTATGCAAAGCCAGCTTTTCTGCCAAGGCCCTAGTGTGCAAAGGCCGACGATCTCGCTTGCCGGCGCGCTCATGATCGCGCCGCACGCGCGGTTACATCACGGCGCGAATACGGCCGCAATGGGAGTGCGAGCGCGGCAATTTCGCACCGTGGCGGTCGATTTCCCGCAAAAACCGCTTAGCGCCGAAAAGCTCAGGGCCCCGTACACCTATTGTGGCGAGCCGACGCAAACCGCGAAGCACTAGGCACCGGCCCGCAGGAAGCGCCTCGTTCGCTGAGGAACTGCGCCTGATTGCGAGTCGCGCCACAATAAGCGGTGATCAGGATCTCGTTGTCCTGGCATTGGACCGAGCACCCCGAAACACAGTCCGACCGGATCACCCTGATACTCGGACTGGGCGAACCCGGCGGTCCTTTTTCACCCTGCGGGCCTGGAGGTCCAGGAGGTCCCGCGGGACCAACCGGGCCTGCATCGCCCTTGGGACCCTGAGGTCCGGGTGGGCCTGCATCGCCTTGCGGAC
>DASXJB010000028.1:0-24477 GCA_036497645.1 Xanthobacteraceae bacterium
GAACCCAGCCTATGCCCCGGCGCCAAACGATTGGCGCCTTCAGTATGCCGATGAGTTGGCCTGAGATCTTGATCGACGATCTTAATCGAGGGGGCTGGAAACGGGGGACACGGCGCGTGTCCCCCTTTTGATTCCTGTTGATTCCTGGCTTCCGAAGCCGATTACGCTAATTAGTCGCTGGCCGTGACTTGCGCTTGGTCCTCGCGCGTCAGGCACACCGCGAAGGCGGCCAAACCGGCGACGACAACGCCGATCACCACGTTGACGATCATCGAGTCGCTGTCCTGGAAGCCGAGCAGCCAGGGCGATACGATGAGCCCGATCCCGGCAGCTAGGAGGAACCATTCTTCCCAGACCGCAAAAGCGGCGAGCGCCGCGATCGACAGCACCGCGATGATAATGCCGACAATCGACGCGGTCTGCCATTGGGCGCCGGCAGACAGATCAAAAAGCCACGGTGAAAAGAACAGGACGCCGCCGAGGATGAAATTCACCACGTCGCAGAGCCGAACGCTCGACCAGTCGTCCATTTCCTCCTCCCGCAATGACCGGACGCGCGCGCAGGCCCGGCCTGGGAAGGAACTGCACGTCCGAGTTTTAGTTCCAATGACACGCGCAAAAGGCGCGGTCCAGTGAGCCTAACGACGCAGTCGCCGGATTTTTCTGCCACGGAGTTGGAAGCCGGTCGGCGCCTGTTCGCGGCAGAGTGGAAGTTCCTCGGCGCCGCCGGCTCGGTCGATGCGCTTCCCCGATCTACCGGGATCGAGATCGCCTTTGCCGGCCGCTCCAATGTCGGCAAGTCGTCGCTGATCAACGCGCTTACCGGTCGCCGCGCCCTGGCCCGTACCTCCAACACTCCCGGCCGCACGCAGGAATTGCTCTTCTTCGGTAATGCTCGGCACCGGCTCACGCTCGTCGATATGCCTGGCTATGGCTACGCCGCCGCGGGCAAAGCAAAGGTCGCCGCTTGGTCAAAGCTGATCCGGGGCTATTTGCAGACGCGCCCCGACCTGGCGCGCGTTTATGTGCTGCTCGACTCACGCCACGGATTGAAGCCCGGCGATCAAAATATTCTCGGCGTGCTGAGCCAAGCTGCCGTCAGTCACCAGATCGTGCTGACGAAATGCGACCAGATCAACGAGGCCGCTCTCGCCCAATGCGTCGATATCGTCAAAGCTGCAATTGCAAAAAGGCCGGCGGCGTTTCCCGATCTGATCGCCACTTCCGCCCGCACTGGCAAAGGAATCGATAGCTTGCGCGCTGCGATCGCGCGGCTCGCCGAGGAACGCGGTTCGCTGGTGTCTTGAGAGCGCTGGTGTCTTGAGAGCGCTGGTCTCTTGAGAACCTTCTGTCGCCGTCCTGGCAAGTCGCGTTTCGGGCGCGCCTCGTCAAAACAACAGCCGGCCGAATGCTTTGGTGTTCCTGTGACTTCTTGACCGATTGCCCCTTCCTCGGCTTCGCTGCCACGGCTAAATAGCCGCATCCGGCACAGGAGTTCCTTAATGGACGTGACGCCGTTTCAGCAGGCTCAGATCCTGGCGGAAGCCTTGCCGTATATGCAGCGCTACGACGAGGCGACCGTCGTGGTGAAGTATGGCGGCCATGCCATGGGCGCCGAGCATTTGGCGCGCGAATTCGCCCGCGACATCGTGCTGTTGGAGCAGACCGCGATTAACCCGGTCGTGGTGCATGGCGGCGGACCGCAGATCGAAGCCATGCTGAAAAAGATGGGCGTCAAATCGCAATTCGCCGGGGGGCTGCGCATCACCGATGAACAGACGCTCGAAGTCGTCGAAATGGTTCTTGCCGGAGCCATCAACAAGCAGATGGTCGGCTACATCAATGAAGCCGGCGGCAGGGCGATCGGTCTGTGCGGCAAGGACGGCAACATGGTCGTGGCGCGCAAGCTCACGCGCGCCATAGTGGATCCCGATTCCGCTATCGAGAAGATCGTCGACCTCGGATATGTCGGCGAACCGGAAAAGGTCGACACCACCGTGCTCGATCAGGTCCTCGGCCGAAAGCTTATTCCGGTTTTGGCTCCGGTCGCGGCGGGCGCCGAGGGCGGAACTTATAACGTCAATGCCGATACTTTTGCCGGCGCGATTGCCGGTGCGCTCAAGGCCAAGCGTCTCTTGCTTCTCACCGACGTTGCCGGCGTATTCGACAAATCAAAAAAACTCATCAAGGAGCTCACCGCTGATGAAGCCCGTCGCCTGATCGCCGACGGAACGATTTCCGGAGGAATGATTCCCAAGGTCGAGACCTGCATCGATGCGCTCGAACGCGGGGTCGAGGCCGTCGTCATTCTGGATGGCAAGGTGCCGCACGCGGTGCTGCTTGAGCTGTTCACCGAGCTCGGCGCCGGCACTTTGTTCCGTCGATAATCCGCCGCGCCGGATGACGTCTGACGGCGAATGAACGCTTCCCCGCTCCGCGACCGCATGCACCGGCTCGCTCCCGGCATTGCCGCGGGCACCTCGCTTGGCATCTCCGACGTGCTCGCAAAGATCTTATTGGTGGGCGGCGTCGACGTCGTGTCGATGTTGTCGTTCCGCAGTGTGGTTGGCCTCGCTTTCGTGGCCAGCTGGCTTCATTTCGGGCGCCGCCCTGCAGCCACCGCGCAGGTCCGCGTCATCTCGATGATCGTCGGAATCATTTTCGCAGGGCTGATTTTCTGCTTGTTCAAGGCAATCGAAACAATCGACGTGCCCACCGCAATCCTCTCCTATTTCACCTATCCGCTGCTGACCGGTTTGACGGCCGCATTCGCCGGCCTCGAACCGCTGCGCTGGAAGGCGATGCTTTGCGCCATCGTTGCATTCTGTGGGCTCGCATTGCTGATCGACGCGCATCCTGCGGGGTTCGCCGTGGCGGGAGTCGCCTATGCCATCGGCGCTGCCGGCTGCCGCACAGCGGTTTTGCTGGTGACGCGCGCTTATCTCGTCGGCGCCGACGCACGCCTAACCACCTGGTATTCGATGCTGTCGTCGACGGTCATCTTCGTGGGGGCGTCTTTTGCCCAACACGCATGGACCCTGCCGCACTCGGGTTTGGCCTGGACTTATCTCGTGACGCTTAGTCTCGCCACGACGGCGGCGATCCTGTTTGTATTTCTCTCAACCGTCCGGATCGGAGCGTTTCGCACCGCGGTGATCATGCATCTCGAGCCTTTAACGGCGACGATCCTCAGCGCATTTGTTCTTGGTGAAGTCATCACGCCCATGCAGTCGCTTGGCGTGATCATTGTGCTCGCTGGGCTGATTGCATTTCAGGTATGGCGATAAAGCGCCGCCGATTCAATTGTCCGGCACCGCCGATGATGTACGATCGAGCTGGGGCGTGGTCCGGGAGCAGCATCATGGACGCGAAGTCGTTCGCGACAAATCCGCATTGCCATCTGGAGCGTCATAATTCATCGCGCCGAAAGTTCCTGGCGGCCGCCTCGGCAGTTTGCGCCGCTACGACCTTCACAACGCGCAGCCACGCGGTCACGCCCGACGGATCGAAGCTGATCGATACTCACCATCACTTCTACCCGCCCGCATATCAGAAAGCGTGGGCCGACTGGGAAGATCAGCGCAAAATTCCGCACTTCGGCGTTCAGCTTGCCTGGTCGCGCGAGCAGGATATCGAGGCGATGGACAAGAATAGCGTCACGACAAGCATTTTATCGCTTGCCTCGACGCCAGGGACTTGGTTCGACGCCGGCGCGCAAGCCGCGCACGATATGGCGCGATTGTGCTGCGATTTCGCGGCGGAAATGGTGCGCGAGAAGCCCGGACGGTACGGTCTGTTCGCGCCGCTGTCGATGCTCGACATCGACGCGACGCTCAAAGAAATCGAATATGCCCTCGATACGCTCAAGGCGGACGGCATCAATCTACAAACGAATTACGGAGATAAGTGGCTCGGCGATCCGACTTACCGGCCCGTTTTCGAGGAGCTGAACCGGCGCAAAGCGGTGGTCTACGTACATCCTCTGGTCGCGAGCTGCTGCGGGCGGCTCAACATCGGCGCGTTCCCTGCTGTGATCGAAGTACCGCACGATACGACGCGCACCATTGTGAGCCTTTTGGTCAGCGGAACATTCGCGCAGATGCGCGATATCAAATGGCTGTTCTCGCATGCCGGCGGCACCATCCCAATGCTGGCCGGCCGCATCGAATCGTTTTTCGATCGCGCCGGAAACCATGACCGTTTTGCGCCTGACGGCATCGAAGCCGAATTTCGCCGTCTCTATTATGACACGGCGAACGCAACCCATCCGGCGTCGATGGCGGCACTGACCAGTCTCATACCGATGTCACAAATCACTTACGGCAGCGATTACCCATATTATCCGCTCAATCAGATTGAGAATTTGCGGCGGGCGCTGTCGCCGCAAGACCTCGCCGCAATTTCCAGCGGCAATGCCGGGCGGCTGCTGCCGCGCCTGAGTGCATAGGAACTGCGGCGCACTTCACGTCGTGTTGAATAAAGTTCGTCTTTCGCCACATGGAACACACACTTCCGGCGATCAAATGCAGTTGATCCGAATCGTACGGTTGTGCCATCGTCCGGCGAGGTCACAAACTTGGCCAAGTTAGTACTGAAGCTTGCGCCGAAGCTTCCGCTAATCACGCAAATCGTCCATATAAAGTTCGAAGGTGGAGCAATGCGCGGCTTCCACAACAGCTCCTTCGATCCTCAGACGCTGGTGCTTTTGGAGGCGGCTTTCGACGAGGCGTGGCTGACGCTCAAGTCGATCGGTAATAAAACCGTCAAGCCGGACGAGCTGGCGCGCTGCGTGTTACGTCTGGCCATGGAAGGCGAGCGCGATCCGGTGCGGCTGCACGATGGCGCGTTGAAAGGACTGCTACCCGCCACGGTTTGGCGCGAGGCGGGCTGATCGCCACGCATTTTGGCCGGGTGTCTTCAAGAATGCGCGGCGAATACCGCGAGTGCGGCTACGAAGCCGCCGGCCAGAGTGCCGATTAGCAACGCCCATATGAATGGCATAGATTTACGGAAGGCGCGTCGCATCGATCGCCCACGGTGCGGCATAGTTCCCATTTTCGGATTCATTTTCGATGATTCGGCAGCGATCGGACTCCCTCGGTGACAAAGATGGCAACAAAGAGTCGAGGCAGCAGTCGGAAAACCAGCCGCGCGCCAGACCCGCAGATTTCAAGACCATCGAGACTTGGATCTTCGATCTCGACAACACGCTTTATCCGCATCATCTCAATCTGTGGCAGCAGGTCGACATTCGCATTCGCGATTACATTGTCGATTTCCTCAAGGTCACGCACGAGGAGGCGTTTCGGCTGCAGAAGGACTATTATCGCCGCTACGGCACAACGCTGCGCGGCTTGATGGAGGAGCACGGTCTCGACCCGGACAAGTTTCTGGAGATCGTGCATCAGATCGATCACTCACCGCTGACGGCCAATCCGGCGCTCGGCGCCGCGATTGACGGGCTGCCGGGGCGCAAATTTATTCTCACCAATGGAACGCGCCGCCATGCCGATGCCGTGATGCGCCGGATCGGGATCGAGCACCACTTCGACGATGTCTTTGACATCAGAGCGGCCGAGCTTGAGCCGAAGCCGCGCCGCGGCGTTTATGAGCGCTTTCTGGCGCGGCACCTCGTTGATGCAAGCCGAGCGGCGATCTTTGAGGATCTCGCGCGTAACCTTGAAGTGCCGCACGCGCTCGGGATGACGACGGTTTTGGTCGTTCCGCAAGGCACGCAAGTGGTGCTGCGCGAGGAGTGGGAAATCGCCGGACGCGATTCCGCGCATGTCGATTACGTCACCGACGATCTCACCTCATTCTTGCACGGCATTTCGGCTATGTGAGTTTTGACTCTAGAGATAGCCGGCAAGCCTGCCGATGTGCCAGGCGACCGGCATAAGCACGACCACAGTGAACTCCGAATCGCCGCGAAAAATCGGACGCGCGTGATTGTCGCCGCGCAAGATGCCGAGCCCACCGTAAATGATCGCATAAACCAGTATCCAGAACGCCAGTTTGTACGAGGCCAGCCAGTAAAAAACGCCGGCAAAGAGGCCTATTCCCATCGTAATCATCGCATGTCCATTGGTAGCCATAGCCACCACCGACCATGCAAGAATAGTTCCAACTTCCTTACCAGCGGGGCGCCGACCATCGATTTCGGTTAACAGCGGACAGTCCTCCAATTGCTTGACATCTACCAAGAACGCCCCGACAAACCGCCAGCACGGATCTCCCTGATGTCCTCAGCCGAGCTCGCCCAAACAATCGATTCTGCTTTTATCGCCGCGAAGAATTGGGGCCGGGCACCAAAGGCGCCGTCCGCGAAGCGGTCGAGCAGGCGCTTGACCTCTTGGATCGCGGCGCTGCCCGCGTGGCGGAGCGGGCAAATGACGGGTCCTGGCGCGTCAACCAGTGGCTCAAAAAAGCAGTGCTGCTGTCGTTTCGTCTTAACGATATGCGCGAAATTCCCGGCGGACCGGGCCACGCGGTTTGGTGGGACAAGGTGCCCTCCAAATTCGATCATTGGGACGAACGGCGGTTTCGCGCGGCGGGTTTTCGCGCCGTTCCGGGCTCCGTGGTGCGGCATTCCGCCTACATCGCGCCAGGCGTGGTGCTGATGCCGTGCTTCGTCAATCTCGGCGCCTATGTCGATTCCGGCAGCATGATCGACACCTGGGCGACCGTGGGCTCGTGCGCCCAGGTCGGCAAGAATTGTCATATTTCCGGCGGCGCCGGCATTGGCGGTGTGCTCGAGCCGTTGCAAGCGGGACCCGTCATCATCGAGGATAATTGCTTTATTGGCGCACGCTCGGAGGTGGCCGAAGGCGTGATCGTGCGCGAAGGCTCGGTACTTTCGATGGGTGTCTTCCTTGGGGCGTCCACGAAAATCATCGATCGTGAGACTGGCGAGACAATTGTGGGCGAGGTCCCGGCTTATTCGGTGGTGGTGCCCGGTACGATGGCAGGCAAGCGAAGCAATTCAGGTGAGGCAACGCCCAATCTTTACTGCGCGGTCATCGTCAAACGCGTTGATGAAAAAACGCGCGCCAAGACCAGTATCAACGAACTGCTTCGCGATTGAGCACAAGCAACACCGACGGTCGGCGCTATGGATTGGGCCTATCTCCTCAATAGTTTCGAAGGCCGCATCAGCCGTAAGACATTCTGGATTGGGATGGCGGTCCTCGTCAGCGCCGAAATCCTCGGCCATCTCGTCGCCCAAACGCTCCAGGGCGATCGGCTCAGCGCCATTGTCGACCTCGCCTTCACTTATCCAGAATTCGCGATCGCGGCGAAGCGCGCTCACGACCGCGATCTGCCCATCTGGATTCTGATCATTTTCTTCGGCGGCGGCGCGATGCTCGACTTGCTTACCGTGCTGCAATTAACCGGCAGTGATGAGCAGCCCAGCGCGTTGTCGCTGGTCATTGCGGTTCCCTTCACGGTTCTACTCGTGGCGCTATTGATCGAGCTCGGTTTTCGCAGAGGTACGATCGGTCCCAACCAGTACGGACCGGATCCCGTTGCTTCCCATTGATAAGGGTCAAAACTTACTATGCCATCCGACCCTGTTGCTATCACTCGCGACCTCATCCGCTGCCGCTCGGTCACCCCGGACGAAGGCGGCGCGCTCGCTTATCTGCAAGATCTCTTGGCGCGCGCCGGGTTTGAAGTGCATCGGGCGATTTTTGCCGAGCCCGGGACCGCGCCGGTGGACAATCTCTATGCGCGCATCGGTACGTCTCGGCCCAACCTCTTGTTCGCGGGGCACACCGACGTTGTTCCACCGGGAAACGAGAGCGCGTGGTCGCATCCGCCGTTTGCCGGCGAGATTACCGGCGATCGCTTGTATGGCCGAGGCGCGGTCGACATGAAAGGCGGGATCGCCTGTTTCGTCGCGGCGGCGCTCGATCATTTGGCGGCCAATGGCGGCAAGCCGGAAGGCTCGCTCTCATTCCTGATCACCGGAGACGAGGAAAGCGTGGCGGTCAACGGCACCGTCAAGCTCCTCAAATGGGCGGCCGAGCGCGGTGAAACTTTCGACCATTGCATTCTCGGCGAGCCGAGCAATGTCGAAGTGCTCGGCGACACCATCAAGGCGGGACGGCGCGGTTCGCTCAATGGCACTCTGATCGTGAGCGGCCGGCAGGGCCACGTTGCCTATCCCGAACGCGCCGACAATCCGATCCGCGGTCTTGTGACCCTGATTGCCGCGCTACAGGCGCCCCTCGACGAAGGCAGCGAGCACTTCTCGCCGTCGCATCTGGAATTCACGTCGGTCGATGTCGGGAACACGACGGTCAATCTCATCCCCGGCGAAGCGCGCGCGCGCTTCAACATCCGCTACAACGATCGCCGCAGCCAGACAGCGCTGAAGACGTTGATCGAACAGCGCGCCAAGGCCGCGGCTGCGGGCCGCGTGCGATATTCGATCGAGTGGCAGCCGTCGAATGCCGACGTATTCGTCACCAAGCCGGGCCCGTTTACCGAGCTTGCCGTCTCGGCGATCGCCGAGATCACCGGCCGTCGACCGAAACTTTCGACCAGCGGCGGCACTTCGGACGCGCGTTTCATCAAGGATTATTGCCCGGTGCTGGAATTCGGGCTGGTTGGGCAGACCATGCATCAGACCGACGAATGCGCGCCGGTGCAGGACCTGTGCACACTGACGGCGATCTATCGCCGGATCATCGAAAAATATCTTGGCTAGGGCGTGGACTCATAAACGCCGGCGGGCAAGGCCGTCGGCACTTCCGATATTGCTCCCTAAACCGACATGGCACCGAGAGAGCCAAATCGACGGCAATGACCCAAAGCGGATATAAACGGCTCAAGATTGGCGCCGCGCCGGCTGAGCCCTGAACCCCATTTTGCCTGTCGCAAATCCCTGCTGTAGTTGTATTGTCTGCGAGAGGTAGCGCAGGCGTTAGCTTGAAGGTTTCCGTAGTGCCGCGCGAGTTGCAGGCTGAACGCGAGTTGTCCCGGGTCGAAGCAGCCCCCCAGAGCGCAGAGCGTTTGGCCAGCCTGCTGACACTGTCCTATGAACCAATGCTTGCGTGGCGACTCAATGGGCCGATCGAATTTTGGAATACTGGGGCGGAGCGGCTTTACGGCTTTACGCCGGAAGAGGCGATTGGGCACAGTAGCCACGTTCTGCTTCAAACAAAATTCCCGGTCGAATTTAACGAGTTTATTACGCAACTGCAAAATGAACGCCACTGGTCGGGCGAACTACGTCATATCTGCAAGGATGGCCGTGAGGTCATTGTAGAAAGCCGGCTGCAACTGCTCGATGACGGCACGGTGATTGAAGTCAATCGCGACGTTACGGAACGCAAGCAGATCGAAGCCGATCTTCGCGAACGTGAACAACAATTGAGTTGGTTAGCGTCAATTGTTCAGTCTAGTGACGACGCAATTGTAAGCAAAAATCTCGACGGCATTGTCACAAGTTGGAATAAAGGTGCCGAGCGTGTCTTCGGCTACACTGCCGAAGAGGCGATAGGTCAGCCCATCACAATCTTAATCCCGCAAGACCGGCAGGATGAAGAGCGTACAATATTAACGCGCATCAGACGGGGTGAGCGCATCGAACACTTCGAAACCGTGCGACAGCGCAAGCAGGGCAGTCTGATAGTGGTCTCTTTAACAGTCTCTCCAGTCAAAAACACGGAGGGCAAAATCGTCGGAGCGTCTAAAATCGCGAGGGATATTACAGAACAGAAACGAACCAGCGATCAGATCGCCACATTGGCACGAGAAGCAGAACACCGAAGCAAGAACCTGCTTGCTAACGTGCAGGCGATGGTCAATCTTTCGCAGGCCGATGCGGTCGCTGACTTTAAAAAGGCGATCGAAGGCCGTATTCAGGCGCTTGCGAATGTTCACTCGCTGTTTGTCGCGACCCGCTGGATCGGCGCCGAGCTATCGACAATCGCGGGACATGAGCTTGCTCCCTATTCAACGCGCGGGGGAAAGCGCGTGCGAATAGACGGTCCGCAAGTCCTGCTAGAGCCCAACACCGCACAAGCCGTCGCTGTCACTTTGCACGAGTTGGCGACTAACGCCGTCAAATACGGAGCTTTGTCCACGGGCGATGGCCGCATCGACTTGAAATGGTCTCACGAAGCCAACGGAGGCTTGATCCTGCGGTGGACGGAAACCGGCGGTCCAATTGTAACCCGACCCACGCGTACGGGCTTTGGGGGGCGGATCATTGAGCAAGTGATTGCTCAGCTAAAAGGGGAAAGTCGCTTTGACTGGCGCGCCGAGGGGCTAACCTGCGAAATCAAACTTCGGGTGTGAAGAGGCAATCACAAAGACCAATTACAAAGGCTAAGTACCGATTACCGCAATTGCGCTTATTTCGATGAGGTATTCCGGCGAAGTCATTTTGCAGACCTCGACCATAGTCGAAGCCGGCGCTGGCGGTTTGAAGTATTCGCGCCGCACTTTGTGAATTCGATCGAAGTGCTCCATGTTACGGACATAGACGTCGACGCGGCAGATGTCGTCCATCGTGCCGCCTGCTTGCTCGACTGCAGACTTGACGTTTTCGCAGACCTGTCGCGTTTGCGCTTCAATGTCGCCGATTCCAGCAACACTGCCATCTGCGCAACGCGCGGTCATGCCGGAGATAAAGACAAGGCGCCCGCGCGCTTCAATCATGATTGCTTGGGAAAAATGTCCGCTCGGTTGGCGGATTTTCGGCGAGACAACCTGTTTCTTCGGCATGCGTCTCTCCCATTTTCGCGCTAATCCACGGCACTAACCCGCTCCGAGGATGATTGCCGGACCGATTATTCGATTATCTCGTCGGCACGCGCTCCCGGCTCTTCCTGCTTATTCGGCCGGGTGAACCGCTAACGCCGACAGAATTCACTAATCGGTCGATTTCTTTTTGATTACATTGGCAACACGTCGATCACTCGGACTGACGAGGATAATTTCATCATCTTTGAGGAAGAACGAATGGGATCGCGCCTGCGGCACTTTTTGTATGACCTCGGGCGGAAGCGGATGGAGCTTGACATCATCAGGCACGACATCGCCGATCGTTTCCGGAGCGGAGTTTTCCTTTTGGACGTTAAGATCCTTCAATACGATTTCTCTGATGATGTACTCCTGTTCCGCTGTCAGCGTGAGGCGGGGCGCGGGAGCGACGGCTGGCGGGGCAGTGGCCTGCGCGTGGACATTTTCGCTCGACGCGCACAAGGCGGTCAGCCCAAACGCTGCAGCAATCACCAGAAAACTTGCCCTTAGGAGCCGGGCTGAGCTTCGTAGCAGAAGAAGAAATGTCATCTCGTGGCTCTCATATCCCCGATTTAACCGGGCAGCTGATGTGAAACTAACCACGGACCCTATCGGTTCCGTGATCCCGGACTCCCGGCGCGAACCGGCCAACCGAACTCCGTGCCGCTCAATAATCCACCCGGACCAGGTAAAGCCCGTGCGGCGGCGCGACTTGCCCGCACGCGGTGCGATCGCGCGCGGCAAGCGCGGCGGCAAGATCGTCGGCGCTCCATTTGCCCTCCCCGACATGGATGAGCGAGCCGACCATCGAGCGCACCTGGTGCTGTAAAAAAGAGCGCGCCGCGGCGGTAACGCTGACCTCCTCGCCGGCGCGCGCAACATCGAGACGATCGAGCGTCTTCACCGGCGATTTGGCCTGGCACTCGGTGGAGCGGAAGGTCGTGAAGTCGTGGCGGCCGATAAGCCGCTGCGCCGCGGCGTGCATGGCTTGCGCATCGAGCGGGCGCGGCGCGCGCCAGGCGCGATTTTGCTCAAGCGTGAGATCGGCGCGCCGGTTGACGATGCGATAAAGGTAATGACGTTTGACGGCGGAGAAGCGCGCGTCGAAATCCGCCGTCGCGCGGTCCGCTGAAAGCACTGCGATCGGCTGCGGCCTTAAATGGAAATTAATGGCGTCGCGCACGGTCTCGGTGTCCCAGTCCTTGGCAAGATCGACATGCGCGACCTGGCCGAGCGCGTGCACGCCGGCGTCGGTCCGTCCGGCGGCGCCGACAGCGACCTGCTCGCCCGCGAATGCGGCGATCGCCGCGGTGAGAACGCCCTGCACCGAGGGGCCGTTATCCTGCGCCTGCCAGCCGACAAACGGCGTGCCGTCATATTCGATCGTGAGCCTGTAGCGAGGCATCGCTCCGCGCCTCAGTGCAGCGTAGTGGCGCGCGGGATCGGCGTGCCGCGCAAAAATTCCTCCGCGCGCATCGGCTGCCGGCCCGCGCGCTGTAATTCGAGGAGCCGAATCGCGCCCTCCCCGCAAGCGACGGTCAGGTCGTCATCGAGCACGCGGCCGGGCTCGCCGGCGCCGCTGCCTCTGGTGGTGCGCAGAACCCTGACGCGGCCGGCGTTCGAATGCTCGAACCAAGCGCCTGGAAACGGCGAGAGGCCACGGCAATGGTCGTGAACCGTGTTCCACGATTGCGTCCAGTCGATGCGCGTTTCAGCTTTCTCGATCTTGTCGGCATAGGTCACGCCAGCGCTCGGTTGCGGCGTCAAATGCAGCTCGCCTTTTTCCAAGCCAGCTAGCGCGCGCACCATCAAGTGAGCGCCGAGCCGAGCCAGCTCATCGTGGAGATCGCCGGCGGTGGCGTCCGGAGCGATGGCCACTCGTTCGGTGATCGCCACCGGCCCGGTATCGAGGCCCTCTTCCATTTTCATGACGGCGACGCCGGTCTCGCGATCGCCGGCCATGACGGCGCGCTGGATCGGCGCCGCGCCGCGCCAGCGCGGCAGCAGCGAGGCGTGCAGATTGAAACAACCGAGCGGAAACAGGTCCAGAATTGCCTTTGGCAGGCTCATGCCAAAGGCAACCACCACCGCGGCGTCGGCATGATGCGCACGCATGGCGTCGGCGGCGCCGATCTCGCGCAAAGTCTTAGGCGTAAATACAGGCAAGCCGAAGCGCTCAGCTTGGTATGCGACTGGCGAGGCCTGCACCGCCATGCCGCGGCCGGCCGGCCGCGGTGGACGCGTATACACCGCCGTCAGTTTGTGTCCGGCGTCGACGATCGCGTCCAATGGGGGCACCGCGAATTCGGGCGTGCCCATGAAAACGAGGCGGAGCGCCAATCACGCCTCCACGTTTTTGGTCGCGCTGCTCGTTGTCGTGTTCTTGGCTGCCTTGGTGAATTTTTTGATGACGCGGTCGCGCTTGAGCTTGGACAGATGATCGATGAAGAGCACGCCGTTGATGTGGTCGATTTCATGCTGCAGGCACGTCGCCAAGAGACCCTTGGCGTCAATCTCGCGCCTCTTGCCGGCAAGATCGAGATATTTGACTTTCACCTCGGCCGGCCGTTCGACTTCCTCATAGTAATCTGGAATCGACAAGCAGCCTTCCTCGAACTTGGCGCGCTCCTCCGACTGCCAAAGGATTTCCGGATTGATGAACACCTGGGGCTTGTGATCGTCTTCTTTCTTCGACAAGTCCATGGTGATCACGCGCTTGGCGACGCCGAGCTGAATCGCGGCAAGACCGATGCCCGGCGCCTTGTACATCGTCTCGAACATGTCATCGACAAGCTTGCGGATCCCGGCGTCGATCTGTTTGACCGGCTCCGAGATCAGCCGCAGGCGCTTATCGGGAAGCTTGAGGATCTCGCGGATCGCCATGGCGGGCGATGTAATTGGTGCGTAAAGCGGGGTCAATGCGCCGGTTTCATTTGCGCATCGCTCGACAAGCGGCTATGACCGTTCGCTGTTCGTTCCATGGGCGAATCAATGGACGAATCAACCGGGCGAATCACCGCCTGATCCGTCGAGCGGAGCATGACCGACAGCTTCCTGACGTTGCTGCTTGTCGCAATCGCCGTCGCCGGACTTGCCGTGCTCGGCATCGTGCTGTGGCGGAGCCGCCATTCGGCCGATCCGAAAGCGGCGACGATAGCGGAATTGATGCAGGCGCAGCGCGACGGCGCCGCGCGGCTCGAGGCCATGCTCAAAATGCTCGCCGACCGGCAGTCGCAAGTTCAGCATGCGGTCAACGAGCGCCTGGACAGCGTCTCGCACCGGCTTGGCGACTCGCTGCAGAAAACCACGCAGCACACCGCCGAGAATTTACACAAGCTGCACGAGCGGCTTTCCGTTATTGATAGCGCTCAGAAGAACATAGCTGCGCTCGCCACCGAGGTGACGTCGCTGCAGGGCGTTTTAGCCAATAAGCAATCGCGCGGCGCATTCGGGCAATTGCGCATGGAGGCAATCGTTGCGGACGGATTGCCGAAAGGCGCCTACGAGTTTCAGCGCACGCTTTCCAACCGCACCCGCCCCGACTGCTGCGTGTTTCTGCCGGACAAGCGCCCGATGGCGATCGACGCCAAGTTCCCTCTCGAAGCGGTGACCGCTTATCGCGAAGCCAAGTCCGAGGAGGAGCGCAAAGCCGCGGCCCAGCGCTTGCGTACCGATGTGAGCAAGCACATTGCCGATATCGCCGACAAATATTTGATTGCCGGCGAAACCTATGAGGTCGCGTTGATGTTCGTGCCGTCGGAATCGGTTTACGCCGAGCTTTACGACGGCTTCGACGATCTTTTTCAGCGTGCCCATCGAGCGCGCGTCATGATTGTGTCCCCGGCGCTGCTCGCGCTCGCCATCCAGATGGTGCAGCAAATCCAGAAGGACGCCCGCATGCGCGAGGCGGCCGATCAAATCCGCGACGAAGTCGCGCGTTTGGTGAAAGATGTGGGCTTGCTGGGGGACCGCGTCCGCAAATTGCAAACCCATTTCAATCAGGCCAGTGAAGACATCCGGCTGGCGATCGTGTCGGTCGACAAGATCGAGGCGCATGGCGACCGGATCCAAGAGGTCGAGCTGGAGACGCAAGCCGAGACTGTCGTGGCGGCGCCGACTCTCAAATTGCAAGCAGGTGAGTAGCGGCGCATGGCCGTGCGTTCCGATGCCCGCGCCACAGGCGCGCGCCCGTCCCTGACCGAGACACTCGCGGTCTATCTCAAGCCGCGCGTTCTCGTGATCATGTTTCTCGGCTTCTCGTCAGGCTTGCCGCTGGCTTTATCGGGCTCGACGCTGCTCGTTTGGATGACGGAAGCGGGCGTCAATCTCGGCACGATCGGATTATTTGCACTGGTCGGCACGCCCTACACGATCAAGTTTCTCTGGGCGCCGCTCATTGACGCGCTCGACGTGCCGCTCTTGTCACGTCGGTTCGGCCGCCGGCGCGGCTGGCTGCTGCTGTCGCAATTTCTCCTGATGGCAGCGATCGTCTTTCTCGGCCTGTGCAATCCTTCGGTATCGCCGTTTCCGGTGGCGATTGGCGCGCTTCTAGTCGCCACCGCCTCGGCGACCCAGGACATCGTGGTCGACGCCTTTCGCGTGGAAAGCCTCGACGAAAGCGAACAGGCCGCCGGCATGGCGTCCTATGTCGCCGCCTATCGTATCGGCATGCTGGTTTCGACTGCCGGCGCGCTGTTTCTCGTCAGCGGCTTTCAGGGTTTCGGTCTCGGGCACAGCGACGCTTGGAGCGCCGGCTACGCGGCGATGGCAGTGCTTGTTCTCATCGGCGTGGCAACGACGCTCTTCGCGCATGAATCGGAAAAATCGGCGAGCGCGGTTGTGGCGCAGGCCCGGGAAACCTCGCTGCAGCGGGTCGTCGAAGCCGCGGTCGGGGCTTTTTCAGAGTTTTTGACCCGCGATCTGGCTTTGGTGGCGCTCGCTTTTGTAATTCTTTTCAAATTCACCGATGCGCTCTCGGGCGCGATGACCGCTCCCTTCGTGATCGATCTCGGTTTTTCGCGCAACGAATATGCGACGATCATCAAGGGCGTCGGGCTCGCGGCGACGCTGATCGGCGGCTTCGCCGGCGGTTCGCTGGCGCGTGCCTATTCGCTTCCGGTAAGCCTTTGGATCGGCGGATTGGCGCAAGGCTTCGCCAACCTCGCGTTTTCATGGCAAGCGGTGCTCGGCCACAACGCGGCATGGCTCACCTTTGCCATCATTGCTGAAAACTTCACCAGTGCCATCGGGACCGTGATTTTTGTCGCCTATCTCTCGGCGCTCTGCCGCAACCCGCTGCACACGGCGACCCAATACGCGCTCCTGACCGCGCTGGCGGCGTTCGGCCGGACTTACCTTTCGTCGGCCGCCGGCTTCATCGCGGCGGCGACAGGATGGGCGTGGTTCTTCGCGATATGCGCGGTCGCCGGCCTGCCGGCGCTGATGTTATTGGCTTTCCTCCAGCATCGCGGCCATTTTGACGGGTTGGCGCCGGCCAAGAATTAACAAGAATTAATCCGCAGAGAACCGATCCGGCAAAGTTGCGCAATTCCGCGCAATTTGCGCCATCGTTGCCATGGTCTTTTCAGCATCGCGCGCTCGCAAAAAAGTCTCTTTGTGTGGATCAGATCGTTATAATCGCCGTTGTATCGTTGCGTTACTAGGGTCAAAACTCATTATCGAGTTTTGACCCTCTAATCCGGCCTCTCGCCTGCGAGTCCCATGGACCTAATCCTGGTCAAGATCTTCGCGGCGGCGCTGGCGCTGAGCCAGGTCACGACCCAGCCGCAGGCGATCAAGACGCAATTCGATCCGGCCAAGGACCAGGAAGAGGTCGTGCAGATCTTGCGCAGCGGCTGCGCGCATATGAAGCAAGCCTTCGATATTGAATCGATCAATCTCGACGAACTGATCGCGACCGCGCTTGACGATCCCAAAGCGGTGGGCGCCGAGATCAAGGCTTTTCACGGCCTCAACTTCACCGATCTGAACACCGCCTATCACCAATTCTGTAAAAACGAGCCGATCACGAATCCGGTCGTCGACATGCGGCAGGTGATCGACTTCTTCAACAATGCGGCAACGGACCTGCCGGATCAAAACATTCTCAAAGGCAAGCGATTGCCGAGCATGAGCGTCGTCCTCGACGGCAATGGCCGCGATTTCGCCGATGTGTTCGAATCCGGCAACCGGCGGATCTGGATCTCGCTCGCCGATATTCCCGAACGGGTGCAAAAGGCCTTCGTCGCCGCCGAAGACCGGCGCTTCTATCAGCATCACGGCGTCGACGAGCGCGGCATCATCCGCGCCTTTGTCGGCAATCTCGCCGATCCACGCCGGCCGCAGGGCGGCTCCACTATCACCCAGCAGGTGGTGAAGAATCTACTGGTCGGCGACGATGTCACCTATGAGCGCAAAATTCGCGAGATGATCGTGGCGTCGCGGCTCGAGAATACGCTTGGCAAGAACGAAATTCTCGAATTGTATTTGAATTCCGCTTATCTCGGCCGCGGCTCGTGGGGCGTCGAGATGGCCGCGCGCAGCTATTTCGGTAAATCGGCCAAGGATCTCACGGTGCCCGAGGGCGCGATGCTGGCTGGCCTCTTGAAGGGACCAAACTACTACAATCCGGATCGGCATCCGGATCGCGCCAAAGAACGGCTCGCTTACGTGCTGGAACGCATGCAGGAAGACGGCGCCATCAGCACGGCGCAAAAGGACGAGGCGCTCGCGGCGCCGCCGAAGCTCGTCGCCTACCAGCACCCGCGGCGCGATACGGGCTTTCACTTCGTCGATTTCCTTGGTCGCGAGGCCAAAGCCGACGGCGTCGCCAGCCTCACCGCGCGCTCCTACACCGTGCATTCCACGATCGATGCGCAATTGCAGCGCGACACCGAAGCGGCGCTGCAGGAAGGCCTGGCGCATTACGAATTATCGACCGGACGGATGCAATTCCGCGGGCCTGAAGCGAACATCGGCGACACGGTGCGCAAGCTTGAAGGCGACAATCGCGCGGGCATGCCGGCTTGGCAGCAGGCGCTGCAAGCGGTGCGCCTGCCGCTCTACGATGTGCACTGGACTCCGGCGGTGGTGCTGACCAAGGGCGGCGGCAAGAAAGGCGACGAGGCGATCCGCGTCGGCTTGCCGGACGGACGCATCCTGCCGCTCGCTGTATGGAGCGGTGCGATCCGGCGCGGCCTCGGACTATATGACGTGGTCTTTGTCCATGTCGTCGAGAGCAAAGTCGTCGAGAGCAAGAGCGGCGAGAGCAAAGTCGCCGACAGCAAGTCGAGGAGCAAATCAAATACCGGCGGCGTGCCAAGTAGCAGTACCGTGCAAACCGCCGGCCAAGGTAGCGGACAAGCGCAGCTGCGTGTTCGCCCGACGGTGCAGGGCGCGGCGCTGGTGCTCGAGAACAAAACCGGCCGGATCCTGGCGATGGCCGGTAGCTTCTCTTATCCGCTCAGCCAGCTTAATCGTGTCGCACAGAGCCAGCGCCAGCCGGGCTCGGCAATGAAGCCTTTGACCTACCTCACCGCGCTACAACACGGGCTGCAGCCGAACACGCTGGTGCCCAACGAACCGATCACGCTGCCCCCGATCGGCAGCGGCACCGATGGCCGCGACATGATCAGCCGCGATTACGGCGGCTATGCACGTCCGCAGGATTTCTGGTCGCCGCGCAATGCTGATTACAACGAGGGCGGCCTTTTCACCATTCGGCGGGGGCTTGAAAATTCCATCAACGTGGTGACCGCGCATCTGCTCGACGGCGGAATCAGCGACAGCCCGGAGAAGAGTCTCGACGCGGTCTGTGCCACTGCGGTCGCCGCGAAAATCTATTCCGAATGCGTGCGCTATTACCCCTTCGTGCTCGGCGCACAGCCGGTACGCATGATCGATCTCGCCGCGTTCTATGCGGCGGTCGCCAACGAGGGCGCGCTGCCGCAGCCGCACGGCATCGATTCGATCGAGGAGAACGGGCAGACGGTTTACGAATATCCGAAGACGCCGCTGCCGTGGATCGGAGCGGCGGACCATGCCTCGTTCTACCAGCTCAAGACCATGTTACAGGGGGTCGTGGCGCGCGGCACCGCGCGCGCGATCGGCGGGCTGTCACCCTATGTCGCGGGCAAAACCGGCACGACCGAAGACGCCGTGGACGGCTGGTTCATCGGTTCTACCAATGACGTCACGATTGCCGTGTGGGTCGGTTATGACAATGCCGATCACCGGCGACGCTCGCTCGGCACCAATGCGACGGGCGCGCGCGTGGCGCTGCCGATCTTCGAGCCGATCATCCAGGCGGTCTGGGCTGAACACATTGCGCCAAAAACGCTGCTGAGCGGCCCATCACCGGAAGCGAGAAAACTGCTCGTGGATGCGCCGATCGATTACGTCACCGGAAATCGCGTCGCGGGCGGCGGCTTTGTCGAGCATTTCCGCCGCGATGCCGCCGGTCAAGTCGAGGACACCCAATATCAGTTGGCGTCGCGCTACGGCGGCTATTATGAAGGCAACCAATGGGGCTATAACGACCAGGGCTCCTTCTGGGGCGGATACAATCGCAATGGCCAGTGGATCGGACGCTCTTACTACCCCAATTCGCAGTCACTGCCGCCGCAACCGCCTCCCACAGCACGCGGTCTGTTCCAGCCCTGGCGTTGGAGCGACAATCCCTCGCCGCTGCGTGAATTCTTCTGGGGCGGGCGGGTGAATTGATCGATTTCCCTGGGCAGAAAGCGCGCATGCGGCGCGCGGTAGTCCTTGCCTCGATTGCCGGCGCATTGTTTGCCGCGTCCCATTCGATCGCGCAGACGACGGAATTTCGCATCGACAACGTGAGTTCGCCGCGCAAAGCGGACACGACGCGGCTCGCGGCGGGCGCGATCGAATTTAGCGATCATACCGGCGCCGCGGGGACCACAAGCGAGAGCGCGCTGATGCCCTTTGATGAATGGGCAAGCCAGCAGCCGATCGAGAAAAAATTTCTGGCGCTGTATCCGAATTACGTCGAACCGGTAATCAATACCGAAGACAGTTCCGCCGAACCGGCGCAGAAGCCCTATACCGAAAAGCTTTACATGTATGTCGCGCAAGCGCGCTTCGTGCTCGCCAAGGCGCCAAGCGCGATCGATCTTTCCCGCTACGTGACGCTCGCGTTTTTGCAAAAGATAGATCCCGCGATAAAACATTCACTCATCGGCGCGGCCGATGTAACGACGTTCAAGGATAAAGCCGGCATCGGTAACGAGAACCCCGATCGCAAGTGGTGCACCGGCCTTGCCAACGCGATCTGCATTGCGTCGACCTACAAGTTTGAGGGCAAGATTCCGATCGGCATCACGCTCGTGAACAAATTGCGCGACAGCAAAAAGGTCGCCGATTATATCGATTTTCAAAGCGAACTCGCCGCGCTGCCGTCGACCGATCTCGATCAGAGCGGATTGCAGGAGCTGACCGCGCTTAACACCGCGGTCACCGGCGTGCTCGAACAGAACATTTTCTACGTCAATCAGATCATGAAATTCGGCAAGTTGTTCGCCGTCTTTCAGGCCCACCCATCGGACGCCGACAAGACCGTCGTGACCGCATTCATGACACTGGCGATTAAGGCCCGCGTGCTTGATGAGAAGCGCGAATTCGAGAAAGTGCCGGTCCTGCGCAATCTGGTGCCGGCGCAAGTGCTGATGGGGCAATCGTCGTTCAATTCCGGCGAATCGATCAGCGCCGGCTTGCCGAAATATGCCCGTAACGAGATCAGGACCGTCGCTGGTTTGTTGCAGACGAACTAGGACGGGTACTCGTAAATCGAGGTCGATGAGCCAATTTCCGGTTTAACCCGCGAAAGCGGACATCGCCGAATGCCGTCGTCAAGTCCGCTAAGGGCCATTACCGGAAGTGGGACCTATTCGATCACTTGATCGACCCGGAGGCGTTGTTGTGACGATACTCGAGATCGGGGTCTTGCAGGAGCAAGGATGCCAATTCCTTGTTCTCGCTGAGGAGATCTCTGACGTCGTCCTCGATTTCAAGACCGGGGTGCACCACCGTCCAATAATGAGCGGTTCTGATGAAGGCGAGAAGCGCGAGCAGATATTCGAGGCGTCTGCCTCCAAGTGCTTGCCGCAAGACCTGTCGGGCACGTTCGGATTGCAATGATTCAATAAAGATCAACGCGCAAAGGGCAAAAATTCCATCCTCGAGCTCCGTGTCCGAAGCGGGCCAGTCAATTGGCTCCTTGATTTGTGCCAGGCTTTTGTAGATCGGTTCAAGCTGTCGCTGCGACGGCGGAGCTGCCTTGAGAAGCCTTAACACCTGATCGATCGTTTGCGGGGAGGCTGAGGCGTCGCCTGATGAATGCCCATAACCGGCAAGAAATCCACAGTGCCGAATAATGCAGTAACGCACCGGGCAGAAACGCGAAAGAAACACAAATAGCCGTTCTTTGAATAGCGAAGGGATAGGGTTGTCGAGATAGGCCGATTTGGCAAAGTCCCACAGCTTTTCGACGATCTCCGGCGCATCGGGAGCTGATACGAAGAAATTGGGAACAAGCCCGAAGCGCATAGTCACGTCGCGATGGAATGCACTCAGCTTGCTCAGCGCTACGGCGGCGAGCCGGTCGGGATCACGCTCACCGTACTGCGCGGATTCAATTATCTTCTTGGCCAGAAACTCCTGTGTCGTGGGCACCCGGCCTTTCGGGTGAAGCGAGCGGCAGGCAATGTCATATGCCATGCCCAACGCTTGGGTCGCCTCAATGTCGAAACCGCGATCTCTGAAAAACGGTATGATCGAACCCACAAAGCACTCCCGACGCTAGGCCGGGCCTCCTCTGTTCACTGCACTTAGCCCCAATCATATGGGCATAGTTGCGATTGCGACAACGCGCCCGCACGTCTGCTTTGGGTCAAAAGGCGGACTTCTTGCGATGTCGGCATCATGTCCGTTGCCCCTAATAACGGACTTGAAGCGGACATTGCGGAATGTCAGTTCAGTGCCAAAAGCGGATATTGCCGAACTAATCGATCACTTCGTCGGCGCGGTTAAGAAAGGATGGTGGTAACGCCAGGCCAAGCATCCTCGCGGTTGGCGCATTGACGACCAGCTCAAATTTGCTCGCTTGCACGATAGGCAACTCGGCAGGTTTTGCACCTTTCAGGATGCGGCCCACATAGAGGCCGACTTGGCGATAGGCATCGACAATGTTGGACCCGTAGCTCATCAGGCCGCCAACTTCGACATATTCGCGGCCTGCGTAAATGGCCGGGAGCCTATAAAATGCTGCCACTTGTGCCAGTTGGACACGTCGCCCGTTCAAGAACGGCGTGGTTCCGACCAAAACCGCGTCAGGCCGATCTCGATTCATTGCTTCGAAAGCGGCATCGATCTCCACGCTGCTGTCGGCATTGTACACCTGAATTTGCACTCCCATGGATTGGGCGGCCGTATTCACGTCCTTCAATTGGACTTCAGTAAGACTTGCATCCGCGGGGTTAACAAGCAAAGCGATCCGGCGAGCCCGAGGCAATAGGTCGCGAAGCAACTCCAGCCGCTTTGATGCCAGCTCGGAATTCAGAATGTTGATTCCGGTCAGGTTACGGTCAGGTCGCGAGAGGCTAGAGGACAACCCGAGTTGGACCGGATCGTTGCCGACCAAAAAAACAATCGGGATTGTCGTGGTTGCCGCCTTTGCGGCAAACGAAGATGGTGGTCCCGATGCCACGATCGCCGTGACCGGGCGGCGAACCAAGTTGACTGCCAGCGACGGCAGCCGTTCGATCTGATCCTCGCCCCATGCGTATGCGATTGCTACGTTCTCGCCTTCAACAAAACCGACTTCCTTCAGGCCCTGTCGAAATCCACGCAGCCGCGCCGCCACGACCTCGGGTGTTCGGGGATCAAGAAATCCGACTATCGGCGATGCAACCTGCTGTGCGCTCGCTGCTCGCGACCACAAAGCAGCCGCACCGCCGATCAGCGTGATAAACTCACGTCGCCTCATGGGGGAATATCCCTCCTGCCAAGACCGTCGGCGCCTGAGGCTATCACATTCGGAAATGACACCCGTTGTGCATCACAGCAAATTTGACAGCCAATGTCTCAGATGGGTCAGAAAGAGGCATTGCGGTACGTGGCTACGATGTCCGCTTGGCCCCTGAAAGCGGACATTGGCCGACGCAATCTATGAGTACACGCCCTGGTCTTTCTCCCTAGCGCCAACGGCCGGTTGCGCGCTATTGCTTTGGCGATGCACGAGACCGATTTTTCTCACGAACACAGCGAGACGCTGGCCGAACGCGCCGCCATCGCGCGATCGATCTGGGCTCAAGACAATCTGGTGTTCAACACGGTTGGCATCGACATCGGCAGTTCGACCTCGCACCTCTTGTTTGCAAAAGTCGCCTTGCAGCGCCAGTCGCAAGGCCACTCAAGCCGCTTTGTGGTGATCGGTCGCGACATCGTGTGGCCCTCGCCGATCCTGCTGACGCCGTTTCGCCCGGATGGTTTGATCGACGCCGCCGTGCTCGGCGACTTCATCGACCGCTGCTACCGCGACGCCGATTTCACGAAAGATCAGATCGACGGCGGCGCGGTCATCCTTACCGGTGAGGCGATCAAGCGTAAGAACGCGCGGGCCATCGACGAACTCTTCGCCGCGCAGGCGGGGAAATTCGTCTGCGCCAGCGCCGGCCATAGACTCGAGGCGCGGCTGGCGGCGCACGGCTCGGGCGCTGTGGCGCTGTCGAAACAGCGCGGTATTGGCCTGCTGCATGTCGATATCGGCGGCAGCACGACCAAGCTTGCGCTGATTGACCGCGGCACGATTGTCGGGCTGGCGGCCTTTGCCGTCGGCGGTCGTCTCGTTGCCACGGATGCGCGAGGTGACTGGACGCGCATCGATCACGCCGCGCAGCTTGTCGCCGATGATCTGTCGTTGCAATTGTCGCCGACGACACTTGCCGACGAAACGGTCAGCCGGCGGATCGTGCAACGGCTCGCCGTCGTCGCGGCGGATATAATCTTTGACGCGCCGCTCGACCCGCTGGCGCGATCGCTCTCGCTCACCGAGCCGCTGCCACGCAAAATTGCCCCGGCCGCGCTAACGCTCTCGGGCGGCGTCGCCGAATATATATTCGGCCACGAGACTTCCGAGTTCGGCGACATCGCTAGGCCGCTCGCGCAGACGCTGGCGCGCGAACTGAGCGGGCGCTCCGGCTTGCCGCTGATCGATCCGGGCCAGCGCATCCGCGCCACCGTCATCGGCGCGTCGCAATTCACGGTGCAGGTGAGCGGCAAGACCATATACCTGCCCGATCCCTACGTGCTCCCGGTTCGCAATGTGCCGGTCGTTCACATCACAATGGATGGCGACGAGCCCGATCGCGACCGGACGGCTGCGGAAATCCGCGGCAGTCTCGAAGAAATCGACCTCGACAATGTTCCTGGCGTCACCATCGCATTCACCTGGCGCGGCGATCCGGAACATTCACGCTTGCGCGCCGCAGCCGAAGCCATCGCCGGCGGATTGGAGCCGGTGCAGGAGCGGATCAAGCTTTTGCTGCTGGCGATCGACGGGGATATCGGCAAGACGTTCGGGCGGCTCATGCATCGCGAACTCAATTGGCCCGGTAAAATCATTTGCCTCGACGGCGTAGAATTGCATGAGCTCGACTATATCGATGTGGGCGAGATCATCGCGCCACCCGGCGTGGTGCC
>DASXJB010000029.1:0-9048 GCA_036497645.1 Xanthobacteraceae bacterium
CTCCGGCACGCTCTCGGGCGGCGAGAGCCAGCGCATCCGGCTCGCATCGCAAATTGGCTCCGGACTGACCGGCGTGCTCTACGTCCTTGATGAGCCGTCGATCGGGCTGCATCAGCGCGACAATGCGCGGCTTCTGGAAACGCTGAAAAGACTTCGCGACCTTGGCAACACCGTGATCGTGGTCGAGCACGACGAGGACGCCATCCGTGCCGCCGACCATGTCCTCGATATCGGTCCGGGCGCCGGCATCCATGGCGGCCATATCGTCGCAGAAGGCAAGATCGACGATCTGATCGCCGCGCCGCAATCCTGGACCGGGAAATATCTCTCGGGCGAACTGGTCGTGCCCATTCCCGAGCGCCGGCCGCGTAATCCGAGCCGGACGCTGAAAATCATCGGCGCGCACGGCAATAATCTGAAAAACATCACCGCAGAGATTCCGCTCGGCCTGTTCACTTGCGTCACCGGCGTGTCCGGCGGCGGCAAATCCACTCTCCTGGTCGATACGCTCTACAAGGCGCTGGCGCGACGTTTGAACAATGCCAGCGAGGCCCCTGCCCCGTATGACCGTATCGAAGGCGTCGAGCATCTCGACAAGATCATCGATATCGACCAGTCGCCGATCGGCCGCACGCCGCGCTCCAATCCGGCGACCTACACCGGCGCGTTCACGCCGATCCGCGAATGGTTCGCCGGGCTGCCGGAATCACGCGCCCGCGGCTACGAACCGGGCCGCTTCTCGTTCAACGTCAAGGGCGGCCGCTGCGAGGCCTGCCAGGGCGACGGCGTGATCCGCATCGAGATGCACTTCCTGCCGGACGTCTACGTCACTTGCGACGTCTGCAAGGGCAAGCGCTACAACCGCGAGACGCTGGAAATCCTGTTCCGCGGCAAGTCGATCGCCGACGTGCTCGACATGACGGTCGAGGAGGCGCTGGAATTCTTCAAGGCGGTGCCGCGGGTGCGCGAGCCGCTAAAGCTTCTGCATCGCGTCGGCCTCGATTACATTCATGTCGGCCAGCAGGCGACTACGCTGTCGGGCGGCGAGGCGCAGCGCGTTAAGCTCGCCAAGGAATTGTCGAAGCGCGCCACCGGCCGCACGCTCTATATCCTCGACGAGCCGACCACCGGCTTGCATTTTCACGATGTGGCGAAGCTGCTCGACGTGCTGCACGAGCTGGTCGAGACCGGCAACACGGTCGTGGTCATCGAGCACAATTTGGAAGTGATCAAGACCGCCGACTGGATCATCGATCTTGGCCCCGAAGGCGGCGACGGCGGCGGCGAGATAGTCGCCGCCGGGACGCCGGACGACGTTGCCCGGACGCCAGTGAGCTACACGGGAGCGTTTTTAAAGCCGGTGCTGGCGCGCCGCGCCCGCGACCGCGGCAAGAACAAGCGCGTCGAGGCGGCGGAATAGCTAGGTTGCGTCCTACGTCGGTATTTTGCTCAGCACCGCCTGCATCTTCTCCAGCACCTCGCGAGTCTTTTCCGCGTAGTACGCGTTCACGACCTCGCAGATCGCCTGCACCTTCGGATCAAGCGGATTTATTCCTGCCGCTACCAGACGATTATGCAGGTCTTGCAGCACTTCATCGCGTTCGAACATAAAGGCCTCCAGGGCGGCAACTACAGCGAAAGGCATAGCGCGGCAAAGCCAGGCTGGAGTGGTCATGGCCGCGCTTGACCCGGCAATCCATCTTACTTATTCGCGGGATCGCCTTACTTGTAGAGCATCGACACGCATCAGGAAACGGGCCGCCATGGCGCAAGAAGGGCTTGTCTCGATCGCCAGCCGCTATTCCGCTGCCGAAACCATGGAGCGGCTGCTAGCAGCGTTGCAGAAGCGCGACCTGACCGTCTTCGCGCGCATCGATCACGCCGCCGGTGCGGCCGCGGTCGGTATTCCGTTGCGGCCGACTGAAGTGGTGCTGTTCGGCAATCCGAAGGGCGGCACGGTCTTGATGCAGGATCAGCAGCGCGCCGGCATCGATCTGCCGCTCAAAGCGCTGGTCTGGCAGGGCGGCGATGGCAAGGTCTGGCTCAGCTACAACGCGCCGGATTGGATCGCCGCGCGCGCCGGGCTCGGCGAAAAAAGCGCCGGCGCCGTTGCGGCAATGACCAAGGCGTTGGCGGCGATCGCGGACGAAGTCACGAAGGAGGTAGCGTGACCGTCTTCTCAACCCCTGCCCCCGGGTGATATTCCCAATCAATCGTGGCAGCGCAGGGTTGAGGGCCGTAAGGTGACCCGCAGAAAGCCCGTCGTCGGCGTGATCGGCAGCTTGCACCTGATGGAGGGCAAGTTCCCGGCGCAGCGCGTCGGCGAGCGCAATCTGCGCGCGGTCGCCGAGGCCGCCGGCGCCCTGCCGCTGGTGTTCGCGGGCTCGCCCGAGATCACCGACATCGGCGCGCTCCTTGACACCGTCGACGGCATTCTGCTCACCGGCGCGCGCGCCAATGTCCATCCCAGCCTGTTCGGCCACGACGCCCATCCCAGCAGCGAGCCTTATGACCATGCGCGCGACGCTATGGCGCTCGCCTTGGTCGAGGCCTGCGTTGAACGCGGCGTGCCGTTGTTCGGCATTTGCCGCGGCTTTCAGGAGATCAACGTCGCCTATGGCGGCTCGCTGCATCCGGAAATCCGCGAACTACCCGGGCGCATCAATCATCGCGCGCCGCGATTGCCGAACGGCGAATTCCACCCAGATGTGCAAGTGGTGTTTGCCGACCGTCACGACGTGCGCCTCACCCCCGGCGGCGTATTTGCCAAATTGCTGGGGACCGGCTGCATTCGCGTCAATTCGCTCCACGGCCAGGGTATTCTCGAACCGGGCAAGCGCATCGTGGTCGAGGGCGTGGCCGATGACGGCACCATCGAGGCGATCCGCGTCGCCGAGGCGCCCGGCTTCGCGCTCGGCGTGCAGTGGCATGCCGAATACGACGCGCAGCACAATCCGGTGAATCGCAAGCTATTCGCAGCCTTCGGCGAAGCGCTGGCGGAGCGTCAGCGGGGGCGGTGATCGCCGTCATTGCGAGCGAAGCGAAGCAATCCAGCCCTACAACTGACCTGGATTGCTTCGTCGCTTCGCTCCTCGCAATGACGGAGCACGCGCCATCTCCTCCAACCGTGTCGCCAATTGCCGAAGCTGCCATTTGCGAGCAAGCGCCGCGGCTTTGGCGAAGGTCGGCTTTTGCCGCGTGAGACTAGGCAGCGGCGCCTTCTTGTTCATGGTGGCAATGGCGTGGTAGAGCCGCAGATCGTCGGCGATGCGCGCAAATCGCCCGGCTTTGAGGATTGCATCGAGGCTGCCGTAGCGGCCCAGCAAAGCCGCCGCGCCGAGCGCACCCACGCCTGGCGCTCCCGGTAATTTGTCGGACGGATCGCCGCGCAGCGCAATGAAATCCGGCACCTGTTTCGGCTCAACGCCATAGCGTTCACGCACCTGCTCCGGCCCGATCCGCGCCATCTCGCCGGCGCGCACCGGATAAAGGATCGTCGTTCGCGCTGAGGCGAGCTGAAACGCATCGCGATCGCCGCTCGCCACCAGCACGGTGCCGCCGCGCCGCTCCTCGGCGCTCGCCGCAGCGGCGAGAAAATCATCGGCCTCGTAGCCCGGGCGTTTGGTATTGGCGAAGCCGCAGGCGGCAACGAATTTCGGAATGAGCGCCAGTTGCTCGACCAAATCGTCGTCGAATTCGCGGCCGCTTTGATAGTCGGCGAAGGCGTCGTGGCGATAGGTCGCCGCCTCGAGCGTGTCCCAGCCGACCAGCACCGCACGCGGCCGCTCGGTGCGGTAGAGCTGCAACAGACGGTTGGCAAAGCCGAGAATGGCGCCGGCGGGACGGTCGCCGTCGCGGAGGATGTTTTTCGGCAGCGCATGGTAAGCGCGATGCGCGAAGGAATCGCCGTCAATGACCAATAATGGCCGGCGCGTTTCACTCGGTGTCCGCCGCTGCGCCTGCGGTTTCGGTTTGGCGCGTCTCATTTGTCGTCTCATCCATCCTTCCCCGCGAAGCGGGGAGGATGATTGCGCCCCGATCATTACAGCTTGATCATTGGCCGCTTGCCCTTGGCCGTCTTCTCGCTCGGGACCTTGACCAGCGCCTCGCCGTCCAGCACCACCTCGCCGTCGACGGCGCAAATGCACGACAGCCGCGCACGCGATTTTTCCGGAATGAGCTCGCGCACAGTGACCGTGACAACGACGGTATCGCCGATTTTCACCGGCGCCCGGAAATTCAGCGTCTGCGAAATATAGATCGCGCCCGGCCCCGGAAGCCGCGTGCCGAGCACAGCGGAAATCAGACTCGCAGTATAAAGCCCGTGCGCGATGCGCTTGCCGAATGACGTACGCGCCGCGAAATGTTCAGAAAGATGGATGGGATTGCGATCTCCGGTAAGCTGCGCAAAGCCGACCACGTCCGAGGATGACACCGTCTTTTCCAGCGTCTCGGTCATACCGACCGACAGATCCTCGAAGAACAGCGTGCGCAGCGGCGGCAGATTCATGCGACAAATGATTGCGGGGCGCGCTACTGCTTGGGCGCGGCGACCGCTCCGGCAGGCGCCGGGCCGCGCGGCTCGTCCCTATTCGCCATGCACTTCTTGAGGAAAGCGTTGCGCGCCGCGCCTTGCAGTTTCTGGTCGTCCGCGCCGAATTTGCACGTTGCCATTTTCTGCTTCGCATCGACCGCGAAACACGGCCCCGCTGGCACGAACACGATCAGAGCGGCTGCCAAAAGCGCGTAACGAGACATGCTTTAACCCCCCGGGCTGTTGCATGGCCATGATAGCACAACAGAGCAGTCGCTTAGCACGATCTGGGGAATTGGCGCTATAAAGCGTGGATGACTTCGCCCGACGGCGGCCGCACATTTCTCGACCGGATCGTCCCCGGCCTCACCGGCACGGCTGAAATCGTGGTTGGGCCTGAGCATACCGCGCCCTTTGTCGGCTCAGGCCGGATCGCGGTCTTGGCGACGCCGGTGATGATCAATCTCATCGAAGCTGCGGCGCTGGCCGCGGTCGAACACCTGCTTCCGAGCGGTCACCAGAGTTTGGGTATTCAACTCGATGTGACCCATACCGCGGCGACGCCGGTCGGGCTGCGGGTCACCGCAATCGCCGAGGTCTCGCAGGTTCAAGGCCGCACCATCACATTTCGCGTGGCGGCGCGCGACGAATTCGAGCCGATCGGCGGTGGCACGCACCGGCGTGTGGTCGTCAGCGTTTCGCGCTTCGACGAACGCGTGCAGCGCAAGCTGGCGCTGAAAAATAGCGGCAAGCGATAGGGCGCGCCGTCAGGTTGCAACGGCGGCCAACTAAAGCGGCGGCGCAGAACTCACGCCCGCGAGCGGCCGACGGCCCATCCGATGATGAAGAGAACCACCGCCGCGATTGCGGCGGCCAGCGCATGGGTCGAGTGGATGCGCGCAGAGCCGGCCGCATAACCAGGCATGAATGTCGGCAGCGACCCGGCTTGCGTGGTGATATACGTGATGGCGGCGATCGCGCAGATGATCGCCAACAAATAAACGACCAGTCTCATCCCAGTCCCCCCTCTGACGCTCGAAAGCGCCGTTGTTGCGGCCGCGTCAAGCCGCGGCGGCTGAATCTGCGGCTTGCGCCGGCCCGCCATGTGCCGCTTCGCCGCTCGCGAGCGCGGTAAGGATGCGCGCCACCAATGCGCGGGCGGAATCGGCGCTCAGTTCGACCGCCACGCGGTCGCGTCCGCCCTCGCCTTCGTTGGTGAAGTCGATCGCGAGAACGTGGTCAAGCGTCGAATAATACGGATGATCGAAATAGACATTGGCGGTGTCGATCCGCATCCACCCCTTACGGCCTTTGGCGCTGCCGACGAGAGCGGTCTTTTCCACGATGTAGCTGCACATGACGATAACCCTAAATCCTTGTCTGTGTCTGCATGCTCACTCGGCGGCGATAGTTGTTGCCGCAACGGCCAGATGGCGCGCGAAAAACGCAAACACCTTTTTCCAGCCATCCAGCGCTTGTTCGGGCCGGTAGGCGTCGCGCGCCGTGTTAAAGAAGGCGTGCCCGGCGCCATCATAGCGGTGGAATTCGTGGTTTTTGCCAAGGCGTTTAAGTACGGCCTCGGTCCTGTTCACTTGGTCAGCGGTCGGATTGGCGTCCTCATTTCCGAAAATGCCCAACAGCGGGCAGCTCAGCTTCTCGGTTAGATCGATCGGCGCGACCGGCCGCTTGTCGTTGAGATCCTTCGGATTGTCGACAATGACATTGCCGCCCCAGCAATCCACCGCGGCGTCGATGCTGGAGAGCGTGCACGCGGCGAGGTAGGTGTGGCGCCCGCCGGAGCAGAATCCGATGACTCCGATTTTCCCCGTAGCGTTGGGCTGCGCGCGCAGATACCCCATTGCACCGGCGACATCGCCCATGATTTGCGCGTCTGCGACGCCGCCGGCCGCACGCACGCGCGCGCCGATATCGTCCGGACTGTCCGATCCTTCGCGAAAATATAAATGGGGCGATATCGCCGCATAGCCGTGGTGGGCCAGTTTACGCACGACCTCCATGATCCATTCGTCCCATCCGGGAAGATGATGAATCACGACAATGCCGGGATACTTCCCCGCAGCGATCGGCCTGGCGTAATAGGCCTCGCCGTGATCGCCGTTATGGCCGCGAAATTTCACCGTCTCCGCTTGCAGGCTGCGATAGTGACTCATGCGTGCGCTCCATTCGACTAAAAACGAGAGCGATACCTGGCGATCGGCCAAAACCTTATTGCGGACAGCGATACAGCACTGCCTTGTACGTCATGTCGCGATCGATGAATTCTATCGTATTATCGGGCCTCGGGGTGAACGTGACGTCGCCGATCAGCGGCCCGCCGGCGAATTTGCATTCAACATGCGCCGAGATGCTGGGGCCATTCGTTTTTTTATCCAAGATGGTGCAGACCCCGACATTGGACACGATTTCCTGCAGTGAGATCGTAACCCTGGCGGTGGCTTGATCGCTGCCGTCGCCCTTGCACGCGACGTTCTGGGTATAGTTGCCGACGAGCGGAAAATCGTCCGCCAATGCTGCGGCGAAAAGCATCCCCACCACCGCAACGGTGATGGATCCCGCGATCAGTCGACCAGAGTTTCGCACGCGCTTGCCTCGGCTATTAGCCCCTGCCCGTCAATGCGGCGGGTACTGGCGACGCCCTGGAGAAGGTCTTAGCGAAACTGAGAGGCCCGGCCAATCTGGTACTGCTCGGGCGGCCTGGCAACGAAAAGGCGGCGCCAAACGGCGCCGCCTTGATCCGATGCTATCGGGATCACGTACTCTATTTGCGCATGATCTTATCCGAAAACCGGTTCCCACTTTTCGGAATCATGCGCTAATGCGCGGTAAGACCGGACGAATCCTCTTCCACCACGGGTTCCGGAACGTCGACCGGTTTCGCCGCCGCTTCTTCCCAGACGATAGGCTCCGGCTTGCGCACGAGCGCGCGTGCCAGAACCTCATCCATCCGGGACACCGGCACGATGTCGAGGCCGCTCTTGATGCTCTCGTTGATCTCGACCAGGTCCTTCGCGTTCTCTTCTGGAATCAGCACGGTCTTGATGCCGCCGCGATGGGCCGCAAGCAGCTTCTCCTTCAAGCCGCCGATCGGCAGCACGCGGCCGCGCAAGGTGATTTCACCGGTCATCGCCACATCGCGGTACACCGGAATGCCGGTCATCACCGAGACGATCGCCGTCACCATGGCGACGCCGGCCGATGGTCCGTCTTTCGGCGTTGCGCCTTCCGGCACGTGGACGTGGATATCGCGCTTATCGAACGACGGCGGTTCGATGCCGAAGGCCACCGCCCTCATGCGGACGTAAGATGCCGCCGCGGAGATCGACTCCTTCATGACATCGCGCAGATTACCGGTCACGGTCATCTTGCCCTTGCCGGGCATCATGGCCGCTTCGATCGTGAGCAACTCGCCGCCGACGTCGGTCCAGGCCAAGCCGGTGACCACACCGACCTGATCCTGGTCCTCAACTTCGCCGAAGCGGAATTTTGGCACGCCGAGATATTCGCTGAGCACTTTATCCGTGACTTGGACCGACTCCTTCTTCGAAATCGTGAGCTCCTTGACCGCCTTGCGGATCAAAGTCGAGAGCTCGCGCTCGAGGTTACGGACGCCCGCTTCACGGGTGTAGCGCCGGATCATCGTCAGCAACGCTTCGTCGTCGATCGACCACTCCTTCGGTCCGAGGCCGTGCTTGACGACCGCGTGCGGGATAAGGTGCTTGCGCGCGATCTCGACCTTCTCGTCTTCGGTGTAGCCGGCGATGCGAATGATCTCCATGCGGTCCATCAGCGGCGGCGGAATATTGAGCGTGTTCGCCGTGGTGATGAACATCACGTGAGACAGATCGTAATCGACCTCGAGATAGTGGTCATTGAAGGCGTGGTTCTGCTCGGGATCGAGCACTTCGAGCAGCGCCGATGACGGATCGCCGCGGAAATCGGCGCCCATCTTGTCAACCTCGTCGAGCAGGAACAACGGATTCGAGGTCTTCGCCTTGCGCATGCACTGAATGATCTTGCCCGGCATCGAGCCGATATATGTCCGCCGATGACCGCGAATTTCGGCCTCATCGCGCACGCCGCCGAGCGAAACGCGGACGAATTCGCGTCCGGTTGCCCTGGCGATCGACTTGCCGAGCGAGGTTTTACCAACGCCAGGCGGACCGACCAGACAAAGGATCGGGCCGGTCAGCTTATTGGCGCGCTGCTGCACAGCGAGATATTCGACGATGCGCTCCTTGACTTTCTCGAGACCGAAGTGATCGGCGTCGAGGATCTGTTGCGCCAGCGTAAGGTCTTTTTTGATCTTCGACTTCTTGTTCCACGGAATCGAAAGCAGCCAGTCGAGATAATTGCGCACGACGGTGGCTTCCGCCGACATCGGCGACATCTGCCGCAGCTTCTTGAGCTCGTGCTGCGCCTTCTCGCGCGCCTCTTTCGAAAGCTTCGTGTGCTTGATCTTTTCTTCGAGCTCGGCGAGTTCGTCCTTGCCGTCC
>DASXJB010000030.1:0-2735 GCA_036497645.1 Xanthobacteraceae bacterium
CGTATCGATGGTGGTGGCGACGGTGTTTGTCGTGATCGTGGCGCGGCTATTTTCGTTTCCGATCGCCAATATCGTCATTGCTTTTGCGCCAGGCGCCCAGGACACGATGATGGTGCTGGCGCTCGCGCTTCACCTCGACCCTGTTTATGTCGGGGCGCATCATCTGGCGCGATTCTTGGTCGTCACCCTCGCGGTGGCCGTCGCGGCGCGCCGGATCGCGACCAAGGGTCGAGACGGTCTGGACCGCGACGTGCCGGAGCCGAAGGAGGAGATTCACTCCGCCGCGAGCGCGCGCTCCTTGAACGGCAAATCGAGCCGCTGCCAGACGTCGACCAACGCTTCGGCCAGCGCGTCGATCAAGCCGTCATCGTGATAAGGGCTCGGCGTGATGCGCAACCGCTCCTTGCCCCTCGGTACCGTCGGATAGTTGATCGGCTGGATGTAAATGCCGTGCTCGGCAAGCAAAAGATCGCTCGCTTCTTTGCAGCGCTCCGGATCGCCGACGAAGACCGGCACGATATGCGTCGGGCTCGTCATCACCGGTAAAGCAGCGGCGGTCAGCACCGCCTTGGTGCGCGCCGCGCGCTCCTGATGGCGCTCGCGCTCCCAGTTCGAGATTTTCAGGTGCCGGATCGCCGCAGTCGCCGCGGCGCAGACCGACGGCGGCAGCGCGGTCGTGAAAATAAATCCCGGCGCATAGGAGCGCACGGCGTCGATCAGCGTGCTTGAGCCAGCAATATAACCGCCGAGACAGCCAAACGCCTTGGCCAGCGTGCCTTCGATCACGTCGATGCGGTCCATGACGCCGTCGCGCTCGGCAATTCCCGCGCCACGCGGCCCGTACATGCCCACCGCGTGCACCTCGTCGACATAGGTCATCGCGCCATAACACGCAGCGAGGTCGCAAATCTGCGCCACCGGCGCCACGTCCCAGTCCATCGAATAGAGGCTTTCGAACACGATGAGCTTCGGGCGGAGCGGATCGGCAACCGCCAACAGCTGCTCCAGATGCGCCATGTCGTTGTGGCGGAAGATTTGCTTTTCGCAATGCGCCTGGCGGACGCCTTCGATCATGGAATTGTGATTGAGCGCGTCCGACAGGATCAGGCAGTTCGGCATCAGGCGCGCCAGCGTCGATATGCCGGTTTCGTTTGAAATATATCCCGACGTGAAGACGAGCGCGGCGTCTTTGCGGTGCAGGTCGGCGAGCTCGCGCTCGAGCTCCACCAGCGGATGGTTGTTGCCGGCGATGTTGCGGGTGCCGCCGGCGCCGGTGCCCATCCTGGTCGCGGTCTCGACCATGGCGCCGACGACTTTCGGATGCTGGCCCATGCCGAGATAGTCGTTGGAGCACCAGATGACGACGCCTTTCGGGCCCTGCGGCGAATGCCACAGCGCATGCGGAAAGCGCCCGGCGATACGCTCCAGATCGGCGAATACGCGGTAACGCCGCTCGGTCCGCAGCCGCGCCAGCGCCCCCGTGAAATAGCCGTGATAATCAATGTCCGGGCGATTGTCGGGATAGGCCATTGGCGATCGTCTCCGGCTGTCGGCCGGCTTGAATATTGGAACAGTCGCGGGAAGACTTCTAGAAGCGTTCTAGGGTATTTGTCGAGGCCATATAGACCGTCCCCGACGCGTGCGATTTGATCCCGATCAATTGGCGCAAAACGGGCTATGATTTTGCCAACCGGTGTCGCCCGTGCGTACCCTTGAATATCTGGCCTTCAATATTGGGACCACAATGAGCCATGACCGACCGCAGTGCCGGCCTTGACCACGGCCTTACCGATTACGGCGACCGCGATTTCTCCCGCTATTTGCGGCGCTCCTTCGCGCTATCCATGGGCTATTCGCGCGAGATGCTCGGCAAGCCCGTGATCGGGATCGCCTATACCGGGTCGGATTTCAACAATTGCCACCGCCACTTTCCCGAACTGTTGAGCGCGGTCAAACGCGGCGTGCTCGCGGCCGGCGCCTTGCCGCTCGAATTTCCGACGATTTCGCTCGGCGAAGTTTTTCTCACCCCGACCAGCCTGAAGTACCGCAACCTGATGGCGATGGACACCGAGGAAATGATCCGCGCGCAGCCGATGGACGCGGTGGTATTGATGGGCGGCTGCGACAAAACGGTACCGGCGCAGCTGATGGGCGCGGTTTCGGCCGACCGGCCGGCGATCATGCTCGTCGCGGGGCCGATGATGACCGGGCGGCATCGCGGCGAGCGGCTCGGCGCCTGCACCGATTGCCGCCGCTTCTGGGCGCGCTATCGCGCCGGCGATATCGACGCCGCCGAGATCTCCGATGTCGAAGGTCAGCTTGCCGTGACCGCCGGTACTTGCGCGGTGATGGGCACGGCTTCGACCATGGCCTGCCTCATCGAGGCGCTCGGGATGTGTCTGCCGGGGACCGCCGCGATCCCTGCCGTGCATGCGGACCGCTTGCGCGCGGCGGAGGCGAGCGGCGTCGCCGCGGTCAAGCTGCTCGGTTCGAAACTGCGGCCGTCGCAACTCATCAAGGAAAAATCGGTCGAGAATGCGCTGCGCGTATTGCTTGCGCTCGGCGGGTCGACAAACGCGGTCATTCATCTCACCGCGATCGCCGGCCGCGCCGGCGTGAAGGTTTCGCTCGAGCGGATTAACGAGCTTTCCGACTCGACGCCGGTGCTGGTGAATCTGAAGCCGGTCGGCAATGGCTACATGGAGGATTTTTGCGCTGCCGGCGGCATGGGCGCC
>DASXJB010000031.1:0-10556 GCA_036497645.1 Xanthobacteraceae bacterium
TACCTTCCGCTGATGGCTCGGATAACCCGCTCGCTCGATGAAGCGCTGGCGCCGATTACCGACGGCTGCATGCTGGCAGTGCCGCGCGAGACGTCGGGCGTCGCCATGGCGGCGACGCGGGCGCTCATTCGCCGCGGCGTCAAACGCCTGCGTCTGGTCGCGCTGCCGACCTCGACCTTGCAAACCGATCTGTTGATCGGCGCCGGCGCCATCGCGACGCTGGAGACATCTGCGGTCAGCCTGGGCGAGTTTGGTGCCGCGCCGCGCTTTAACGCCGCCATCCTCGCCGGCGCGATTCACATGCGCGACGCCACCTGTCCCGCTTTGCACGCCCAATTCCATGCCGCCGAAAAAGGCGTGCCGTTCATGCCGCTGCGCGGCTTGATCGGCTCGGACCTGATGGCGCATCGCCCCGATTGGAAAGTCATCGACAATCCGTTCGGCAACGACGATCCGATCGTGCTCTTGCCGGCGCTCAAGCCGGACGTTGCGCTGTTTCACGCGCCGCTCGCCGATCGCGACGGCAATGTTTACATCGGCAGGGAGCGCGAACTCGTCATCATGGCGCACGCAGCGGCGCGAACGATCGTGACGGTGGAAGAAATTCACGAGACGGATTTACTGCACGATCCGCTCTTCGCCGCCGGCACTGTGCCGGGTTTCTATGTTGAAGCGGTCGCAGTCGAGCGGCGCGGTGCCTGGCCGCTGCCGTTGCCGTATCGCTATGGCATCGATGCCGCGCATATGAGCGAATACGCACGGCTCGCCGCGACGCCGGAAGGTTTTGCGCAATATCTCGACCGCTATGTCTACGCGAAGCGCGCGGCGTAACTCAACCGCCCGGCCATGACAGAATTCCGCGACGAGGAATTGCTCGCTGACGTCATCTGCCGTCTGATCGGCGATGCGCGCCATGTCGCAGTCGGCGCGGCTTCGCCGATCCCGGCGACGGCTGCGCTGTTGGCGCGCGAGCGTGCCTGCCTTCACAATTCGAACAGACTCTACGTGTCGCTGCTCGGTAGCCGCGCCCACACCTTCTTCACCGACGGCGCACGCGAATTATTCGACTGTGCCGGCCAAGGCCGCATCGACGTGTTCTTTCTCTCCGGCGGCCAGATCGACGGCGAAGGCAATATCAATCTGGTCAGCGTCGGCGATTACGAAAAACCCAAAGCGCGGTTCCCTGGCTCGTTTGGCTCGGCCTATCTTTATTATGTCGTGTCGCGCGTCATTCTGTTTCGCCTCGAGCATTCACGCCGCACGCTGGTGCCCAAAGTCGATTTCATCAGCGCCCCGGGCGGCAGCCCCGACAATGTGGTCCGCCCGGGAGGGCCGATCGCACTCATAACCAATCGCTGCCTGTTTGAGTTCGCGCAGCGGCGTTTTCGTCTTGCGAGCGTCCATCCCGGCCATAGCGTCGAAGAGGTCGTCGAGAATACCGGCTTCGCCTTCGACCGTCCGGCGCAGGTGCCACCCACGCCGGCGCCGAGCGCCGAAGCGCTCCGCCTGATGCGCAGTGTGGTCGCGCCTATGCTGGCGGAGGTCTATCCGCAATTCGCTCAGAAAGTCTTTGGGGTCGCTGCGCCGCTTCCGTCGGCCCGAGCATGAACATGCATGAAGCGTTGCGCCGGCTGCGCCATCATGGTTCTTATGCGGCCGCAGCAAACCGGGAAGGAAACGCGCAGTGAAGACGGTGGAAGCGGCAGTGATCGGAGTCGGCTGGATCGGGGGCTTGCGCGCCGACACGCTCTCGCGCACGGCGCTGGTCGACAAATTGCATCTGTGCGACATCAAGCCGGACCGGCTCGCCGAGGTGAAGAAGCTCTATAGGCCCGCGACCGCGATTCTCGACTACAAAGAAATCATCGCCAACGACAAGATTTCCGTGGTCTACATCTCGACCACGCCGGAGGCCAACCATTATCCGATCGCGCGCGACTGCCTGCGCACCGGCAAGCATGTGATGCTGGAAAAGCCGATCGCGCTGGAATTGTGGGAAGCTGATGAGCTCATCCAGCTGTCAAAGCGCAACAATCTGAAATTCACCATCGGTTATTCGCAGCGCTTCAATCCGAAAATCGCTTTTGCCAAAAAGAAGATTACCGACGGCACGCTCGGCAGTGTCGTTTCCGTGCTGGTGAGCCGCCATCTCTCGCGCGATCTCGGCAAGAAAATCGCCAGCCGCGTCCGGCTGTCGCCGGTGGTGATGGAATCGACGCACGATCTCGATTTCGTATTCTGGCTGCTCGAGCCGGCGAAGCCGGTCCGCGTTTATAGCCAGGGCGCTTACGGTTACATGAAGCCGGTGAATGGCTCCCATGACGTCATGTTCACCACGGTCACCATGGATAACGGCGTCGTGGTGATGATTGGCGGCGGCTGGAATTTTCCGCCGAGCTATCCGAACTACTGTTCGACCTGGATCGAAATCACCGGCACCGAAGGCGCGCTCACCCTTGACGACACTCAGCGCGACAACTGGCTCAATACCGCCAAGCGCGGCCAGGAATTCGCGATGTCCACCATGCCCGGCGAATGGGTCGACCATGTTTACGCCGGCGGCATCGGCCCGGAGACGCTGCATTTTCTGGAAGCTTGCATTCGCGACACGCCGGTGATGGTGACGCCGGAAAGCGCGCGCCGGGTAATGGAGACTTACAGCGCCGCCGATCTGTCGGCCGACCGCAACGAACCGATCGATCTGCCGCTAACCAATGAGACGATTTCCGGTATAGCGGAACTCAAGCAGCGCAATCGCGCGGGCCTCAACGTATGAGGAAGAACGCCAAAGGCGTCGGGCTTGCCATCATCGGCGCTGGCCGCGTCGGATTGTTTCGCGGCGAAGTGGCGGCGCGGCATCCCGCGGTGGAATGGATCGGCATCGCCGAGCTCAATCACAATCGCGGCGGCGATGTTGCCGCGCGGATCGGCGCCGATTTCGTCACCACCGACTACCGTGCGCTGCTGGCCCGGCCGGAAGTGACGGCGGCGATCATCGCCACCGACGAGCATTTGCATGTCGCCCCGATCCTGGCGGCGGTCGAACGCGGCGCGCCGATGCTGATCGAGAAGCCGCTGGCCACCGATCTTGCGCAGTCGGCGCGCGTGCTCAAGGCGATCACCGAGGCCAAAGTCGATGCGGTGGTTGGTTACACGCAGCGCTTCCGGCGCAAATGGCTCGCCGGCAAGGAGAAGGTGCGAAGCGGCGCGCTCGGCGACGTCACCATGGTCGCCTCGCGCGCATTCATGAATCGCCTGGTCGCGATCGACAATTACAAGCGTACCGACGATCCGGCCACGATTTCGCCGATGGTGATTTCCGGCACCCACGCCCTCGACATCGTGATGTGGTATCTCGAAGGCAAACAGCCGGTCGAATGTTACGCGCGTTCGGTCGACAAGGTGCTGGGCCCGCTCTATCACGGCATCGACGCGACCGCCGGGATGATCATGTGCGCCGACGGCACCATCTATCACCTCAATATTTCCTGGGCGCTGCCGGTAACCTGGCCGGGCGCGGTCTACAGTCTCGAGGTCGGCATCAACGGCACTCATGGCGTGCTGACCATCGACGACACCCATCGCGACATGGTGCTCGCGGTTTCCGCGCCGCAGAGCGAGGGCTATGCGCCGGACGAAAGCCGGCTGGTTGATTTTCTCGGCTCGTATCCGCCCGGCGACATGGCGCTTGGCGAATTGCGCGGGCCGATGCGCGAAGAGACCGATTCCTTTCTCAACCGCGTCTCGCTCGGGCTATCGACCCAGGCGGCGACCGCGGCCGAAGCGCACGACCGGCTGATGCTCACCAAGGCGCTCGATTTGTCGGCCAAGCTCAAACAGCCGGTGCAGCTGCCGCTCGAGCCCGATGAAGATCGCATCCGCTCGGCTGACCGTGCGCGGGCATGATTTCCTAATTTCCGTCATCGGTTGGCGGCCACCTCAGGATGACGGACTACGCCACCGCAACCAGCAGAACCGCGATCTCGCCGACCTGCTCGGTAGCGCCCAGAACGTCGCCGGTTTGGCCGTCGATCTGCCGCATGCTCAGCCAAGCCATCAGCGCGACCGCCGCGATCAGAACAAGCGCGGCGATAAAACCCCGCACCGGATGCAGGCAGAACAGCAGCACGATGAAAGCAATCGCCGCGGCGGCCGCAACGCTTTCGCCGGGCGGGCTGCCGGCTTCATAGGAGAGGCCGTCGCTGCGCGCCGGCGGCAACAGCCACATCAGGATCACCATGGCTGCGCGCGCGGCGCAGTGCGATGCGATCAGCGCCCAGACGACGGCATAGGCATCGGCGAAACTTGCCAATGCGCCGATCCGCAGCGAAAGCGACAGCACCAGAGCGCAAACGCCATAGGCGCCGGTGCGGCTGTCGCGCATGATGTCGAGTTTGCTTTGCCGCGTGTCGCCGCCGCCGAAACCGTCGGCGGTGTCGGCGAGGCCGTCTTCGTGCAGCGCACCAGTAACTATGAGCGTCGCCGTGACGCTCAGCGTTGCCGCCGGCCAGGCCGGCAGGCCGAGCCGATGTGCGAGCGCATAGACCAAGGCGCCGATCAGTCCAACGACGAGGCCGGTGACCGGAAAGGCCCAGACCGCGCTCGCGATCGCCTCGGCTGTTTGCGGCGTCGCGCGCACAACCGGCAAGCACGTTGAGAAGGCGAGGCTCGCCTTGAACTCTTGCGCGCGATCTTCAAGCCAGCTGCCGGAAATCGGTGTCATGCGGGTCACGCCAATTGATGGCGACAATAGAGGCGATTTGCTACATCTCGACGGACGCCAGCCGGCGCACGGAATCGATCGACATGGCTGATCGACATGACTGATTTTACCTCATTTTCGGTGCTTCGCTCCGCCTGTCTCGATCTGCCGAGCGGCCATCCCGCCGCAAGCGCCGCAGTGGCGCAACGCGAAGCGACGCTGACCAAACCGCCGGGCAGTTTGGGCCGGCTCGAAGAACTCGTCGGCTGGCTCGCGCAGTGGCAGGGCCACGCGCCGCCGCGATTGCAGCGGGTTGAGATTCTGGTGTTCGCTGGCAATCATGGCGTCACCGGGCGCGGCGTCTCCGCCTATCCAGCCGAGGTGACGGCGCAAATGGTGGCGAACTTCGCCGCCGGCGGCGCCGCGATCAATCAATTGGCGCGGGCCGCCGGCGCGCAGCTGCGGGTTATTCCGCTTGCGCTCGATCGGCCGACCGCCGATTTCACCCAAGCGCCGGCTTTGGCCGAGCAGGAATTTCTCGCTGCAGTGACTGAGGGCTACAACGCCGTTTCGCCGGCATGCGATTTGCTCTGCTTGGGCGAAATGGGCATCGGCAACACCACCGCGGCAGCCGCTGTTTCCGCGGCGCTGTTTGGCGGCGGCGGCGCGCGCTGGGCCGGCCGCGGCACCGGCGTCGATGAAGAAGGCCTCGTGCGCAAGCGCCAAGCGATCGACGAGGCGCTGGCGCGGCATGCGGCCGTGCTGCGCGAACCGCTCGCGGTCGCCGCGGCGCTGGGCGGCCGTGAACTCGCCGCCATATTGGGCGCGACGCTTGCGGCGCGGCGGCAGCGTATTCCGGTCGTACTCGATGGTTTTGTCTGCACGGCCGCGGTCGCCCCGCTGGCGAAGCTGCGGGCCGATACGCTTGGGCACGCGCTGTCCAGTCATGTGTCCGCCGAAGCCAGCCATCGCATGCTGCTCGACGAACTCGGCTTAAGTCCGCTGCTCGATTTCGATATGCGGCTCGGCGAGGCGTCGGGCGCGGCGCTCGCCGTGCTGGTCTTGCGCGCGGCGCTGGCCTGTCATACCGGCATGGCGACTTTCGCCGACGCTGGGGTGTCCGACAAAGCCGCAGCCGATGACGCGGCAGCGGCCGCCGCGAGCTAGCGAGTTTTCAATTCACGTCGTTGTGCGTTCGCCATCACGGCCAGACCGCCAGCACCGTCCCCATGATGAGCAGTGCGAGAAGCAGATACCCGTTGTTGATCAGGTAAAGCTGCAGCGGCCGCTTCTCGAACGTGACCGAGCCGAGCGTCGCCACGGCGACAAAGCCAAGCCAATTGAAAAAGCCGACGGCTGCGCCCTGCGCCCAGTTGTGCGCGCCGGCGTAATGCACAGCATGAACCAGCACAAATGCCATCAGCGCGGAGCCGATGACGTCCGGAATAAGCGCCTTGACCAGACCGGCCTTCATCTCTGTCTCGGAGACGCCGGCTAGCTTGCACCACGATGGACCGAACGGGGCGGGCGAATACCAGAACGCACCAATAGCCTGCTTGATGATCACCGCCGCCAGGATTGCAAACCAGTTGATAGGAAAATTTCTGCATGATGCGTCTCCCAATGCATTCGCCGGAACGCGACTGTTGCGGCGTTAACACCGGCCAAGCATCATTATTCGATTATGTGTTCGCGGACCAAATTTGGAGTCGAGCTCGAGCCTTGCTGGCTGCCGCGCGGGTGAAGGGCTTCGCTCTCTAAGCGTCGCCGGCCGCTATCGCGTGAAAGAATGTGCCGCTGACGCGGCCGTGCCGGCCACCGCCTTTGCCGAGCGTGCGCCCCTCGCTGTCGCTTAGTTCGGCAAACGGCTCATCGTCGCCCGCTGCGGTGAGCGATGCATAATGAAACTCATGGCCGCGCACGAGCGCTCCTTTGCGCCCGAGCACGCCGTCCGACAAAAGTCGCGCCGCGCGATAACCGAGATGCAACTTACGTTTGGCGAAGCTGGTGGTGTGACCGAGGAGCGCGGTCATGGCGTGCGTGCGGCCATCGCTGTCCTCGATGCTCTGGCCCAAAACCATGTAGCCGCCGCATTCGCCATGAACCGGACGCGTCTCGGCGAAGCGCCGCAAGCCTTGGGCAAAGTGCTGCGCCGCTGCGAGCGCGTGCGCATGGAGTTCAGGGTAACCGCCCGGCAGCCAACAGCTGTCGGCGTGCTCCGCCGGCGTTTCGTCGGCCAATGGAGAGAACGGAAAGACCTCCGCGCCGGCGCTCCGCCAGGCCTCCAGAACATGAGGATAAACGAAGCTGAAAGCGCGATCCTGCGCCAGCGCAATGCGCTGGCCCGGCGGCGGCAGGAAACCAGCCTCACTGTTGCGCCGTGCATGAAACGTGAGCGGCGCGGCGGCCGCGACGATTGCATCGAGATCGAAGTAACATTCCGCCGTCGCGGCGAGCCGCTCGATCAATGCCGCCAGATCGGCACGCTCGGCGGCCTGCACCAGTCCGAGATGCCGCTCCGGCAATGAAAGCGCGGCGTCGCGCGGCAGCACGCCGAAAATGGGAAGCCCGACTGCGCCGATGGCGTCGGCAACGAGCGCGCGATGCCGTTCGCTTGCCGTGCGATTGAGAATAACCCCGGCAATTTTCACCGTGGGATCGTGCGCGGCAAAGCCGCGCGCGATGGCGGCCGCCGATTGCGCCTGGCGCGCGACATCGAGCACCAGCACCACGGGCAGATCGAAATGCGCGGCGAGATCGGCGGTTGTGCCGCGCCGGCCGGCGCTTGCCGCCGCGCCGTCGAACAGGCCCATGACGCCTTCGATGACGAAAATGTCCGCGTTGTCTGCAGCGCGTGTCGCCAGCATCTCGATCAACGCATCCGGCATGGCCCAGGAATCGAGATTGACCGCCGCGCTTCCGCTCGCCGCGGCATGAAATGCCGGATCGATGTAATCGGGACCGGCTTTCGCCGCGCTGACTTTCACGCCGCGGCGCCGCAGCGCCGCTACAACCGCGAGGGTGATTGTGGTCTTGCCGGCGCCGGATTGCGGCGCGGCGATGATCAGACCGCGCCCGGTCATTTCAATTCCACCGACGCGCTTGGTTCCGCGACCACAAGCTTGTCGCGCAGCTTGACAATCTCGCCGATCACCACAATCGCCGGCGGCTCGAGTTTCTGTGCGCGCGCGTCACCGGCAAGTTTTTCCAGCGTGGATACGACAACGCGTTGTTTCGGCGTGGATGCAGCGACGATGACCGCGGCCGGCATGCTGGCGGCGATTCCCGCTTCGAGCATCGCCGCGGTGATCCGTTCAAGATTATGCATGACCATGTACAGCACGATCGGCTGTCCGGTCCGTGCGAGCGGCGCCCAATCGAAATCTTCATCGGCGCCGTGTCCAGCGGCAAAAATAACGGCGCGATTGACGCCGCGGAGCGTTGCCGGAATGCCTGCGGCGGCGAGCGCGGCGAGGCCGGCCGTCACGCCCGGAATGATGCGAAACGGCACCCCGGCCCGCGCGAGCGTCTTGGCCTCTTCGCCGCCGCGACCGAATACGAACGGATCGCCGCCCTTGAGCCGCAGCACGCGATGGCGCGCGCGCGCGAGCGCGACGAGGCGTTCGCTGATATCGGCCTGCAGCGGCGACGGCTTGCCGCCGCGTTTGCCGGCAAATTCGAGCCGGGCCTGGGGTCCGGCCAATGCCAGTACGCGCTGATCGACCAGCGCGTCGTGCACCACAACGTCCGCTTGCGCGAGCCCGGCAAGGGCATCGAGCGTGAGCAGGCCCGGGTCGCCCGGTCCGGCGCCGGCGAGCCAGACATGTCCTGGCGCAAAGACCGGAATTGCGGTCCGGCGCGCTGCCAAAGCATCCCATGCGGTCATGATGAAATCACTCCCGCTTGCCGGTAGTGACGGGTTCCGCTCCCGGGACTAAAGGAAGCGGCATGGCGAAAGTGGCGAAACAGCAACGGGCCTTGCGCCGCGGCTGGACCACCGGCACCTGCGCTGCCGCCGCGGCCAAGGCCGCCTTTGCGGCGCTTGTGACCGGCGACTTTCCCGATCCGGTAGCGGTGACGTTGCCGCGCGGCGAGCGGCCGAGCTTCGCGCTCGCCGTGACGCGTACGGCCGATAATGCCGCCACTGCCGGCATCATCAAAGATGCGGGCGACGATCCCGACGTGACGCACGGCGCGCTGATCTGCGCCACGGTGCGGCTCGGCGCGCCCGGCAGTGGCGTGATTTTTCGCGCCGGCGAGGGTGTTGGTACGGTAACGCGCGCCGGATTGCCCATTGCGCCGGGCGAGCCTGCCATCAACCCGGTACCGCGGCGCATGATTGTCGATGCGATCGCCGAGATTGCGGCAGCCAGCGGACGCGCAGCGGATGCTGAAGTCGAGATTTCCATTCCGGGCGGCGAGGCGCTGGCGGCGAAAACGCTCAATGCGCGGCTCGGCATCGTCGGCGGTCTGTCGATTCTCGGCACCACCGGCATTGTGGTGCCGTATTCCTGCTCGGCATGGATTGCCTCGATCCATTCCGGCATCGAAGTCGCGCGCGCCGCCGGTCTCACGCATGTCGTCGGCTCGACCGGCGCGAATTCGGAAGCTGCCGCGCAGAAGCTTTATGGCCTGCCGGAAATTGCGCTGATCGATATGGGCGATTTCGTTGGCGGCATGCTCAAATATCTGCGGCGGCATCCGGTGTCGCGCGTCACCGTCGCTGGCGGCGTCGCCAAGATGACCAAGCTGGCGCAGGGGCTCGCCGATCTGCACTCCAAACGCGGCGAGGTCGATCTCGCGACACTGGCAAAATTCGCGACAGCGGCCGGCGCCGGCGAACAGGTGGTACGTAGCGTTCTGGCGGCGAATACGGCGGCACAAGCCTTTGCGATCGCGCGAGCCGCCGGCATTGCGCTCGGCGATCAGGTTGCGCGGGCGGCGCAGGAAACCGCGGCGAATATTGTCGCAGGCACCGATATCGCCATCGAGGTCGTGCTGTTCGATCGCGAGCAGAAACTGGTTGGCCGCGCCCCGTTCAAGGTCTGATTTCCTTGCACTCATCCGCCGCCTCCGCGAAACCGTCGGCGGTAGCCGGGATCGTACAGCGCGCTGTCGCGGAAATCGCGCGCGCCAAGCGCGCGGCCGACCAGAATCAGCGCGGTGCGCTCAATCCGCGCCTGGGCAACCGCCACGGCGATGTCGGCGAGCGTGCCCGACACGACGCGCTGCGCCGATGAACTCGCCTCGGCGACGACCGAGGCGGGACAGTCGGCGCCATAGAACGGCGTGAGTTCGGCAACGATTGCATCGAGCGCATGGACGGCGAGATGGATGACGAGCGTCGCGCCGGTTGCGGCAAAGGCGGCAAGCGTTTCGCGCTCGGGCATCCGGGAAGCGCGGCCGCCGACGCGCGTGAGCACGACGCTCTGCGCTACTTCCGGAACCGTCAGCTCGCATTGCAAGGCCGCCGCCGCGGCGGCGAAAGCCGGCACGCCCGGCGTCAGCGTGTAGGGGATATTCCGCCGGTCAAGCCGGCGCAGCTGCTCGGCCAGCGCCGAGAAAATCGACAGATCGCCGGAATGCGGCCGCGCCACGTCGTGTCCGGCCGCATCGGCGGCGACGAACTCGGCTTCGATCTCGTCGAGCGACAGCGGCGCGGTGTCGACGATGCGCGCATTCTTCGGACAGAAGCGCAGCAGCTCGCGCGGCACGATCGAGCCGGCATAGAGGCAGACCGGACTACGCGCGATCAGCTCGCGTCCGCGCACCGTGATGAGGTCGGCTGCACCGGGCCCGGCGCCGATGAAATGCACGGTCATTGTGCGCCACCCGAGCTGGCTAATGCGCAGGT
>DASXJB010000032.1:0-5261 GCA_036497645.1 Xanthobacteraceae bacterium
GGCATGAAGGATTTCCGCCCACGAGGGGTGAGCGTCAGATGGCTTTGCCGGCCGTCACTCGGCGAGGTGCGCCTGCGGATCAAGCCGCGTCTTTCGAATTTGCGCAGCACGCGGCTGAGATAACCGGCATCGAGATCGAGGCGCCGCGCGATGTCGCTCGCAGTTGGTGCGCGGCAGCTGGCGATTTCGTACAAAACGCGCGCTTCGCCAAGCGAGTAGGGGCTATCGAGAAATGTCTTCCGCAATACGCCGATCTGCCGCGTGTAGTAGCGATTGAAGCGGCGCACCGCGGCGATCCGCACATCGGCATTTTCCACTGTCACGATTGTCATGCCGCCAAACGTCGAGCAAATACTTGACTAAGTCAAGTATTTTGGGTGCCCCAGCCGGCTTTCCTGCTGCCATCGCCGCACCCGAAGTGGCAATCGCAGCCTCGCCGATCACGAGTAATTGTTCTTGTTTTGTTCCAAGTCGCGCGTTAGCTTTCTGCCTGGAGCTGTAACGATGAGTCGTTCATCCGCGTTGAAACGCCCGCCTGCAACGCTGCCCTCCACGCCGGCGGGCGAGCCGGGCGTCGATCGCGAACGACGTCGCGGCCGCGGCACGGCGTCGAACACGTCCGGCCGATACGAGCCTCTGGCGCGGGTCGCCTTCGACGACGGCTGGCAAGGCCTGGAGCAACTGCCGCCGTTCAAAACCACGGTCACGATCGACGCCACCCGCAAGATCATCACCCGCAACGATTCGCCCGACCTTTCATTCGACCGCTCGATCAATCCGTATCGCGGCTGCGAGCACGGCTGCGTCTATTGTTTTGCCCGGCCCACGCATGCCTATCTCGGCCTCTCCCCCGGGCTCGACTTCGAATCCAAATTGTTCATGAAGCCGAATGCGCCCGAGCTTCTCGAGCGCGAATTGTCGGCGCCGGATTATTCGCCGAAGACGATCGCGATCGGCACCAATACCGATCCTTATCAGCCGATCGAGCGGCGCTATCAGATCATGCGCCGGATCCTGGAAGTTCTCGATCGCGCCGGCCATCCGGTCGGCATCGTCACCAAATCGGCCCTGGTGCTGCGCGATCTCGACATCCTCACGCGTATGGCCAAGCGCGATTTGGTCAAGGTGGCGATTTCGGTAACGACGCTCGATCCGAAACTGGCGCGGGTGATGGAGCCGCGCGCCTCGACGCCGCCGCGCCGCCTCGACGCTTTACGCGAATTGGTCAAAGCCGGCGTGCCGGCCTCGGCTCTGGTCGCGCCGGTTATTCCCGCGATCAATGACGCCGAGATCGAGCGGATTCTCGAAGCGATCGCGGAGACCGGCGTGCGTCACGCCGGCTACGTGCTGTTGCGGCTGCCACTCGAGCTGAAGGATTTGTTCCGCGAATGGCTGATCGAGAATTTTCCCGACCGCTATCGCCATGTCATCAATCTCATCCGCGAAACCCGCGGCGGCAAGGATTACGATTCGAGCTGGGGCAAGCGCATGACCGGCTCCGGTCCGATCGCCTGGATGATCGGCCGGCGTTTCGAAGTGGCGTGCGAGCGGCTTGGTTTCAATCTGACCAGCGTGAAAACCACTACCGAACATTTCCGGCCGCCGCGACCGTCCGCCGAGCAGCTCGACCTGTTTTAGAGCATGATTCCGAAAAGTGGACACCGGTTTTCGGAAAAGATCATGCTCAAACAATAAGCTAAAAGCGAAATACCGAATCAGCCTAAAATCATTTCGCTTTAGCGGTGGAAGGAAACCTGCGGCGGCCGATCTAGCCGCTAATCCCGCATTGCGCGCCGGCGTCGCGCATGCTCATCATGGCCGGCATGAATCGCCAAGATCGCCAGGCATCATCCGGTCGCACGCAAAATGGCGGCAAGCAGGGGGCCAGCAAGGCCGTCCGCGAGCTTGCGCGCAGCGATACGAACAGGCCCAATGACAAGGATGCCGCGCCGCGCCTGCCGCTAGGCGAAGAGATAATTACCCGGCCGACCTTCAGGCGCGAACGCGCAGCGCTCAAGCGCGGCGTTTGGCCGATTGCCGGCTGCGACGAAGCGGGGCGGGGGCCGCTCGCCGGCCCGGTGGTCGCGGCTGCCGTCATTCTTGATCCCGACAACATTCCGCGCGGTCTTGATGATTCCAAGCGTCTAACGCCGGAACGCCGCGCCGTGCTCTATGAGCGCATTTGCGCGCGCGCCCAGGTGGCGGTGGCGCTGGCGCCCCCGGCCCGTATCGACCGCGACAATATTCTGCGTGCGTCATTATGGGCGCTGGCGCGGGCGGTAACGGCGTTGCCGGTGAAGCCGGCGCTCGTCTTTGTCGATGGCCGCGATCGCATCGATGCCGGCTGCGATTGTCAGGCCGTTATCGGCGGGGACGGTCTTGTCGCCTCGATTGCCGCCGCTTCCATTGTCGCCAAGGTCACGCGCGACCGGCTGATGGCCTGCCTCGGCGCCGCGCATCCGGGCTATGGCTTCGAACGGCATATGGGCTACAGCGTGCCCGAACATTTCGAAGCGCTGGACCGGCTCGGTCCGACGATCCACCATCGCCGGTCGTTTTCGCCAGTGGCAATCGCGCTCGGCGACTTGGGCCTTGGCAATTTGGGCGTCGATGTTGACGATGCCATCGCCGACGTATTGCCGCTATAGTCCGGCGCGATCGGATTCTCCGCGATGTTTTTCGTTCCGCTTTATCTCGAACTTCTGCGCTCACGGCCGCAGCTGATATTCTGGTTTGCCGCGCTGACGCAAGCCTTCATTTGGCTCGTGGTCCCGACAGTGTTTTATTTCGCGCCGCCGGGCGATCTCGCTCAACTTCTCGCCATCGGCCATGAATTCCGGCTCGCCAGCGGTGTTGGTCCGCCGCTTGCTTATTGGCTCGGCGAAATCGCGTTTCGCATCGCCGGATTGTTTGGCGTTTACCTGCTGTCGCAGCTCTGCGTGGTCGTAACCTATTGGTGCGTGTTTGCGCTCGGCCGCGCGCTGCTCGGGCCGGCGCATGCGGCGATTGCCGTTCTCTTGATGATCGGCATCGCGCTGTTGACGGTGCCAACGCCCGATTTTGGACCAGCGATCCTGGCGATGGCGCTCTGGGCGGTGATGCTGCTGCATTACTGGCAGGCGGTCGTGCAGGGAAATAAACGCTCCTGGTATGTCGCGGGCGCCGCGGCCGCGCTCATTTTTCTGACCACCGATGCGGCGCTGATCCTCCTCGGCACGCGTGCCGCCTTCACCGTGCTGACCGAGCGCGGACGCGCCGCGCTGCAATCGACCGAGCCGTGGATTGTTGCCGTCGCGCTTGTTTTCTTTTTGTTTCTGCATCTGTTGTGGCTGGAGGGAATCGCCGACGGCCTCGTCCCGATCCTGCAAACATTGCGGCGCGCCGCGAGCGGCGGCGACAATACGGTGGCTTGGCTGCGGATCCTGATCGCGCTTGCGCTCGCCCATGCCGGGCTCGTGATTCTGGTCGTGCTCGCGGTAGGTTGGCCGCAAAGCCGCGCGACGCCGGCGCCGCCATTGCAGCGTCAGCCGGTGGATGCGTTTGCCGGAACTTTCGTCAAAGTCTTGGCGGTGGTTCCGGCGCTGCTCGCCACCGTCATCGCGGTCATGATTGGACGTCCGGCGCCGATCGGAGGCGCAGCGCCGCTCGTCGTGCTTTCTGGGCTTGCCGTCGTGATGGCCGCGAGCGACAGCATCGCGCTCTATCACCAGCGCGTGCTCGGCTTCGCCTGGACCGGTTTATTGCTCGTGCCGGCGCTCTTCGTGCCGCTGTTGATCTTCCTGCTGCCCTGGGCGGCGGCGACCGACCTGAAAGTCGCGCAGCCGGCGCGCGCGATGGGCCACTTCTTCGCCGAAAACTTCGAACGCCGCACCGGCCAGCCGCTGGCGATCGTCACCGGCGATCCGCGCACCGCGGAGCTGATCGCGCTTGCGGCGCCGAGCCGGCCCAGCGTCCTTTTCGATGCCGCGCCGGAGCGTTCGCCCTGGGTGACGGCAGACGACATCCGTACTAAGGGCGCTATCGTGGTCTGGCTCGCCGCCGATACCACGCCGACGCCGCCGCCAGACATCAAAGCCTATTTCCCGGATCTGGTGCCTGAAGTGCCGCGCACTTTCGACCGTCCGGTGCAGGGACGAATGCCGCCGCTGCGGATCGGCTGGGCGGTCATCAGACCCGGCAGCGTGGCGGCCGCGCCAGCGCCCGCGGCGCCAACTGCCGCGGCAGCGGCGCGCTAGCGTACGATCCCGAAAAGTGGATACCGGTTTTCGGAAAAGATCATGCGCAAAAAATAAAGCGAAGCCCGCTTGTGAGCTTAATGATAGCCGGCGGTGCTGCTGGCCTTGCCGCGGAACACCCAATAGGACCAGGCGGTGTACATCAGAATGACCGGCAGCAGGAATAGCGTGCCGATCAGGAGAAAAGCCTGCGTGCTTTCAGCAGATGCCGCTTCCCAAAGCGTATAGCGATACGGCACGATCATCGGCCATAGGCTGATCGCGATGCCAATGAACGACATCAGAAACAGCGCGATGGCGCCGAGAAACGGCGTCAATTCGTGGCGGCGCCGCAACGCCTCCCATTCGCCGAGCGCAATCAGCGCGGTGACGATCGGCACCGGCGAGAGAAAGGCAATATTGGGCCAGCTGAACCAGCGGCGCGCGATCTCCGGATGCGCAAGCGGCGTCCAGATGCTCACGGCGGCGATCGCAGCGAGAACCGCGACGAGGCAAATTGCGGCGGCGCGGCGCGCCCAGTCCTGCAACTCACCTTCGGTTTTCAGAACCAGCCAGCACGCGCCCAACAGCCCGTACCCGAACATCAGCGCCAATCCGGTTGCGAGCGGAAACGGCGCGAACCAATCGAACGACGTGCCGGCAAAATGCCGGCCGTCGACATTGAAGCCCTGGATGAATGTGCCGAGCACAACACCTTGTGCGAAGGTCGCCACCAAAGAGCCGCCGCAGAACGCGGCGTCCCAGAATGTGCGCAGTGCGGGATGTTTGAAGCGGAACTCGAAGGCGACACCGCGAAAAACCAGCGCCAGCAGCATCATCAGAATCGGAAAATAAACCGCCGGAATGATAATGGCGAAAGCGAGCGGGAAAGCGGCGAGCAGGCCGAGCCCGCCGAAAATCAGCCAGGTCTCGTTGCCGTCCCAGACCGGCGCGATCGAGTTCATCACGGTGGCGCGGGCGGCGTCGCCGCGCACCAGCCCGTACAGCATGCCGACGCCGAGATCGAAACCGTCAAAGACTACGTAA
>DASXJB010000033.1:0-3527 GCA_036497645.1 Xanthobacteraceae bacterium
GTCGCGCCAAAAACCCTGCTCTCGCGGCGGGCCGCGCCAGCCGTCTTTCACCGTGATTTGCCGCCCATCCGCCAGCGTGAAGGCTGCGATATCGAGCGCGTTGCCGAACGCGTGCTCGGAAATATGCTCCCATGAATGGCCATTCATGCCGCGGCAGGAATAGGCCGAGATCTGCCTGATCTCGACCACCCGCATGCCGAACCAGCGCATCGACGCCGGCTGCACCGAATCGGAAAGCCAGTGGTCGAGCGCGGAGACGATCGGACACGCCAGGGTCGCCGCCGGCTTCACGGCGACCGGAGCGTACCCAGCGACCGGATTTTGCGGCGGCGGACCGAGCCGCAGCGAGTGATAGCGATCGGCGGGCGGCAGGGCCGGCGCCGCGGCGCGCTCGGGATAAGAGGGAGCGAAGGCGTCGCGCGGATTGATTGGCGGATACGGTCGTTGTGCGGGCTGGTTCCGCCACGCCGGCGTCGGTGGAAGATTGACGTCATCTTCAGCCGCAAGGCCCGGCGGGCGCAACGAGATCGGACCGGGCGGCGGCGCGCCGTAGCCGGGCGCGCGCGGTGGGGCATCAGGATAATATGGCGGGCGTGAAGGATAAGGCGCAGGCGCGGAATAGGGTGCGGGCGCAGGAGGCGGAGCGGCCTCTCTGATCGGCCAACGCGGCTGATTGCCGATCGGCGCAGGCGGCCGCAGGTCCTCGTCGGCAAAACCGAACGTGCCAGTGCTTTCGCCGAGTGCGGTGACCTTCAGCGGAAATTCGGCGCCGCAAACACCCGGGCCCGAAATCGGGCTCATCCGCACCAGATCGGCGCTCTCCTTGACGGTGCCGGACTTCAGGCACGCGACTTCAGCCTCGGTCCGCCACGGCTCACGCTCTTCGAAAAAGAAGCGACCGCAACCCGCCAGCGAGACAAGGACGAAGGAGCCGACGAGATACCAACGAACTCCGTGCGCCATGCGCAGAACTTCAACGAATTTATTTAAGGACTCATCAACGCCTTGATTTCACGACTCTTTAACCACGATTGTGCGGCGCATAGACAGCGAGTCTGACTTTTTTGCCGAAAACCGCGTTGCTACCTTGCTTCGCGAACACGGCCAGTAGTGACGTGAGCGGGAGAGGTGGATGACCTTTCGTCCTTTCGTGAGCAGATTGGGCGTATTGACCGCGTACATTGCCATTGCGTTTGTCGGCGCCATCGTGCTCGGCGTGTTTTAGCGTCATCTAGCGTTCAGGGAGTGCCCAACGTCGCTTGCGAAGAGCAACGCGCGAACAATGGTGATTCGCACCATACAACCAAGCCGCTTCATGACGGGGACCCTCCAAGGTGCGCTTCAAATCTAGAGCGGTCGCGCCCGCGCAGGATGTGATGTGAATCACGCGTGCCTGGCGGGCGGCGCCGCGCGCAATCGTCGTGACGTCCTGTGATGCGGATCACGGAAACGATGACCTGCCCCACCTATGGTCGCCTCGCGTTCGCAAGGCCGCTACCGGCTCAACCCCTGGAGACCGTCATGACAAAGCTCACCATTCTCGCCGCGCTGTTGCTGACCACGACGTGCGCCCACGCCGGCAACAATTCGGTCTCGTTCGAAATCGACGGACACAAGGTCCGCATCGAGGCGCCGAAGAATTGCGACCAGCTTTCCTGCATCAAGATCTCCGGCTTCGACTTCAATGGATTTGGCTCGAAGCGGTTCGACGACGATGACGATGCGGCCGCAAAGCCCGATGCGACGGCGCCAAAGCCGGCGCCTGCGCCAGCGGTGCAAGGCAGCGCGCCGCAAGCGCCCGCCGCAGCTGGCGTGAGCACCGCGCCTGCGCCGGTCGCCTCCACTCTCCCTGCGGTGAAGAATGATGCTGCGCCACCTTCTCCGCCCGTCCCTTCCACCACTGCTAATCCCGCCCCGGTTGCCGCCGCGCCGGTTCAGGCGTCCATATCGCCGATCGGCGTCTGGGCCACCGAAGAGGACAAGGGAGAAGTGCGCATCGAACAGTGCGGCCAGAATCTCTGCGGATTTGCGGTGAAGACCGGCGAGAGGATCCTGATCAACATGAAGCCGTCAGATTCGAAATGGGTCGGCCTGATTCACGATCCCGACAGCGGCAGGAATTACGAGTCCATGATCGCGATGAAGGGCGCGAACCGTTTGCGGGTTCAGGGCTGCGCCTTCGGCGGGCTGTTCTGCGGCGGGCAGACCTGGAATCGCGTGAGCTGAGTGGTAGATAACAACGCCCTCCTCAGTCATGGCCGGCTTGACCCGGCCATCCACGTTTTCGACAGGCAAAGAAAAGGCGTGGATGCCCGGGCATAGGCGAGCGGAAGCGACGCCGTTCTTCGAACACCGGGCATGACGACGCACAATGCCAACCCCATTCATCCCGCATTCAGCCGAGAACAGCCTCAATCCGGTCCGTCATCACCATTCCATTCTTGCCGGGGCTCCACAACCTGCGGCAAAAAGTGGAATCTCCGCTTCGACCGCTTTGAGACATTGAAGGCAGGGGCATGATCGTTTCATCGAATCGCTCAGGTGCGGGCGGAAGAGGCGTGAGCATCAAGCGGCGACGGCCTTCCTTCGCGCTTTGCCTGCTCGGTTACCTCACGCTTTCCGGTCCGGCATTTGCCGACGCGGCAAGCTCTGCTGTCGAAGACGGATTTTTGCCGGCAGCGATCCCCGCGATCTCCGCTGCGGCAAGGATGGCGCAAGCCCAGCCTTCGCCGGCGCCCTCCCCTTCGCCGGCGCCGCAGCCTGTGCGACCCGCGGCATCGCCATCACCCACGCCTTCCCCTGCATCACCCGCGTCAGCGCAAACGCCGGCCACTGAGCCGATCGGCAATGTCGCGACCCTGACGGGGACTGCGACCGTCATCCGCAACAAGAATTCGCTGCCGCTCAAGCTCAAGGACGACATCTACCTCAACGACGTGCTGGCGACGTCGGCCAATTCCACGCTCGGCATCACCTTCAACGATGCCACCACCTTCAACCTTACCGCCAATGCGAGGATCACGGTCGACAACTACATCTACGAGGATGGCGGCAAGCAGAACTCGGCGCTGTTCGACATCACCAAGGGCACAGTGGCCTTTGTCGCTTCCGCGGTCGCCAAGACCGGCGACATGAAAATATCGACGCCGTCGGCAACCCTGGGCATTCGCGGCACCACCGGACTTGTCGAGGTGGACGGGACGACGGCCGGCGCTCACAACATCAAGCTTTATCCCGATCCCGACGGCCGGGTCGGCCATATCGACGTCAGCGACCGCAACGGCGTGCGGCTCGGCGCGCTCACGCAGGCTTCAAGCGGTTTCACGGTGAGAACAGGCGCCGCCGGGCGCGTCACCGCCACGCCGCTCGTGATTTCGCCGCAACAAGCCGCACGCGACCAGGGCATCGTGCGCCAGGTGCACGCGGCGCAAGTCGTCGGCCGCCAGGTCGTGACCGAGCAGCGCGCGTTGCGGCAAAACCGCACCCCAGGTCAGCCGGGTCAGCAGCGGCAGAACAATCTGCAGCAA
>DASXJB010000034.1:0-4757 GCA_036497645.1 Xanthobacteraceae bacterium
GACGTAACCGGGATCGCGCGGCATATACAGCACGCAGACCTCGGACATCGACCTGTAAATTTCCGGCATCAGGCACAGCCGGATCACTGCCGCCTTTTTCAGTCCCATGCTCCACAATGTGCGCGCATCGAGCCGTGCCGCGCAGCCGGGATCGGGAATGGTCGAGCCGAAACTAAAGCCGGTGCCGACCCATGAACCGCCGCCGGAAATTGAACCAAGGCAAGTTTCCAATCCTGCGGATGTCAATCCTGGCGCGAACGCAGTCGGCACGTTGCGCAGTGTCTGATCACTTGGCACGTTGCTGTTGAGCGTCACCGCGGAAACGCCGACGCCTTTGCCGCCTTGCGATACGGCATTGCCGCCGCCGATCGCCACCGATTGAGATTTCGCCGTGCTCGTGCTTGTGCTCGTGCCGGTGCCGACCGCTGTTGCTGTTTGTGCAAACGCTGGCGCGCTCGCCGCCATCAAGGCGAGGCCAGCCATCAAGAATCGCATCATCTGATTCTCCGTGTCCGTTAGGGCACGGCAATCATTGAGAGGGAAGCAAGGGGAACGCTAGTGCAATGCTGCCACACATGCGGCTTATTCTGCCCCATGTTGTGTTAAAAAGCAGAGAGGCCCCACCGATCGGCCTACGCGGAACGTTCGACCGATCGGGGAGCCTCCCACGCGACGCTGCGCAGCGGATGACGGGGCAGTCATTAAGCGCAGCGACCTCTGGATTACTTGCGGAAGATGTCGGGACGGATTTTTTCGGGCGGCATGTCAATGATTTCAGCTACGCGTTGCACACGGGAGGGCGGCACTCTTCGCCACTGATAAACCGCTGCCTTTCTAATCTTCAGAGCCTCCGCGATCCTGACCGAAAGTCCGCGTTCGCCCTTGATCTTGGCGATGGCCGCGTCCTGTTTCTTGCTCATTTCCTTCGCCTTTTCTCGTACCATGGGGCGATGCGCCTGCCGTTGAACAGCACGCGATATCGCTCTGCGTTACGGGATTCGATCACATAGCCAGCCAACTCCGCATAACCGAGCCGCGCCATGGCGTGCAATCTGTGGTGTCCGTCGATCAGCCAAATCTTGCCGTCATCCTCGACAAAGACCAGCGGCGGGCTGGCAAGTAAGCTATCCTTATCTGCCAACATAGCGGCAACTTTTGCCTCGTCAATGTCTACATTGGCTATATTTGGCATCATTTCTGTCACTTGGAAGACATAAGTGTCGCCGTGCTGGCCGGTCAGGCAGTCGCGTATGGCTCGCGTAGTGTTCCAGCTTCCCCGGTCGCTGTCGAACGTGTTGTCGCCGAGATCGAGATTGGAAACGATCAGGACGCCATCATCTTTTGCCCGGCTCATCGAAGTGTTCCCAAATAATGTAGAGCGCCATCACAGCAATCGCGGTCGCCGCGCTCAGTACATAGAAGAATTCAACGTCGGTCATCGCAAGCTTTCAATCCAGATGATTCCGGTTGATCAACAGCGCGATCGGTCCTAACGCTACGCAATGCGGGATCATCGCTAGATCGCGCCGCCACTGAAAATGAAAGCACCGCAATTCCCAATCGACGATATTTTCCAGCCACGCAATCAGGCCGCAGATGACCCACGCTGCTACGGTGATTGCCGGAATCAGGCTGACGCTCATTCGGCCACCATGTCGCGTCTGTTTCGATCTTCGATCCAGCGCATCGCCCCGTCGTAGCTTTCAATCTCGGCGACGATCTCGCCTTTGGCATTGAGCACCCGATAGCCGGGATGCTCCGGGCTATAGTCGATGACATAGCCGCGATAGTTTTCGAGGAAATTGGGATCGAGTTTCATTTGCTGGCCTTTCCAATCACCTTGCCGCGCGCATCATAGAACGTCGTGTTGCCTTGGCTGTCGGTCGAGCTCGTGCCGACGCTGCGGCCCCGGTCATCATAGAACCGGCGCTGTTGTTCGGCACCATGCGCGCATTGAGCTCCCATCAGAAAGATCAGCGCGGCAATGATAGCGCCAGCGGACGCAGACAAGATGACTTCTTTCATTTCTCACCCTTGAGATAGCGTTCACTGATAGCCCAGCCGATCACGAACAGGCCGAGCCAGATGAGGACGAGGCTGATGACAGTCATCGCTCTCTTTCCTTTCTGTCGTCCTCGAACCGTTTCGCTGCCACGATCTTGAGTGCCGCGTTGTAGGCCTCGACGAAGGCGTTTCGCCTCACCGGATTGGTTTCCGCGCTGGCGTTTCGCTTGAGCCATTGCAGGATGGCGTAAGTCTCTTCGCTGACAGTCATTGCTTTTTCGCCCCCGCATTTTCGGCGATAGCGTCAATCTGTGCACAGGCCTTGCGCGCTTCCGTCACCGCGTCCTCGTGGCCGCGTTCGGCCTGATCCCACGTCTCGTAGCGCCACATTTCCTGATCGAGCGGGCCGCCGAAGATCATCGTCTCGAATAGAATCGGATCGCCTTCGCCCCATTGATGATCCAGCCCGAGAAACACCGTTGACACGGCACACTTGTCGTTGATCTCGGTGCGCGCCACACGAAACGGATCATTGCCTGCAGCACATCCCTCTGTTCGCTTTGCGACTGCATGCTCCCACATCAACGTATCTGCCGCGATCGGCGTGTGACCGCAGAGAACGTAATATTGCGGACAGCCCTTGCGGTTCATTGCAGTTTCCTTCGACGGTAAGCCTGCCAATCTTCATTCATGCGCGGCGTTGTACCGATCTCGTCACCGGGCTTGATCAGCGCGGTTGTGCACTCTATGCAGCGCAGCAGGAATGGTCGCGGCGCGTGCGGTCGATACTGCACCTTGTGGCCGCACTCGGCGCATGGACCGACCAGATTGTCAGGCAGCAACAGCTTGCCGCTGACCCGCGCACAAACCAGAATTACCGCGTCGTCGCTCATTGCAGTCTGCCCTCTGGCTTTGGCAACAGGCCGACCATGCGACCCGTGGACTCGGTGTGGCGCGGCATGAATTCCAGCGGGCCGAGCCGCGGACGATGTTCGCCATTGCGGATGATCTTGCGATGACCGCTGAGCATGCCCCACTCGTTATCCTCGGCTTGGAAAACCACGCATTCGATGCGATCGGGATGTTGGCTCGCCCCTTCCTCCATGATCCGGTCCAACTCTTCCTGAGATGGTCGCCCATCCGAGTTTTTGAAATCGAGCATCCATGCCTCGGCGAAATAGACGTAGCGCACCACGTGCTCGATCTCCATCAAGGCCCGGATCATCGCCATCGCGTAGTCCTTGTTTTCAGTTTGCGGCGTGAGCTCGACGATCTCTTGACCGCTGCTCGTGATCATGTGCCAGATCGGCGCGACGTTGCCGTGTAGTCGCATCGCCCCCTCGGCAAAGTTCGAGGCGTATTCGATCAGGTTGCGAAGGTCTTTCTCACTCATGGATGAAATACTCGTTTGGGTTTGTGGAGCCGTCCTCGTTCGGATAGCTGACTTCGTTCAGCACGATGGTTGCGACAACAATCCTCTCCGAATTGAAGTACGCCAGATAAGGCGGCTCTCCTGCTGTGGCGACGCTCTTGTTCAGCTTGCTGGGATATGCCGCGATGAAAGCGTCGAACTCTTCCTTGGTAACTTGCTGCCTCATGTCTTTTTCCTCGTCGTATCGGCGGGATGCTGCACGCCTTCAAAGTCGATATGGCAGATGTTGGCGTTATGGCGCCTGCACCAAACCTGCAGACCATGCGGCGTCCAGCCGACTTCGATCCGCGACCATTGCTGCGGCGACGTACCTTCGGGCATTTCCTGCAGGCACAGGCCGCAGTGCAGGTAGGCCTGAATTTCCAACTTGTTGCCGACGCGTTTCTTTGCCGTCATTTCCGCTTCCTCGGCTTGTTCTTTTCGCGCAGCGCCGCCACGCGCTTTTTCTCTTTCGTGTTCCACGTCCGCGCCGCCTTGAGCTCTTCCTCAAGATTGAACTCGGTCGATACCCATTTGCGCAGATAGCCGACGCTTGTCGCAACGCCCATCACGGTTCGGTTTTGCGGCTTGCGCGTTTCGCCATTGAAAAGGTTTTGGACCGTCGCCGGGGCGAGGCCTGCCAATTCCGCCACGCGGGCCAATTGATCCATCAGTCCGCGATCCTCGACCAGCGTGCGCAGTTCATCGCAGACCGGGTCTTTGTCGATGAACCGATAGGTGCGCAATGTTCTGAACTCTGGCATCACGTTGACTCCTTCGTCGCCTTGGCCGTCAGCGAGTAAACGCCATTGGTTCGCTTGACGAGGCCGTCACGGAGCGCGCGGGAAAGCACGCCACTGAGCGACTTGTGCGAGACGCCGTGTTCGCCGAGTTGGGCGGCGATCTCCACGGGCCGCGATGGCCCATGCTGTGAGAGGATGGCAACGACGACACGCCCCGTTTCACCGGGCGAGGCGCGACCGGCTGGCCCTCGTTTCGTCGGCGCTGGCAAGGCGAGCGGCGGTGACGCGGCGGCCTGCTTGGCTTTGTCGGAGAGAGCATAGACGCCCTTGCCCGCAAGCTTGACGACCTTCTTTTGCTTGAGGTTATGCACCGCGCCGTAAACCTTTTTCTTGTCGAGCCCGGTCGCGCTCGCCAATTGCTCCGTGTTCATCTGGCCGCGCATCAACGCCGCAATGACCAGCGACTGCATTTCGCCGCCGCCGTTGCTCTTGGCGATCGGCTTGGTGCCGCCGCGTCCGAGATCGAGATCGAGTTTGGCGATGCCCTGCATCTCATGTAACCGACGCAGGACAGCGCCAAGCGCGAACTCTTCGATTTC
>DASXJB010000035.1:0-5372 GCA_036497645.1 Xanthobacteraceae bacterium
AATAAGGAGGAGATTTTTGTGCATCGTCGGCTGCTTGCCGTTTTAGCGTTTGCCGTTGCATTCGCGGCTGTCGCCGAACAGCCTGGCTCGGCGCAACAGGGACAATTGCCGCTGCCGGGCTTTAAGCCGCCGCCACCGGCGCCGCTCAAACCCTATTCTGCGGTGGCGGTGACGCCGCCATCGGCGTTGAACGATCCGAGCTTTACCGCATTCCGCAACCAACTCGGCGAGGTCACCGCGCACAAGGATCGCGCGGCGCTGGCCAATATGGTCGTGACGCAAAACTTTTTCTGGATGCAAGACAAGAACCTCGCCGATCCGCACAAATCCGGTATCGACAATCTGGCCAAGGCGATCGAACTCGATGCGCCGGACGGTTCGGGTTGGCAGATATTGGGCGGCTTCGCGACCGAACCTTCGGCGGCAGAATCGCCGCAACTGCCTGGCGTGTTTTGCGCGCCGGCCGATGCCAAGCTTGATCCGAGCGCTTTAGAAGCGCTGGCCAAAGCGACGCAGACCGATCCCAGCGAATGGGGCTATCCCAACCAGAATGGCGTCGAGGTGCATGCGGCGGCGCAGCCCAGCTCGCAAGTTATCGAGAAGCTCGGCGCCAATCTGGTGCGGGTCCTGCCCGACACCAGCCCGCCCGCCAATCCCAACCAGCCGTTTTTCTTGCACGTGGCGACGCCATCCGGCAAAGCCGGCTACGTCGACGCCCAATCAGTCTCGCCGCTCGGCGGCGATCAAATCTGCTACAGCAAACAAGGCGGCGCCTGGAAGATCGCCGGTTATCTCGGCGGCGCCATGCAGCAGTAGTCGATCGTCATGGCCGGACTTGTTCCGGCCATCCACGTCTTGTCGCCCGTGCTTTTAAGACGTGGATGCCAGCGGTAGGCGAGCAAAGCGACGCCGTTCTATCGAACGGCTATGCGCCGGCGTGACGCTGAACGGCACAGCACGCGCGAGGCGGCTGCCGTTGTTTGCTGGCAATTACCGCTTACCCGCCATCGCCGCGACGGACTGCGCCGTCTGGCCGAACAGAATCGCACGCTCTTCCGCCGTGCGGATGCCGCCCTGGCCGGGATTGATCTTCGGCGTCCATTCATAGGCCTTGATCACCGCCGGCCGCGCCTTGATCGCCTCGAACCAGCGCTTGAGATGCGGGAAATCGGCGATGTTCTGGCCCTGCCGTTCCCACGGCACGATCCACGGATAGCAGGCCATGTCGGCGATCGAATATGGACCGGCGAGATATTCGTGCCCAGCAAGCCGTTTGTTCATCACGCCGTAGAGCCGGTTCACTTCATTGCGATAGCGATCGATCGCATACGGGATTTTGTCCACGGCATAGTGGGCGAAATGATTGTTCTGCCCGGACATCGGGCCGAGCCCGCCCATCTGCCAGAACAGCCATTCCAGGGCGGCGGTGCGGGCGCGCAAATCTTTCGGGATGAATTTGCCGGTCTTATCCGCGAGATAGACCAGGATCGCCCCGGATTCGAAAACCGAGATCGGCTTGCCGCTGTCGGCGGGCTTATGGTCGATAATCGCGGGGATGCGATTGTTCGGCGAGACACCGAGAAAATCCGCCTTGAACTGCTCGCCTTTGCCGATATTGATCGGAACAATTTTATACTCCAAACCGGCTTCCTCGAGAAAAATCGTCACTTTGTGGCCGTTCGGCGTGGTCCAATAATACACATCAATCATGGTCAACCCGTCTGTGGATATTGATGCTGATACGGCAACCTAGCGCGCCTCGGCGGCGCAATGAAGCCCGTCTCGCGCATTCGTGTTATCCGCGTCATGATGGACAGTTCCGGCCACGCCCGCTCCAGCGGCGTGTTAGCGACGGAACGACGCGTTGCGACGAGATTGTCGACGATACTCACAAGCAAGGACCGATCATGATTACCGAAATCGCGCAGATTGATGTGAAGCCGGGTGCCGAAGCGGAATTTGAAAAGGGCGTGAAAGAGGCCGCGCCGATTTTCCGACGCGCCAAGGGTTGCCGCAGCATGGAACTGCGCCGCTCGATCGAAAAGCCGGGCCGTTATCGCTTGTTCGTCGGCTGGGACACGGTCGAGAACCACACTGTCGATTTTCGCGGCTCGGCGGACTTCCAGGAATGGCGCAAGCTGGTCGGGCATTGCTTCGCTTCGCCGCCGGATGTGGAGCACGTCACCGAGGTGGTGCGGGGTTTTTAGCGCCGTCGTCCGCTTATTCTCGCTGCAAGTGGAATTCGGCGATGGTCGGCGCTACTTCGGCCAGCGTCTGTTGCATGATTGTTGCCAGTTCGTCCGGCGTCGAAGCCGCGGCGATCGACCCTGCGTTTTCGATAAGTGCGCGATAATCCGGCGAGCGAACGATCGGTGCAATATCGCGATTGAGAAGCTCTATGATCGCTGCGGGCGTGCCCGCTGGCGCGCAGATGCCTAGCCAGCCGGAGCGGATGAAATTGATTCCCGCCTCCGCCAGCGTCGGCACCTCCGGTAACACGTTCAGCCGCTCCGGACTGCTGACGGCAATGATTTTGAGCTGCTGGTCACGATAGTGCGGGATGAGGGCAAGCGGCGGCGCCGTGTAGAAGTCGATGCGCCCGGCGACGATCTCCTGCACGGGTTGCGCGCCGCCGCGAAATGGCACCTGATTCATCGTGACGCCCGTGACCTTCTCCAACTGTCACGCCAGAATCTCCTGGGCTGAGCCAAAGCCGACCGTGCCGTAGTTCACCTGGCCAGGATGCGCTTTCGCATAGGCGACGAACGAACGGATGTCGGTCGGTGGAATCGCGTTCGACAGCGCGAGCCCGTAGTAATATTTAGCGATCAGGGAGATGGGCGCCAAATCGCCAAGCTTGAAGCCAGGATCTTTGTAGGCGGTGAGGTTGATCGGCTCGAAATGTGTACAGAGAAGGAGCGTGTAACCGTCGGCCGGCCGCGCGATCACGTCACGCGTGGCGACAATGCCGCCCGAGGCCGGCTTATTCTCGACAAAGACACGTTGGCCGAGCGCCTCACTGAGCTTGTCGGCGATGAACCGCGCCGGGATATCGGTCGGCCCACCAACGCCGAAGCCGACCACCAGCCTGATCGGCCGATCAGGATAGCTGCCGCCGCGGCCGATGGTCGGCGACAGAGCCGCAATCAGGCTCAAGATCAATAGGCCGAGGCGGCGCATATGGCCCCCTTGCGAGTCAGTCACATTTCCGCTTTGGCAAAGCCAACATGAGCCTCGGTGGCCAAATTCAAATCCGCCGCAACGATCGTATCGCTTATGACTGTGAGATGGGAACCTGGAGCTGAGGAATATTCTTTGCGCGCTCTTCGAACCGCATGAGCACACGGGACATCGCCGCACCACATGCTTATCCAGATTTATGAAGTCTCAAGTCCCGAAGAGGCGCACGCGCTCGGCGAGCTTGGTGTAGACCATATCGGTGTCCTCGTCGGTGACGGTTCATTTCCGCGCGAACAATCGTTCGATCGCGCACGGCGCATATTTTCAGCCGTGCCGCCATCGTCCAAAGGCGTGGCGCTGTCACTCTCTGCCGACATAAGGCTTATCGAGCATATCGTTTCAGAGCTGAAACCAGCGATCCTGCATCTTGGCGCGGCGAGCGATCTGCTCATGCCGGCGGCGGCGCGGCGACTCAAGAAGCGATGCGGCGCTGTCATACTGATGCGAAGCATCCCGGTCATCGACGAAAAAAGCATCGCCGTTGCACAGAGTTATAGTGGAATAGCCGACATGCTGCTGTTGGACAGCCATCGGCCTGGCGACAGGCAAATCGGCGCACTCGGGGTGACACACCACTGGCAAATCGACAGGAAAATCGTCGAGAGCGTGGGCATTCCGGTCATCGTCGCCGGGGGACTCGGACCCGACAACGTTATCGATGCCATTACAACGGTGCAGCCGGCGGGCGTCGATTCAAAGACGAAGACGGACAAAGACGATGGCAGCCACACCAAAGATTTGCAAAAGGTGAAGCGATTTGTTGATCGAGCGAAATCTCTACAGCTGTGACGTCATGTTGGCCGACGGAACCTCGACGATGATCACCATTAGGGTATTGCGTATCGCTATGACCCTCACCGCGGTTTTGCTCGTTGTGGGAGCCATTGCGCATGTTGGCTTCACTTCCCCCGCAGCAGGTCAGGTTGTTCCGCTGACCAAAACACAATCCGATGCGATGAATTCATACAACGATGCCGTAAGCCGTTTTAAATCTGTCTTGCGGCAGCGGCGCGCGCAGATCGATTCAAAACAACCACTCCCGGATTTGCCGGGGCAGGCGCTCTACCTTGCGCGCAACAACATGCTCAGTGCGTACAGGGATCTTACCGACGTTTTGCCGTCGAGAATCGGAAGGTCGAACAAGTTCAAAATTCCTCCGGCTTATTTCGATGCCGACAATGACCCGCTGCTCGACGAGTACGCTGCCCTGTTCAACATCATGCAGGCGCCGCCCGCTTACGCGCAAAAATCCGACACGCCATTTAAAGACGTGGTCGATCTAGGCATCGCTATTGCAAGAGCAAAAGGCCTCGATCGGTCGAACGCCGAAGTGGCGGGCCGCATCGGCCTCGGGCTGTTCTTTGCCGAGACCAACGGTAATCAAAATATCGGCAATGCACGGTCAAATACCTACAAGGGAAGTCTGCAAACCGGGATATCGGAAGACCACATCGGGCAACAGAGATGGGCGGCGATAAAAGGGGCGATTGCCGCCTTTGATCCCGCACTGATTGCCCGCGACACCGAAGAAGAGAAGCGGGCCGCCAATTTAGATCATCGGTTCAATCACTGGACCGCGGTGCGGGATGGTCTGATGAGCGCCCATGCCGATCTTTTCCTGCAAATACCGGCGCTTGTGAAAGCTTTGCCCGATCCGATCGATCAAATGAAGGTCTTTGAACTGATCCAGATTGTTCCCAGCCCAACGCGAGCGGCTCTTCGATCGGGGAATTTGTTGAGCTACAGAATTTCCGAGCCGATGATCATGGGCTATTTGCGCAACAACAGCATCTTCACGTTCGGGCATGCCGACAGGACAAGGACTTCGGCGACGTTTCGCGAAATTCTCGACGCGATGTGGCTGTTCAACGACAAGTTTGAACGCGCATCCTTAAAATTTGACGAGATCAAGTCCCAGCGCGTGAATTGAAGGTCAGCCCTTTCAAGGTGGAGACGGAAACAGCCGGCATTGGCCAATGTTGCCGAAGCGTCAAAAACCGGAATTGCAAGCCGCTACACCCTAACAACAGTACCAGGCCGGAATTTAAACACGGCAATCAGTGCAATCAGAATGAAAACCGCCAACACAACGGCTTGTGTGGTCGCGAATGGCGGCTCGGATTGCGTCGGAG
>DASXJB010000036.1:0-45780 GCA_036497645.1 Xanthobacteraceae bacterium
TGGTCGCGATCCGCTGCGAGCGCCGCGGATCGCGCCTGGCGCGCGCTCGCCGAACTGCCGCGGACCTGGAACGCGCCGGAGTTTCCGCTCAAGGCGGCAGATTTCATGGCTCGCGGTTTTGCCGCAGGACCGGCTTTAGGATCGGTTATGCGGGCGGCCGAACACGCGTGGATTGCGGCCGACTTCCCGGCCGATGCGGCAGCGATCGAGGCTATTGCGGACCGCGCGGCGCGGGAAGCAAGCGGGGCAGGCTGAGCGGCGGCTTCAAGATGTTCGCGTGCGCAATGCACGCAGGCGTTTTCGGCTAATCGCGGCAAGCTCCTGCATACGCGGCCGCAGCGGTGCCGCCATCCGGATCGGCCGCATGCGCCCGACCTGCATCGCGTTGCCCCGCCAGATGAAATCATTGCCGCGCAGCGCGGCGACAAAGAGTGCCGGCAGCGTCAGATCGCGTATCAATCCATAGAACGGGTGGAGCGGCGAGACATGCCATCCGCTCGCCGCCGCGAGCGCCATTTCGCTGCCATACCAGAGGAGCGCGAACGCCGGAGTGAAAAGTAATACCGGCCAGCCGAAGGCGTGGGCCAAGATTGCCGCGCAAATCATTGGCAGCACGCCGCCCGAGAGAATCTCGGGCAAGAAATACATGAAAAAGCTGGCCCGGCGCAGCCGTGCCCAGCGCAATTGGCGATTCCAGACCTCGCTGGCACTGCGCCGGCCGAGCGGCTGCGCCAGCGGCCGGTTCACCAGACGCACCTTGAGCCCCACGTCACGTACGATTTTGGTCGCTGCGGCGTCTTCGGCGACTTCCCTGCCGAGCGCCTCGATGCCGCCGGCGCGCTCGAGATCGGCGCGCCGCCACAGCATGGTCTTGCCCTGGGCGAAGCCTCGGCCAAAACCATCGACGATATATTGCCGGCGCGCCTGATAGGTGTTGAGGAAGGCGCATTCGACCTCCGCCCAAAATCCCCGCGGGTGCGAGCCGATCGGTGGGGAGGCGACAAGCCCGGTATCAGCGCGCCAGCTGGCGAACAGGCGCTGGATGTAATCGCGCGGCATCAGCACGTTGCTGTCGGCGATAACAATCCAATCGTGCGATGCGGCGCGCCAGCCCTTGACCACATTATTGAGCTTGGGATTTGCGCTCACGCGGTCGTCGCCGATCAGCAAGCGCGCGTCGACCATGGCGTAGGCGGCAATCAGGCCTTTAACCAACGGGACGACGGGGTCGGTCGCATCAGTTACGCAAAACAATATTTCATAACGCGGATAGCCGAGCTCGAACGTGGATCGCAGCGTGTCCGCGGCGTAGTTGTCGATTCCGCACAGCGGTCGCACCAGGCTGACCGGCGCGTAATCGCCAAGATGAGGCGACGCCCTCCGACGCAACCTGATGATCGCAAGTGCGATGCTGGTGATCTGAACCGCAGCAAAAAGAACGCAGAAGATGGCGACGATGAGAATCAGGCTCGGCATCGTCGGCGACAGTTAGTTAACCGACGTGACAGGGTTGTGACTCTGCAGGCGCGCATTCTCGAAATGCGTTAGCGATGCGAAGAGTCGCGCGTTAACGATTGGTGTCATGCTGCTGCAATGGAGCAACGCTATAACCCTGATTCGATTAAACTAGGCGCGAGAATTCGGTCGGTGACATCCGAGCACGGTACAAAGAACTTTCGTACTCTGTTTATCTCGGATGTGCATCTCGGCGCGCGCGGTTGCCAAGCCGAACAGCTCCTCCATTTTTTGCGCTATCACGACGCCGAAACGATTTATCTTGTTGGCGATATCGTCGACGGTTGGCAGTTGCGCTCCGGTTGGTTTTGGCCGCAGCATCACAATGACGTCGTGCAGAAGCTTCTGCGCAAGGCGCGCAAGGGTTCGCGAATCATCTATTTACCCGGCAATCACGACGAGTTTCTACGCGACTATTACGGGACCCATTTCGGCGGCATCGAAGTGGTTGAGACGGCAATCCATGAAGCCGCCGATGCGCGGCGCTATCTCGTGGTGCACGGCGATGTGTTCGACATGGTGGTCAAGCACGCGCGCTGGTTGGCGCTGCTCGGCGATACCGCTTACGATTTTGCGATCCTCATCAATCGCTATTTCAATGCCGTCAGGCGGCGGTTGGGTTTCCGCTACTGGTCGCTGTCGCAATGGGCAAAACACAAGGTCAAGAACGCGGTCAACTATATTGGGGCATTCGAGGAGACACTGGCGGAAGAAGCGCGGCGACATCGCGTCGACGGCGTGATCTGCGGCCATATTCACCACGCGGTCATTCACGAGAATTTTGGCATTCGCTACATGAATTGCGGTGACTGGGTCGAAAGCTGCACCGCGCTTGCCGAACACGCTGACGGGCGCTTTGAAATCATCACCTGGTCAGATCACCTCGAGCTGCTGCCGCCGCCCGTGGAGGACGACGAGCCGCTCTCGCCGTTCGAGGAGCGCACCCGGTATCGCCGCCTGACCAAGCCACCTCGCGATACCCGGCTGAGCACGGTTTAGATTTTGCAGCGCTCGCCGGTCGGCTTGGCAGGCGCGTATAATCCATTCCATGAATCTGACGGTACGGATCGAGCGCTGGGGGCTGCAGCGCGCCTTCACGATCAGCCGCGGCAGCAAAACCGAAGCCGTGGTGGTGGTCGCCGAGCTCGAACGCGGCGGCCATCGCGGCCGTGGTGAAGCGGTTCCTTATCTCCGCTACGGCGAAACACCGGAAGGTGTGGCTGCGACGATCGAGGCGATGGGCGCCGCGCTGCGCGGCGGGCTCGACCGGATCGGGCTGCAAACCGCGATGCCGTCCGGCGCGGCGCGCAACGCGCTGGACTGCGCACTTTGGGATTTCCAGGCCAAACAAGCCGGCCGCCCCGCCCACGACTTGGCGGCATTGCCCGCGCCAAAGACGGTGGTGACGGCCTATACCATCTCGCTCGACAAACCTGAGGCTATGGCAGACGCTGCGGCGCGCGCCGGAAGCCGCCCCCTGCTCAAAGTAAAACTCGGCGGTGGCGGTGACGACGCCGCCCGCATCGCCGCGGTGCGGCGCGCCGCGGCCAAGGCCGAACTCATCGTCGACGCCAATGAAGGATGGGGCGAAGACGATCTTGAACGCAATTTCGTCGCCTGCGCGCAAGCCGGCGTGACGCTGATCGAGCAGCCGTTACCGGAGGGCCGCGACGCCGCCCTGGCGCAGATCAGGCGGCCGATCCCAGTCTGCGCCGACGAGAGCGTCCACGATCGGGCTTCGCTCGGTGCGATCAGCGGCAAATACGATGCGATTAACGTCAAGCTCGACAAAGCCGGCGGCTTGACCGAGGCGCTGGCGCTTGCGGCGGAAGCCGAACGGCGCGGCTTCGAGATTATGGTTGGATGCATGGTGGCGACCTCGCTGGCGATGGCGCCGGCCATGCTTTTGGCGCAGCGGGCTCGCGTCGTGGACTTGGACGGGCCGCTGCTTCTCGCCGAAGATCGCCCACACGGCCTGTGCTATGAGGGCAGTATCGTTCATCCCGCCGAGCCGGCCTTGTGGGGATGAGCCGCGGCGCGGTTCACGAACGTCATTCACGATTCCGCTTATCTTCATGGGTTCAATTGGCGCGCGACTGTTCGGTTGGGCCAACCTGCCTTATACTTGGTGAGTCGCTCAGAGGGATGGGACGTTCGGCGGGTTGCTTCCTTTGGCCGGACGAGGCTCAACTGGCCTGACGTTGCGAACGACGAAGTCCGTGCGCGCGGCGGTGACTTGCGACTGAAAGCACCCGCCGGTCTTTAAGTGAAACTCGCGAGCGGCAAGCGACTGTCGCGTGCTTGCTGTCGTTGCGCTGATCGAAGCAGTCGTTCGCAGTCTAGGTCGTGAGCGTCGCATTCTCCGGACAGCGACACGATCGGCGAAAAGACCGATCCGTGGCCTGCGTTGTGCGCGTTCAGTGAGCTCATCGCCTCGTCTGGTTGCTGCTGTGCTGCATTGGAAACTTTAGCGGTCTTCGCGTTGCCGTCTTTGATGACTCGTTGAGTTCTCGAATTGTCGCGTATCAGACACAACGCTGAATTTGCTGCAGCGGCTTGAAGGTTACTCAGCAAAACAGTGCAAGCGAGGTGCAGGCGATGTGCTGAGTTCTCCGGGTCTGCGGGGCCCTCATGTCAGGTCCGCAAATGCGATCATCTGGAGGCCATTATGCACAGACTTACCGCTTTGGTTGCAGTTGCGTTGTGCATGTTTGTGTCTGCCGCCGGCGTATCGGCACGTGATGACGGTCGGTATGCCAACTCTCCCTTAAAGCCCTGGTTCGACCAGCTCGCCAGCAAAAAGGGCCTGTGCTGCTCGTTCGCCGACGGCGTCAAAGTCGAAAATGTTGATTGGGATAGCCAGGACGGACGTTATCGTGTCCGGCTCGACGGGCAGTGGGTCGTGGTCCCGGATTCAGCGCTCATAACCGAGCCTAACCGTTTCGGCCCGGCGGTCGTCTGGCCCTATCGCGATGCCGACGGTAACACTCAGATCCGCTGCTTCATGCCGGGAGCGGGAGCCTAGGGTCAAAACTCATTATCGCCGTGGCCGCGGACCCAGCGCGAGGGGGTCAGGCGACGAGCCGCGAAAATACCTCCGGATCGACATTACCGCCGGACAGTACGGCGACGGCAACTTTATTTCTGACATCGACTTTGCCGTGCATCACGGCCGCGAGCGCGACGGCGCCGCCCGGTTCGACCACAAGCTTCAATTCGGCGAAAGCAAACGCGACAGCGGCGGCGACCTCATTGTCGCTCACCGCTACGCCCGCGCCCACGAGCGAGTGATTGATCGCAAAAGTGAGCTTGCCTGGCATGCGCGCCATCAATGCGTCGCAAATCGTGCCGGTCAGGCTGGCATTCTCTTCACGCCGGCCGCTGCGAAACGAGCGCGCGTGATCGTCGAAGCCTTGCGGCTCGGCCGTGTAGAGCAGGGCGGACGGAACGCGCGACTTGATTGCTAACGCGATCCCGGCGGTCAGCCCTCCGCCGGAGGCGGTCACTACCACGATTTCGGGAACAAGGCCGATCGCGCCGAGATCATCCACGATCTCGCGTCCCGCTGTGCCCTGGCCGGCGATGATCAATGCGTCATCATAAGGCGGCACCAAAACCGCGCCGCGGCGGGCGGCAATCTCGGCAGCAATCGTCTCGCGATCGTCGCGCAGGCGATCGTAAAGCACGATTTCGGCGCCGAATGCCGCCGTGCGTTCGCGTTTGGCGCGCGGCGCGTCCCGCGGCATCACGATGACGCAGGGCATTCCGAGAAGCTGCGCCGCGGCGGCGACGCCCTGCGCGTGATTGCCGGAGGAATAGGCTACGACGCCGCCGGCGCGCTGATCCTTTGGCATGGCAGCAAGCTTGTTGTAGGCGCCACGGAACTTGAACGAGCCGGTGCGCTGTAAGGTCTCGGCTTTCAGGAAAATGCGGCCGCCGGTCATCGCGTCGAGCGCAGCCGAGGTCAAAAGCGGCGTGTGCAAGGCAACGCCCGCCAGTCGGCGGGCCGCCTCATCGACATCTGCGGCGGTCGGCAATGCGAGCGGGTCGTCCACGGCGCTCATCAGCCGCAACGGTAACGCTCCAGTCGCGCCGCAAGCAAGGCCATTCGGCGCCCAGTAGGCGCCGTATGCGGGGACGCTGCGAAGCTTAGTCGAAGCGGCCGGCGGCGTGCGCCAGCATCGTGTAGACCTTGCCGGTATCGGAGGTCAGATAGTTCCGTGCTACGGTCGGCCCGCGATCGCCGCGCGAGACGTCGTCTAGCAGCCGTTCGAACTCATGAATGTAGTGCTCGACGGTCTGCCGGAAGTCCGGATCGGAACGATATTTGCCGCGTATTTCCTCGAACGCCCGTTGCCCTTGGGCGGTGTAAAGCCGTTTCGTAAACGCGCCGCGCTCGCCGCGCTTGTAGCGCTCCCACAGGTCGGCCGCTGCGTCGTTGTCGATCATACGGGCGATGTCGACCGAAAGCGCGTCAAGCGACTCGACGCTGTCGCGTGCTGAGGTGTCGTCGGCGCGGGGAGCCTCCGCGGGCGTGGCCGGCGCGCCCTGCGGGTCTCCTTCGCGAGAGGCGCGGGTCAGGAGTTCGGAAAGCCAGCCGCCGTTGCGGCCTTTGCCGTCATCCTTGCCGCCAGGGACGGGGCTGAGCGTGGGCGGGCTCGCGCGTCGCGTCGGCGCGCCGGTGATATCCCGCACCGGCTGCTGCGGAGCGGCAATGTCGGCGCGCACTGGTCGCGCTTGCGCGCGCCCGCCGCCGGAGGCGTAAAGCGGCTCGACGTCGCGGCGCACGGGCTCGACGGCATCCAGCGCCCGCCCGTGGCGGGCGACGATCCGATTGAGTTCGGCGAGCGCTTCGATCTGATCGACGATTACGCGCCGCATCTGTGCCGTGCTCTCCGCCGTTTCCTGCGGCAGTTCGAGGACGCCGTGTCGCAATTGCTCGCGCGTCGCCTCGAGTTCCTGCTGCATTTCCGCCGCCATCTGCTTCATGCCCTGCATGACTTCGCTGAAGCGCGCGGTCGACTCGGTGAACATGCTTTGCACTTGCGTGAAGGCCTCATCATAGGCCGCGGTGAGCGCGTCGCTGGTGCGGCTGCGCTCTTCCTCCGAAGTCTTGCGGACCAGCTCGTATTGCTGCTTGATCGTCTGCACGCTCTCGTTGCTGGTTTGTGCGATCAAACCGGCGATTTCACGGGCCCGGGTGGTCGCGGTCTGCAGCGACTCATCCAAAAGCGCGGCGAAGCGCGCCAGCCGCTGGCCGAAATCTTCGGCGCGGGTATCGAGAGTGGAAACCAGCGACTCGACGGTCGCTTGACGCTGCGCGATCGATTCGTCGGTGCGGCGGTTGCCGCTCTCCAGCACCGCAACGGCATCGGCAAGCGTTCGACCATGCGAACTGAACTGGTTGGCGAGATCGCCGAGATCGCCGAGCACCTTGCCTGTGACCGTGTTGAAGTTGCCGAGGTGCTGTTCCACTTCGGACGTGGTCGCACCGGTCTTGCTGCTCAGATCGGTCATGGCGGCGACGAATTCCGACACGCGAGTCGCCATCGTGTGCTCGATCGAGCTCATGTTTTCATGGGCGCCGCTGAGCACTTCCTGCAGCAGGATGTTCGCTTCGCGCAGACGCTCGAACAGGGCGGTTGAATCGGAGCGCAGCATCGTGTGCGTCTCCATCATCTCGGCCAGAGTCGCCGCTGCGGTCTGCTTGGATTCCTCGATCGCACCCGTCGTCGCCCGCTGCAGCTCCTCGAGCGTGTGTACAATGCTCGATTTGGCCGCCTCGGTAACGCCTTGAGCGCCTTCCTGCATTTGTCCCAGCGTGCGGGTAACCGCCGCCGTTGCGTTCAGGCTGGCGTCGTTGATCAAACGGGCAATCTCTTCGCTCTTGTCCGTCATTGTCTGAGTGAAGACGAAGCCCTTGGCATCGATTGTCTTCACCGTCTGCTCGGTGATGCGTTCGACCTGGCCGGCAAACTGGTCGCCCTTGTTTGACAACGTCGAAATCAGCGTGCTCGACTTTTCGTCGAGGATCTTCGCCATGTCGTCGACACGCTCCGTCAGCGCGCCGTTGATCTCGTTGGCCTTGCTGACGATGTTACGCGAAACCTCGGTGCTCATGCTGATCAGTTTGCGCTCGGCATCGCCGGCGCTGCGGACAATTGCATCGCTGCTCGACTGCGAGGTCTTGGCGAGGGTCTCCGCGGTGGTCTCGGTCGTTCTGGTGATTGCATCGGTGGCGGATTGCGAAGTCTTGGCAAGAAGCTCCGCGGCGGTCGCGGCGGCCTTGCCGATCGCCTCGTTGGCGGAGGTTGCGCTTTTGACAATCGTGTTACTGAGCGCGCCGGCGCTGCGGTTAAGCGCGACGGTCGCTTCAGCGGCGCTGCGGTTGAGCGCTTCCGTGGCCGCCGTGCTTGCCGCTGCGCTTTTGCCGAGCGCTTCGGTGGTATTCGCCGCGAGCTGGGTCAGCGCGCGCTCGGCGGCGGTAGAGTTGGTTTTGATCGAGTCGGAAAGCTGTTCGAGCCGCGAATTGAGCAAGTCGGCCGCGTCGCGACTGCGGACTTCCATCTGTTGAACGACGGCCTCCGCTCGCCCAACCAAAAGCTGTTCCAGATGAGCGACACGGTCGTCCAGCCTGCCAACAAGTTCCAGTGTGTTTTTGCCGAGCATAGTGTCGATCGTTGCGATCCGCTCGCCGATCGTGTCGCCGAGCTTGGCCGCGCGCGTATCGATCAGCGTAGTCACGTCGGTAATGCGCTTGTCGAGAGCCGTGATGACCTCTTTGCCGCCTTCAGCGAGGGTTTTGCCGACCTCGCCAACGCGGGTAGACAGCGCATTCGTGAGCGCGTCGGAACGGCTCTCGATCGTCTCCTGGAAGCGGGAAAGACGCTGGTCCAGCGTGCTGCTGACTTCGTTCGCTTTGGACGTGACGCGGCTGTCGAAGCTATCGAGATAACTGCGCATAGATTCGGAAACATCCTGGGTGCGCGCGCCGAGGCGCTCGACCAGCTCCGCGCCGTAGGTCTTCACGGTGCGATCGAACTCGGCGAGGTGTCGGGTGATGAGATTGCCGAGCGTCGATGAATCACGCGAGATTTTTTCGCCGAGCGCAGTTCCGGTATGGCCGAACATTTCCTCGAAGGCGGAAAGACGCGTCTGCAGCATCTCTTTGAGCGCATCGCTCCGCGTCGCAACCACGCCGGTGACATGCTCGGCGGCTTCGCGGAGTGCATCGGTGAGCGCGGCACTGCGTGCTATCATGGCTTGGGTGACTTGACCGCCCGCTTGTTCGAGCTTCGTCGCCACCTCGCCGCCGCGCAGGTCGAGGCCGAGCAACAGCGATTCACCCGATGTCTTGAGGGTGCTGTTGACCTCATCGGCCCGCGTGGCGATGGCTTCGGCGAGCTGATTCGAGGTTTCGACGATGGCATCGGTCAGCGCCTGCGATCTGCCGACCATCAGATCGACCACGCCAAGCGATTTTTCCGAGAAGTTCTCGGCGACGCGATCGAGCCGCGCCGACATCATGTCTTCGAGGCCGTTGGCGATCTCGGCAAATTCTTCGCCGATGTGATTAGTCTTGAAGTCGAGGTTGGACGACAAGCGATCGCTCGCCAGAGCGATCGCGCGTGATGTCTCCTCGCTCGCTGCCTCCAGGCGATCGAGCATGTCACCGCCGCGCTGGCTCAATTGTTGAACCATATTGTCGCCGATTTGCGCGAGCGTCGCTGTAATGTGTTCGCCTTTTTCCGAAAGCGACTGGGTTATGCGCTGGGCTGCTTCATTGACCTGCTGGCCCACGAGATCGCTGATCGTGGACAGGTCCTGTGTCAGATCGATCTGCACATTGCCGAGCGCGGAACGGACGTGCTCGGCCTGACCCACCAGGGTGTCGCGCTGATTGCCGAGCTCCTGAAGAAGCCCGCGAATCCGCACTTCGTTGTCGCTGTAGGTTCGCTCAAGCGCGGCGACTTCGCTTTGCACCAGCGCTTCCAGTTCGCTGGCGCGCGCCAGCGCACGTTCGACGCCGTCGCCCATGGCCGCGACCTCGCGCCGGATCGCCTGACCGACGGTGACGATCGAATCGCGCGCGACGCCCTCCGGTTCGGCGAGCCGCATCGCCACCCGCGCCATGGACTGCGCGATGAGGCGCAGTTCCTGCGCGCGCCAAGCCATGTGGGCGACGCCGAAAAAGAAAATAATCGGCAGCAATGCCGCGGCGCCGAGACCGATGACCAGCGCCAGCGGCGAGCGTCCGGTGCCGAGCGCGGCATGCAGGTCCGACAAATAGGCCAGCGAAAGGCCAAGGCAGCCGACGATCCAGGCTCCGGAAAACAGCGCGGCGACAAAGTAGGATGAACGGGCCGGACGACGCTGCAAGGCATGAAGGATTTGGCCGATCGATTGCTGATCGTCATTGGCGGCGCGACCGGCAACGTCCGCAACATCGCCCGTGCTTGGAGCTTTCTCGGATTGTTCTTTGGTGGCAACGATGTCGGCAATCTGCTCCGGGTTCTCGGCCGGGGTGGTGAAAAGGTCTGGTGTGGCCGCGGGGCTCGCGGGCTGCTCGTCTTCTTCGTGGACGTTGAGCGCTTCCTGGATCGCCGACAGCGCAGCTTCGGTCGGGTCGTTCATTTTTTTCGGGTAATTGGCCATTTCGGTCGTCGCCTCGAGTGTTACGCCTGCCCAGGACGGCCCGCTCAGTTACAAAAAGAGCTCAGCATGGAGCGCTCAGACATGATCTTCCGCCCGCGCAGAAGCGCGTGCTCGGTCATCGTTCGCTCGTTAAGGGACTCCCCAAAAAAGCCCCATGCCGCACCACCAGCGGTCATCCTATCGGTCTGGCAGATCAAAGAAAACCCGGTCGGTAACGACCTTTTAATCATCGTTAACGGCTTGATCAGCCTACCCCCATTTTGCCGACCGAGGCGCAAGCGCCATTGTGCTGACAACAATGAGGCCAGGTTGGGGCCGCGCCTAGGCATAGACGCGGTTTTGCGGCGGATAGAGGGCCCGCTGGCGCATTCCCCAGCGAGCCGGTAGAACCATGCCGCCGCAATATCCCGATTCCCGCCGGCGTTCCCCAAGCCGAAATCGTCGACCCGTGGTTCCCCTATGGTCAAAATTACCTATATCGATTCCGCAGGCACTGCGCGCACCGTCGACGGCGAGGTCGGTTCCACTGTCATGGAGACGGCCATCAATCACGGGGTTCCCGAGATTGAGGCGGAATGCGGCGGTGCTTGCGCCTGCTCGACTTGCCACGTCTATATCGACGAGGCTTGGCGCGAGAAGGTCGGCGAACCTTCGCCAATGGAAGAGGATATGCTCGACTTCGCTTTCGAGGTGCGGCCGAACTCCCGGCTTTCGTGCCAAATCAAGGTGCGCGACGACCTTGATGGGCTGGTTGTGACCACCCCGTCGCGCCAAGCCTAGCGTGATTAGGCCTAACGTGATCTTGAAAACGGCTGCGGGACTGTCCTCTTTCCCTGTCGGCCCAGCCACGCTAAACAAGCCGCTTCCCCGACATTGCCCGGACGGCTGAGCGAGCTTGAATACGACTCAAACAGACTTGGATAAGACATGACCGAATCGATAAAAACCGACGTTCTCATTGTTGGTGCCGGGCCGATCGGCCTGTTCGCAGTTTTCGAGCTTGGTTTGCTCGACATGCGGTGCCACCTTGTCGATATCCTCGACAAAATCGGCGGGCAATGCGCCGAGCTATATCCGGAAAAGCCGATCTACGACATTCCCGGCATTCCCTATACCAGCGCGCAGGGACTGGTGGATTCGCTGCTGCAGCAGATCAAGCCATTCAACGCGCAATACCATCTCGGCGAAATGGTCGAGCGGGTGGAGAAGATTGGCGATCCGCTGTTTCGCGTGACAACCGATCAGGGCAAGCAGTTCGAGAGCAAGGTCCTCGTCATCGCGGCCGGCGGCGGCTCATTCCAGCCCAAGCGCCCGCCGATTCCCGGCATCGAACCATATGAAGGCAAATCCGTTTTCTATGCCGTGCGTAAAATGGAGGCGTTTCGCGGCAAGCGCGTTCTGATCGTGGGCGGCGGCGACAGCGCGCTGGATTGGACGCTCAATCTCGCGCCGCTCGCAAGCCACCTCACGCTGTTGCATCGCCGCAGCGAATTCCGCGCCGCCCCGGACACCGTCAACAAGATGATGTCGCTGGTCGGCGAGGGCAAAATCGATCTGGTGCTCGGACAGGTCACTTCGCTTAACGGCGCCGACGGTCAGGTGAGCAAGGCGATCGTCAAGACGAACGATGGTTCGAACTTCGAGATCGCTTGCGACGCGCTGTTGCCGTTCTTCGGGCTGACGATGAAGCTCGGGCCGGTGGCGAATTGGGGCTTTCAGTTGCACAACAACGAGCTGATCCCGGTCGAAACGGCAAGCTTCGAAACCAGTGTCCCCGGCATTTTCGCGATCGGCGACATCAATTGGTATCCCGGCAAGCTCAAGCTCATTCTTTCGGGCTTCCACGAGGCGGCGCTGATGGCGCAGAAGGCGCATCGTTACATCTACCCGGATAAGCGACTGGTGTTTCAGTACACAACGTCCTCAACAAGCCTGCAGAAGAAGCTTGGCGTGGCGCCGGAGCGCCCGGCGGCCGCCGAACGCGCTGCCGCCCCGGAGCGTGTGGCCTCCTGATTAAGGCGTTTTCGGCGGCACGGCCGAAGCGGCCGGCGCGGCTGCCGGTGCGGGCGCAGATGCGCCCGGCGGCGGCAGCGGCTCAGCCTGGATGGCCGGTGGCGGGGTTAGACCGAGCACTGCGCGAGCTGCCGGCAGCGCCGCGTCGGCCATGGCCGCGTAGCCTTCGGCGGTGGGGTGCACTGCCCCGCCATACACCGCGCTCAAAACTCCCCATAGCGCGTCGTGAATGTCGCTCGGCTTGAGAATTGCCGGCATGCCCTCGGGATAAGTCATGGCCGTGAAGTAACTGTCGTTCGCCGTTCTGATCCAGCGCCCGCGCGAAGCATAAGGTCGGTAGTTTCCCGCCGGCTCGCTGCAAGCCATGGGATCGTCCGCGGCGGCGGTCGGATCCGATTGGAAACTCTCGCCGTTGACGGCAAAACAGTTGCGATCGAATTCCGGATCGGTGGCTGCCCGCACGCACATGCCGTGCCTGGAAAAGTCCGCCTGATGACCGTCAACGAAAATCATCCGCTCGGTAAGTGGATCGCGACAGAACTTGCCTTCGCAGGCGGCCAGCGATTTTAATTTCGGCAGGAATTTCGCATCGACAAATTCCGCGGCGGCGCGCAGCCGCTCGCTGTCGGCGCCGAATGCCGGATGCACATCCAAGCCGTCGCGTCCGCCCGAGCAGGGCTTGTTTTCCCCTTGCATGGCCGGATTGCCGTAAGACACGAAGACGACGCGATTGAGATTGCCGCCGACAAACGGTTTGAGCGCAGTCCGCAATTGCGCGAATTCATCGGGCAAATCCTGATCGAGCGCCTTTTGCGAATCCGCCACGCCGGAGATGGCGCCGCCTTGGCGCAGCAGCAGCCGCTCAGTGGCGGCGTCGACGATCACGTTTGCCACCAGCCCGGCAAAGTTGACGTCATTGGCTCCGACGGTCAGCAATACGAGATCGAGGCCGCGGTTCGGCTGCTGCCGGTGCAGGGCGGTGATGAGATTCCGCAGCTCGCTGAACTGGGCCGGCGCCGTTCCCGAGCAACTCTCGACGCCCACGACCCAGGGACAGTCGTCGGCGCGCTGCCCGGCAAATAGCCCGGCGCCGATCGTTGCTCCGGTACAGGCGAGCGGCAGGAGCGTGACGGCAAGGTGCGGTTGCTCGACCGCGAGCGCCAATGCGGTGCGCACCTGATAACTGTACAGCGAGCGGTGACATGCCGGATTCATCCAGCGGGCACCCTGCTTCGCCCAATTTATTCCAGCGGCCGGACTGGACGGCCCGTTTTCGCAAGACCGGTCGTCGCTATAGCCAGCGCGGCTCGGCCGGTAGTACTGGCTGCCGCCGCCGCCTAAGAAACGTCTGAAGCAGAAGCCCCCCTCGAGCTTCGCCGCCCGGTCCGGATCGCCTTCGCCGGCGGCTATGGAATCGCCAAGTCCGGCAATGAGGACATCACGCACGGCGATGTCGGCCGTCACGCGCTGTGCGGTGCCGTCGCCGAGCGGAATGTCCACGGTCGCGACGGTGGACCGGCCGGCGCGCACGCGCAGTTTGACTTCGCGATCGCAGGGGGCGGTGCTCTGCCGCGGCGAAGTTTCGCCATCGTTGAACGTCCACAAACAATCGAGGCCTTCGGGCACCGCCCCGGAAATTGTCACGCCGACAGGATAATCGCGCGGCGAGAGATAGCTTTCGCGCTCGCCGTCACGGTCGCACGTCTCCAGCAAGTTGCCCGAACTGTCGAGACAAAGCTCGGCGACGACGTCCTTCGCCCAGCCGAGCCCGTCGGTATCATGCGCAAGCCGGCGTTCCGCCGCCAGCACGCCGTCGCCGCGGCTTGCCGCGGCCATGCGCAGAAAATCGGCTTCGTGGCGGAAGAGACGGAACCGGCTCTTTACTTCCCAGGCGATGCGAAAGTCGCCGGTCCCCGCAAGCTGGGCAAAAGCGGCATCGAGCGGAGCTAGGGCAAACAAAACAGCGAGGCAAAAAGCGGAGATTCTTAAAAGGCGCATGATGCTGGGTGGCAGGCGAACGGTGGTTCTTCTTAGCACGTCGGTTGCGGCGGAAATGTGAGGGTTCCCTGCGATCGGTGGTCCTGAACGAGCTCTCACGCCGGCGTTCACATGCCCAATTTTTATGCGCGAAAGGCGACCCCGGCGGATTGAATGCCTAGACGGCTTGCCGCAAGCTCAATCGCGCGCCTGAAAGGTGAAATTAAGTCGTGACCAACGGGTCGCTGACCACGCAATGTTGCATCGTTGGCGGCGGACCAGCCGGAATGATGCTCGGCTTTCTCCTCGCGCGCGCCGGGGTACGCGTTGTCGTCCTGGAAAAGCATGCGGATTTTCTCCGCGACTTTCGCGGCGATACCGTGCATCCATCGACCCTCGAGCTCATTCACGAGCTCGGCCTGCTTGATGAGTTCCTCAAGCTGCCACACCGCTCCGTCGACCGGCTATCGCTGCAGGTCGGAAACCGGCGCATCCGGCTGATCGATCTCACTCATCTGCCGACACAATGCAAATATATCGCGCTGATGCCGCAATGGGATTTTCTCAATTTCCTCGCCGAGCACGGCCGCCGCTGCAGCCAATTCGATCTGCGCATGCGGGCGGAAGCGACGGATCTGATCGAATCAGGCGATCGCATCGTCGGCGTGCGCGTCAAGACGCCGGATGGGGAATTGACTGTCCATGCGGATCTCGTGGTCGGCTGTGACGGACGTCATTCAACGATACGCGAGAAGGCGGGTTTGCAGACCGACGACTATGGCGCGCCGATGGACGTGCTGTGGTTTCGCGTCACGCGCCGCGACACCGATGGCGCCGACGTGTTCGGGCATATCGCGGCCGGTGCTCTGCTCGTCATGCTCGATCGCGGCGACTATTGGCAGTGCGCTTACGTCATACCGAAGGGCGGCATCGATCGCGTAACGGCGAACGGCATCGAGGCGTTCCGCAACCGTGTGGTCGCGCTGTCACCGTTCCTGGCCGATCGCATCGGCGAACTGAGAAGCTTCGACGACGTCAAGCTCTTAAGCGTCATGGTCAATCGATTGCGGCAATGGTGGCGACCGGGGCTCATCTGTATTGGCGATGCGGCGCACGCGATGTCGCCGATCGGCGGGGTTGGCATCAATATCGCGGTGCAGGATGCGGTTGCCGCCGCCAACCGCTTGGCCCCGCCTTTGCAAGCCGGCACGATGAGCAGTGGCCATCTTCAGGCGGTACAAGCGCGGCGCGATTTCCCGGCGCGCATGACACAGAAAATTCAACTCACCATGCAGAACCGGATCATCGGGCCGGCTTTGCAAAGCACGCGCGAGCCGAAGCCGCCCTTGCTGTTCAAGCTGTTCGATACGTTTCCGCTTCTGCGGCGCCTTCCCGCTCGCCTGTTGGCGCTGGGAATCCGGCCCGAGCACGTGCAAACGCCCGATGTTGGCGCAGCCGGCTAAAGATCAATTGCGCCGCTGCATTTCGCCGGCAGTGCGAGCAAGGATTTCGGCAAGATGCGCTTCGGCCTCGGCGTCGCCTTCCAGCCGCTTGCCCACGGTCTCGCGCATATGATCGAACGCGGCTTCGAGAAGCGGCGGCAAGCTCCGGCGCTGCTCACGTTCGCCGCGCGCCGCGCGCCGCCAGCGATTCACGCGCTCACTGATTGCGTTTAGCCGGTCGAGCACCACGTCGGCGAGGTCCCGATTGGTGTCGAGATAGGCACGGCCCTCGTCGGTAATGGTGTAGAGCTTCTTGGCGCCTTCCGCGGAGACGGTTACATAACCCGCTTCTTCCAGAAAGGTCAGCGTCGGATAGACGATACCCGGACTTGGGCTGTACCAGTCGGCGGTCTTCTCTTCGACGAGCTTGATGATTTCGTAGCCATGGCGCGGCGCTTGCGCGATCAGCGCCAGCGCGACCAGCCGCAGGTCGCCTTGCGCCAGCATGCGCCCGGCGCGCATGTCGTCCGGGTTCATCCCGCCGCCAAAGCCGCCGCCATGCCGGCCCCCGAAGCCAAATCCGCCAAAACGGCCGCGGCGGTGGCGTCCCGCAGCCCATAGATTCGATCCACAATGTCCATGCATTTCAAGACTCTCCTAGTTTGAGATATATCTTTAGATATCTCAAATTTCGTCATAACGCAAGATATATCTTTTGGCCGATGGGATGTCTCCCCAATAGCCGCCCGCGGCACGCAACGACTAGGGTCAAAACTCATAATTTCCGCGACCGAAATGCCCAGCGTCGCGGCCGCGCAAATAATGAGTTTTGACCCTACAATGCGGCGATGTTTGCGACTTTCTTCCATGAATTGAAGCACGCCGGCTTGCCGGTGACGCTGCGTGAGTATCTGACGCTCATGGAGGCCATGGAGCGGGATCTGGCCGGGCGCCGGGTAGAAGATTTCTACTATCTGTCGCGCGCCGCGCTGGTGAAGGACGAGCGCAATCTCGACAAATTCGATCGCGTGTTCGGCCACGTCTTTAAGGGTCTCGATCTGATCGAACAGGCGCTGAATGCGGAAATACCCGCCGAGTGGCTGAGAAAGCTCACCGAAAAATACCTCACCGAAGAAGAGAAAAAGCTGATCGAGGCGCTGGGCGGCCTCGACAAACTTTTGGAAACGTTGCGCCAGCGGCTCGCGGAACAGCGCGGCCGCCATCAAGGCGGCAAGAAATGGATCGGGACGGGCGGCACTTCGCCATTCGGGGCTTACGGCTACAATCCTGAAGGCATCCGCATCGGGCAGGATAAGAATCGCAATTTTCGCGCGGTTAAGGTGTGGGACCGGCGCGAGTTCAAGGATCTCGCCGACGATGTCGAGCTTGGCACGCGCAACATCAAGATCGCGCTGCGCCGCTTGCGCAAATTCGCGCGCACTGGCGCGCCGGAAGAACTCGATCTCGACGGCACGATCAAAGGCACCGCGCACAAGGGCTATCTCGACATTCTGATGCGGCCGGAGCGTCACAACACCGTCAAGGTGGTGTTATTTCTCGACGTCGGCGGCTCGATGGATTGGCACGTCAAGGCCACGGAGGAGTTGTTTTCGGCAGCCAAGAGCGAATTCAAGCATCTCGTGCATCTGTATTTCCACAATTGCTTGTACGAAAAAGTTTGGAAGCAGAATGCCCGACGCTGGACCGAGACGACGCCGACCTGGGACGTGCTGCACACCTATCCGCACGACTATAAGGTGATCTTTGTCGGCGACGCCACGATGTCGCCCTATGAGATCGTTGCGCCGGGCGGCTCGGTCGAGCACTTCAACGAAGAGCCCGGGCGCCTCTGGATGGAGCGCATCGTCACCACTTATCCGGCCTGCATATGGCTCAATCCGGTACCGCAAGCCGAATGGGAAAGCACGGCCTCGATCCGGCTGATGCGCCAGCTTCTCGCCGGGCGCATGTATCCGCTGACGATCGAAGGTCTGGACGCCGCAATGCGCGAATTGGGAAGGTGAGTCTCGCGCCATCTCGCGACGCGCCGGCCTCCATAAACAACAGGAGCTATTCATCATGCCGGCCGAGCGCTTCGATTTCGCCAATGCTCTGGGTGAAAAATTAGCCGCATTGCTTGATCGGCCGGACGGGCCGGTCCGCGCCGTGGCCCTGTTCGCGCATTGCTTTACCTGCGGCAAAGACAACAAGGCGGCGCGGCTGATCGCGCACGGCCTTACCTCACAGGGCATTGCGGTGCTGCGTTTCGATTTCACCGGACTCGGTAGCAGCGAGGGCGAGTTCGCCAACACAACTTTTTCGTCGAATGTGGACGATCTCGTCGCTGCCGCCGATCATTTACGGACGCAGATTGCCGCACCCGCGATTCTCATCGGCCATAGCCTCGGCGGTGCGGCGGTGCTCGCCGCGGCGCACCGCATCGCCGAGGCGCGCGCAGTGGTGACGATCGCCGCGCCGTTCGATCCGGCACACGTCGCCCGCCTGTTCGGCGAGCGCGTCGAAGAAATAAGAAGCAAAGGCGAAGTCGAGGTGACACTTGCCGGCCGCTCCTTCCGGGTCCGGCGCGGCTTGCTTGACGATATTGGCGAGCACAATCTCGCCCCGCGCATTGCGGAGCTGCGCAAGGCGCTGTTGGTTTTCCATTCCCCGACCGATGAGACCGTCGGTATCGACAACGCCAGCCACATCTTCACGGCAGCCAAGCACCCAAAAAGCTTCATCTCGCTCGCCGGCGCCGATCATCTGCTGCGGCGGCCAAGCGACGCCGCCTATGTCGCGCACGTGATCGCCGCCTGGGCCGAACGTTATCTTGAAATGGCAGCGCCAATGCGCGCCACCGCCGAGGCCGAGTCCGGCGAGGTCTTTGTGCGCGAAACGCGGCAGGGCACTTTTCAGCAGGAAATCGTCGCCGGCGCGCATCGCTTCCTGGCCGACGAGCCGGTCGCAGCCGGCGGGCTCGACAGCGGCCCCGGACCGTACGATTTGCTACTGGCGGCGCTTGGCGCCTGCACGTCGATGACGCTACGCCTTTACGCCGACCGCAAGCAGCTGCCGCTCACACGCACGCGGGTGCGGCTCCGCCACAGCCGGATCTACGCTGCCGACTGCGCCGCATGCGAAACCAAAGAAGGGATGCTCGACAGGATTGATCGCATCATCAACCTCGAAGGTGAGCTTGATGCCGAGCAGCGCAAGCGGCTCCTGGAAATCGCCGACAAGTGTCCAGTGCATCGCACGCTGACGTCGGAAATCGATATTCGCACGAGCGAGGAATCGAGTCAGCCTCTGGCGCGCTGAACGCGGGCCCGCGCCGCCTTGATCGCCTCCGGGATCGCCACATCGTTGCCCGGCGCCATGATATGGACGCCGGCGACGCCGCGAATGGTGGAAAGCTCCTGGATCAATTCGACGCAGATGCGCAAACCCTCTTGCGCCGGATCGGCCGCTTGCTCGAGCCGCGCGATGAAGGCGTCGGGGACGATCGTTCCGTAGAGGTGATGTTTCATCCAGCGCGCCGATTTGGCCGAGCGCAGCGGATTGACACCGATCAGAAGCGCAATCTTGCTGGTGATGCCGGCCCTTTCCAGGGCGGCGACGTAGCGGCGCACGATCGATGCATCCATGCAGAATTGCGTCTGCGCGAATTGCGCGCCGGCATCGATCTTGGCGGCAAGCGCATTGGGCTGCCAGCCCTCCGGCGGATCGACCGGCATGTCGGCGGCGCCAACAAAGAAATCGGCCTTGCCTTCGACCTTGCGGCCGGTCGGCAGCGTCCCGTCGTCGCGCAGCCGGCGCGCGGTGGCGATCAGCGTTCTTGAATCGATGTCGAACACCGGCTTGGTGTCCGGCTGATCGCCGGATTTGGGATCGTCGCCCGAAAGGAGCAGGAGATTGCGGATGCCGAGCGCGGCCGCGCCCATCATCTCGCTCTGCAAGGCGAGACGGTTCATATCGCGGCAGGTCATCTGCAGGATGGGTTCGACGCCGGCCTGCAAAAGCAGGCTCGCGCCCGCGAGCGCGCTCATATGGGCGCGGGCGCCGGCGCCATCGGTGACATTGACGGCGTCGGCGAGGCCCTTAAGCGCGATCGCCTTGTCTAAGAGTGCCTCCGCATCACAGGACAGCGGCGGCACCAGCTCCGCGGTCATGACGAAGTGCCCTTGCCGCAGCCGTTCTTGCAGCGTGCCGGAGAGGGGGGATTTGCCGGTACGTTCGTTCATATGTTCGCCGCCGCCAGAGCGCTTATATGCTTTACCGGCCCATATCAAATTTACCCGTGAGCCCCTGCTTTCCTGGACAGAAAAGCGGTGTCTCGTTAGACAGTTGCCCCGAAATGACCGGCGTCAACGACATCAGAGCGGCTTTCCTCGGCTATTTTGCGCGCGAGGGGCACGAAGTCGTGCCTTCCTCGCCGCTCGTTCCACGCAATGACCCGACCCTGATGTTCACCAACGCCGGGATGGTGCAGTTCAAAAACGTCTTCACCAGCCTCGAAAAACGGCCCTATTCGCGCGCGGTCACCGCGCAAAAGTGTGTCCGCGCCGGCGGCAAGCACAATGATCTCGATAATGTCGGCTACACCGCTCGCCATCACACCTTTTTCGAGATGCTCGGCAATTTCTCGTTCGGCGATTACTTCAAGGAGCGCGCGATCGAGTTGGCCTGGCGGCTGGTGACCAAGGAGTTCGCGGTTCCGGCCGATCGCCTCCTGGTCACCGTCTATATCGACGACGATGACGCGTTCGCGCTGTGGCGGAAGATCTCGGGCCTGCCGGAGAAAAAGATCCTGCGCATTGCCGGCAGCGACAATTTCTGGGCGATGGGCGACACCGGGCCATGCGGTCCGTGTTCGGAAATTTTCTACGATCACGGCGAGCATATCTGGGGCGGACCGCCGGGGACTCCGGAAGCCGAGGGCGATCGCTTCGTCGAAATCTGGAATCTCGTATTCATGCAGTACGAGCAGCTTGCCGACGGCAAGCGCATCGACCTGCCGCGGCCGTCGATCGATACCGGATTGGGTATCGAGCGCATGGCCGCCGTGCTGCAAGGCACGCACGACGATTACAAGATCGATCTGTTCGGCGCATTGATCGAGGCGGTCGCCGAACTCACCGGCGTCGATTCGGAAGGCGAGCGCAAGGCGTCGCACCGTGTCATCGCCGATCATCTACGCGCCAGCGCGTTCCTGATCGCCGATGGCGTGCTGCCGTCCAACGAGGGCCGCGGCTACGTGCTTCGCCGCATCATGCGCCGCGCCATGCGGCACGCTGAACTTCTGGGTGTGAAAGAGCCGCTGATGTGGCAACTGATGCCGGTCCTCGTGCGCGAGATGGGGCAGGCCTATCCCGAGCTCATTCGCGCCCAGCCGCTCGTCACCGAGACATTGAAGCTCGAAGAGGTTCGCTTCCGCCGCACGCTGGAGCGCGGCCTCGCTTTGCTCGAGGAGGCGAGCAAATCGCTCAAGAAGGGCGACATGTTCGACGGCGAGACCGCGTTCACGCTCTACGACACTTATGGTTTCCCGCTCGATCTCACCCAGGACGCGCTGCGGCCGCGCGACATTAGCGTCGATATCGCCTCGTTCACCGACGCGATGGAACGTCAGCGCGCCAAAGCGCGTGCGTCATGGGCCGGCTCAGGCGAGGCCGCGGCGGGAGCGGTCTGGTTCGCCTTGCGGGAGAAGTTCGGCGCTACCGAGTTTCTCGGCTACGAGACCGAGGGCGCCGAGGGCGTGGTCTCGGCCGTCCTGCGCGACGGCAAGGAAGTCGGTGCGCTGAAGAAAGGCGAAAGCGGCGTCGTCATCCTTAATCAGACGCCGTTCTATGGCGAATCGGGCGGTCAAGTCGGCGACACCGGCGTCATGACGGCTGACGGTATTCGTTTCAAAGTCGCGGACACGCAAAAATATGCCGGCGACCTCTACGCGCATATCGGCAGCGTCGAGGAAGGCACGGTGAAACCGGGCGCCGCGCTGGCGCTTGAGGTCGATCATGATCGGCGTTCCAATATTCGTCGAAACCATTCGGCGACACATTTGTTGCACGAGGCCTTGCGGCAGGTGCTCGGCGATCACGTCGCGCAGAAAGGCTCGCTGGTCGCGCCGGACCGGCTGCGCTTCGATTTCTCGCATCCGAAGGCGATGAGCGGCGAGGAGATCGAGCGCGTCGAGGACATCGCCAATGACATGGTGCTGCAAAACGCGCCGGTGATTACGCGGCTAATGAGCCGGGACGACGCCATCGCCTCCGGCGCGCGCGCTTTGTTCGGCGAAAAATACGGCGACGAAGTGCGCGTGGTCGCGATGGGCCAGGATCCTTCAACATCGGGGGGCGGCAACACCTTGGGCTGGTCGGTCGAATTGTGCGGCGGCACCCATGTCAACCGCACCGGCGACATCGGCATTGTCTCAGTCGTTGCCGAGAGCGGGGTTTCGGCTGGCGTGCGCCGGATCGAGGCGCTCACCGCGACGGCGGCGCGCCACAATGCCAACAATCTGGTGCGAATTGCCAAGGCTGCCGCAGCCGAATTGCGCGCGCCGATCGACGAACTGCCGGCGCGCCTCGGCGCACTGATCGACGAACGCAAGCGGATCGAGCGTGACCTCTCGGAGGCGAAGAAGAAGCTTGCAATGGGCGGCGGCGGCAGCAGCGAGGCCGGCGACGGCCCAGACGGCGTGCGCAAGGTCGGCGACGTCAAATTGATGGCGCGCGCGGTTGAGGGAATCGAACTGAAGGATCTGCGCAGCCTCGCCGATGACGGCAAGAAAAAGCTTGGCTCAGGCGTGGTCGCAATCGTCGGCGTCAGCGCCGACGGCAAAGCCGGAATCGTGGTCGGCGTCACCAATGATCTCGTAACACGGTTCAACGCCATCGATCTCGCCCGCAAAGGCGCCGAGGCACTCGGCGGCAAGGGCGGCGGCGGCCGGCCCGACATGGCGCAGGCCGGCGGCCCGGACGGCTCGAAAGCGCAGGCTGCAATCGCGGCAATCGAGGCAGCTTTGGCCGGCTGAACGCCGCAATTCTTCCCGGATGCGGGGTGACGATTGAGTACGTCATGGCCGAGATCCATTTCACCAGTCATTTGCGCAACCTCGTTCCGGACGGACCGCTGTTGGCCGCCGGCGCGACGGTCGGCGAAGCTCTGACGAACGTTCTCGCCGCGCAGCCACATGTCCGCAGCTATGTGCTCGACGACCGCGGGGCTTTACGCAAACATGTCTGCATATTCGCCGACGGCGAGCGCTTGGCGCATGAGGGTGCGCTCGCACGACGCATCGGTCCCGACAGCAAGCTTTACGTCATGCAGGCGCTTTCGGGCGGCTAAATCCCAAAGCCTAGCGGGGAATCATGAGCGATCATTTGCTGATAGCGACGCGCAAAGGGTTGTTTGCGCTGGAGCGTAAGAATTCGGGTTGGGCCTCGACACTCATTGGGTTCGAGGGCATCGCCGTGAGCAATGTGTTGTCGGCCGACGGCGTGATCTATGCCGCGCTCAAGCACGGTCATTTCGGCGCCAAGCTGCATCGCTCCGACGACGAGGGCGCGACTTGGCGCGAGCTCGCTGTGCCGGCATTTCCCGCCGATGCCGCCGATGCTCCATCTTTGTTTCAAATCTGGACCATGGAAACCGGCGGGCGGACGCATCCGGACCGGTTGTGGATTGGCGCCATTCCGGCCGGATTGTTTCGCTCGGATGACCGCGGCGAAAGCTGGCAGTTCGTTCCATCGCTGTGGAACGTGCCGGAGCGCAAGCGCTGGTTCGGTGGCGGCTATGACGCTGCCGGCATTCACAGCATTTCGCCCGATCCGCGCGATGACGATCGCGTATTCCTTGCGATTTCCTGTGGTGGCGTGTGGGAGACCACCGACAGCGGCAAGAATTGGTCGGTGCTCGGCAAAGGCCTGTTCGCACCCTATGTGCCGCCGGAGCAAGCCGAAGACAGCGCGATCCAGGATCCGCATCGGGTCGTGCGCTGCGCGTCCGCTCCGGACGTGATGTGGATGCAGCACCATGCCGGCATTTATCGCTCGGCCGACGCCGGCGCACATTGGACGCGGCTGTCGCCGCCCACCGACGATTTCGGTTTCGCGGTGGCAGCGCATCCGCGGGCCGCCCAAACCGCCTGGTTCGTCCCGGCGATCAAAGACGAGATTCGCATGCCGCGCGAGGGCGCGCTGTGCGTGACGCGAACCGACGACGGCGGTCAAAGCTGGGAGATCATGCGCCACGGCCTGCCGCAGCGCGACACTTATGACCTCATCTATCGCCACGGCCTCGAAGTGGATGACAGCGGCGAACGGCTGGCGATGGGTTCGACCACCGGCGCGCTATGGACCAGCGACGACGGCGGGCGCAGCTGGCAGCTCGTCAACGCGCACCTGCCGCCGATCTACGCCCTGCGCTTTGTCTAACGGCGCCCACTCTCCTCTCGCGGCGGTCCCAGCGAGAGACAAAGAGCAAGCAACAATGAGACGAAAAGTCTTAGCCCGGCTGGGTCCAGATAACCCCGCCGTTGGCCCCGTTGTCCAAGCAAACGATGTTGGGAGTCCAGAATAACCAAGACGGAAGCTCCGGTGCTGGGACTCCCGCCCCGATCCGCGGTTTGTTGCAATATGACCGCGGACAGATCAACACGATTATGATCGCGAACAAAACGTTTAGATTTCAACCACCATGCCGTCTTCGGCGGTCTCGTAGCGCAGCTCGCCGCGGCGCGCGAGCATGTCATTACTCATATGGGTGAGGATGAGCCGTTTCGGCCGAATCTGGTCCAAGTGACGTTCCAATAAGCTCAGCGCCATGTGCGTGGCGATCGGCTTGTCGCGCGTATAGGCCTCGCAGATAAAAAGATCGGCGTTGCGTCCGACGTCGATCAGCGAATCGGTCCACTGCGAGTCGCCGGAATAGGCGACGACCTTGGCTTCGGCTTCAATCCGCAAACCGAGGCAGGGTCCGGCGCGTTCGTCGTGCAACACCCGAAACGGGGTGACGCGCATGTCGCCGACTTCATTGCGCTTGCCGATCTCGAATTCACGAAGCGTGACGGGAAACGACCACTCCGTCGCCTGCGCGCCGGGGAAGGCATTTTCCATGAACGCACCGTAGCGCGTTTTGAGTCCCGGCGGGCCGACGATTGTCAGGCCGTGCCGGCGCTTGAGTACGTAATTGGCTTCGAGGATGAAGAACGGCAAACCGCCGATGTGATCGGCGTGAAAATGCGTGATCAGGATCGTATCGATGTCATTGCGGTTGATCGCGAGCTTGTTCATGGAAACGAGCGAACTGGCTCCGCAATCGATCAGCGCATTGACGCTCCGCCCGACGAGATGAAAGCAGGTATTGTACCGTCCGCCCGAGCCGAACGCGTCGCCGCATCCGACGAATTGCAGTTGCATGAAAACCCCTCAACGCTTGTGGCGGAGGCGTGCCATTGCCGGCGAATGCAAACCGCACAAAACGATTGATCGCCGGAGATGAACGCGAATTCCCATTGGAAGTTTTGCGTCGATGGCCGATCAAGTCTGTGACCGGCGTCACTAATGGGCTGCCCGGCCCACTTTATGACCTTCATCATAAAATGTTGTTTTCTGGGGCGTTTTTGCTCTCCGCCGGCCGATTTGCGATAGCTATCGCCGAAATCGCGATGTCTCGCTAAAATAGCCGCGTTGCCATGCTGGCAACACAAACCGGCGCATTCTGCTCGCCATTGGGGCTGCGAGGGGACCGTGGTGCAGTTTCGGGCTAACGAGATTGGCGTTGTCGGAGCGCTGGCCGTCGCCATTGCGCTCGGCGGTTGCGCCAATGTCGATTACGAGAACAAGGACGCCTGGTTTGCCAAGCCGTTCGAATTCGTCAGCCGCAAGGGCGGCTATACTTTCTCCGAACTTCAAGAAAGCAAGGATCGCAGCCGGCCGATTACTGCCAATGATCTCGTCGCGGCGAACGGCTCATGCCCGCCGCCGGCGGTGCAGCCAGCGCCCGCAGGCGCCGCGGCTAACCAGCCCGGCAGCGCGCCGGCCGCGACCGATACCAGTGCCTTGTTGGGCGCCGGCATTTCGCTCGGCATGAGCGAGTGCGACGTAGTGTTTCGCGCCGGCGCGCCGAACGCGGTCCAGATCGGCAAAAATCCAAACGGCGATCGTACCGCGGTCCTCACATTTAACAGCGGTCCGCGCTCCGGCATTTATCATTTCGAAGCCGGCGCGCTCACGGAGGTGGAGCGGGCGCAGACGGCGACGGCGCCAGCGCCGGCCCAGACCGCAAAAAAGAAGCCGGCTTCCCCCTCCAAGGCGAGCAGCAAGCAAGCCACCAAAGAGTAGAGAACCAAATAAACTTCGTCATTGCGAGGAGCGCAAGCGACGAAGCAATCCAGCATGGAACCTTAGACCTGGATTGCTTCGCTCCGCTCGCAATGACGCATCATCGCAAAACTTTCCGCAGAGGTCAGGCGAGGTCGAAGCGGTCGAGGTTCATCACCTTGGCCCACGCCGCCACGAAGTCCTTCACGAACTTCTCCTTCGAGTCCGCGCAGGCATAGACTTCCGCCAGCGCCCGCAGCTGCGAATGCGAACCGAAGATCAGATCGACACCGGTGCCGGTCCATTTGATCTCCTTCGTCTTGCGGTCGCGCCCTTCGTAGACGCCGTCCGAGCCAGCGGGCTGCCATTGCGTACGCATGTCGAGGAGGTTGACGAAGAAATCGTTCGTCAACGTCTCGGGCCGTTTGGTGAAGGCGCCGTGCTTGGACAGTCCGGCGTTCGCGCCGAGAACGCGCAGGCCGCCGACGAGAACCGTCATCTCGGGCGCGGTCAGTCTGAGCAATTGTGCCCGATCCACCAATGCCTCCTCAGGCAACATGAACTGGCGCTTGCCGCTAAGATAATTGCGGAAGCCATCGGCCCGCGGTTCGAGTGGCGCGAAGGATTCGACATCGGTCTGCTCCTGCGACGCGTCCATGCGTCCCGGTGTGAAGGGCACCTTCACGTCGTGACCGGCCGCCTTGGCGGCCTTTTCGACCGCTGCGCAGCCACCGAGGACGATCAGGTCGGCGAGCGAGATCTTCTTGCCGCCGGCGGCCGAGGCGTTGAACTCCTTCGCAATCGCTTCGAGCTTCTGCAGCACAGTCGCAAGCTGCTTCGGCTGATTGACGTCCCAGTCCTTCTGCGGCGCGAGGCGAATGCGCGCGCCGTTCGCTCCGCCGCGCTTGTCGGAGCCGCGGAACGTCGAGGCCGACGCCCAAGCGGTCGAGACCAGCTGCGACACAGATAGCCCTGAGGCGAGGATCTTCCCTTTCAGGGCCGCAATGTCCTGCTCGCCAATGAGCGGATGATTGACCGCGGGGATCGGGTCCTGCCAGATCAAAATCTCCTTCGGGACAAGCGGGCCCAAATAGCGATGGATCGGTCCCATGTCGCGATGCGTCAGCTTGAACCACGCGCGGGCAAAGGCGTCCGCGAACTGGTCGGGATGCTCGTAGAAACGTCGCGAGATCTTCTCGTAGGCCGGGTCCATCCGCAGCGACAAGTCCGTGGTCAACATGGTCGGTACATGCTTCTTGGACCTGTCGAAGGCGTCGGGAATCGTGGCCGCCGCGCCTTTTGCCTTCCACTGCGGCACATCGGCCGGGCTCTTGGTCAGCTCCCATTCGTTTTCGAACAGGTTTTCGAAGAAGTGGTTACTCCACTTGGTCGGCGTCTGCGACCAGGTGACTTCCGGGCCGCCAGTGATGGCGTCGGCGCCGATGCCCGTGCCATGCTTGCTTTTCCAGCCGAGGCCTTGATCCTCGAGCGCGGCCCCTTCCGGTTCCGGACCGATCAGTGACGGATCGCCGGCGCCGTGGGTCTTCCCGAAGCTGTGGCCGCCGGCAATCAGCGCGACGGTCTCCTCGTCGTTCATCGCCATGCGGAAGAACGTTTCGCGGATGTCCTTTGCCGCCGCGACCGGATCCGGTTTGCCGTTCGGCCCTGCCGGATTCACGTAGATCAGGCCCATCTGCACCGCGCCGAGCGGATTCTGGAGATCGCGTTCGCCGCTGTAGCGTTCGTCGCCGAGCCACGTGCCCTCGGGACCCCAGTAGAGCTCTTCGGGCTCCCAGACATCGGCGCGGCCGCCGCCGAAACCAAATGTCTTGAAGCCCATCGACTCCAGCGCGACATTGCCGGCGAGAACCATCAGGTCGGCCCAGGAGAGTTTCCGCCCATACTTCTGTTTGATCGGCCACAGCAGCCGGCGCGCTTTGTCGAGGTTTGCGTTGTCCGGCCAGCTGTTCAGCGGCGCGAAGCGCTGCTGGCCGGCACCGGCGCCGCCGCGGCCGTCGGCGATTCGATAGGTTCCGGCAGCGTGCCACGCCAGGCGGATCATCAGCCCGCCGTAGTGGCCAAAGTCGGCCGGCCACCACTCCTGCGAATCCGTCATCAAGCCACGCAGGTCCTTGATCACGGCGTTGAGGTCGAGGCCCTTGAACTCCTTGGCATAGTCGAACGCCGCACCCATCGGATCCGACAGGGTGGAGTTGCGATGAAGAACCTGGAGGTCCAGCTGGTTCGGCCACCAGTCACGGTTGGTCTTGGCCGTATGCATCACCGGGCACTTGCCCGCGCTCTTGTCATCCGTTTTTGCGTCCATGTTTACTCTCCGACTGTTTCTCTGGATTTTCGTCGTTCCGTAAGGTCCTCTTTGATTTCTGATGTTGCCGACCCGTTTTCAATTGTCTCAGCCGTGCAAAAGCACGGCCCCCGCGGAAATACGCAGGCTCGCATCCGCATGCCGGAGCCGGTGATGAGGATCGGGCATTTGGCTTCCAGGAAGTTTGGACGAGGACTATGGCCCCAGGTCTCCATCAGGTCCAGTCGTATTGACTGACGACTATGATAAGAAATACTTATGGCAGATGGTCACCTTGCGGCAACTCCGTTATCTCGACGCGCTCGCGCAGTATCGGCATTTCGGCCGTGCTGCCGAAGCCTGTGCGGTCACCCAGCCGGCTTTGTCCATGCAGATTCGGCAGCTCGAAAAGGAGCTCGAGGTCGAACTCATCGAACGTCGGTCCGGTGAAGCGGCATTGACTGACATCGGAGCCGAGGTGGCGCGGCGCGGTGAGCGAGTGCTGGCAGCGGCGCGTGACTTGGTGGATTTTGCCCGGCATCGCAGCCGCGTGCTCTCAGGCCGGTTGCGGCTCGGCATCATTCCGACACTTGCGCCCTACGTGCTCCCAAAAGTGCTGCCCAACCTGCACGCCGACTATCCGGATCTGATCATCGAATTGCGCGAGACACAGACCAAGGTCTTGCTTGAAGAGCTTACCGGCGGCGATCTCGACGCGGTTATGCTGGCGCTGCCGCTGCCTGAGGGCGACACTGAAAGCATCTCGTTGTTCCACGATCCGTTTCTGCTCGCTGTGCCAGCCAGCGATCCGCTGCCACGCGAAGCCCGCGTCAATCCGCGGAAGATCGATCAACGGCGGCTGATCTTGCTCGAAGAGGGCCATTGTCTGCGCGACCAGGCACTCGCCTATTGCGCCACGGCGCGCCACGAAATGCCGCTGAGTCTTGGCGCCACAAGTCTCGCCACCGTCATGCAGATGGTTGCGAGCGGCTATGGCTTGACATTGGTGCCGCAAGTTGCGGTCGATGTCGAAGTGCGCGACCAACGCGTGAAGCTGCTGCGCTTTACCGCGCCCGAACCAGGACGCTTGATCGGCTTAGCATGGCGGCGAACGTCGCCGCGCAAAGCGGATTTCTTTGCGCTGGGGCAGCTTATTACCCGTGTGCTTGAAACGGCGAACCAGCCACGGCTCGCGGCAACCCATGCTGGTTGAAGTGCTCGAATAAAAAAGGTGACCGGAAGTGCGAACGCAAGCGCCCCGGCCTTGGGCCGGGGCGCTCCGGAATACGCGGCAACCGCGCCGTCAGTAGCAGACATTGATCCAGCGTGGCGCCGGGCCATAAGGCGTCCAGACCACCCGGCGCACGAAGCAGCCGCCATAAATAGGACCGGCATAGACGCGAACCGCCGGCCGGTAGAACCAGCCATGATGCCATCCATGCCAGCCCGGATGTCCGCCCCACCACGCTGACGCGCTGGTGGGCGCGAGTACGGCAGCGCCGAGCGTCAGCGCGGCGGCTCCGGCAAAAATCGTCTTGCGAAGCATTTGCGATCTCCTGATTTGCGTTGTTCAACTCATGTCGGCGAAACCTGAAAATCCGCCGTTTCGTGACCGAATTTATCCGCGAATGCCTGAACCGGTGCTGAGGGTCCAATTAAGCGGCGATTTAACAAGCTGAACGGGCGCGCCTGGCGACGTTCAGCCGGCATTCATGCCGCGTCGCGCGCTTGCCCCACGCGCGAGCGCCGGTCTATAAGCCCGCGCAGTCTCACGGCCTCTCGCAATCCCAAAGGATGATTTGATGGCGATCGAGCGCACCTTCTCGATCATTAAGCCCGATGCCACCGCCCGCAATCTGACGGGGGCCATCAACGCGATGATTGAACAGGCGGGTTTGCGCATCGTTGCCCAGAAACGCATCAAGATGACCCGCGAGCAGGCGGAAACCTTTTATGCCGTTCATCGCGAGCGCCCGTTTTTCGGCGAACTGGTCGAGTTCATGATCTCGGGCCCGGTGGTCGTGCAGGTGCTTGAAGGTGACAGCGCGGTCGCCACCTACCGCGACATCATGGGTGCGACCGATCCGGCCAAAGCCGCGCCGGGTACTATTCGCAAGGCGCACGCCAAATCGATCGGCGAGAACTCGGTTCACGGCTCCGATGCTCCTGAGACTGCGGTCAAGGAGATTACGCAGTTTTTCGCCGGCAACGAGATTGTCGGCTGAGGTTGAAAGACGGTGGCCGCGATCATCGAATTTTTTAATCCGGCGCTGTGGCGCGAATGGCTTAGCGCCGGAGTCGATCAACTTGGCTATACGACTTTCTGGTTCGCCGTTGGCCAGATCATCTTCATCAACGCATTGCTCTCCGGCGATAATGCCATCGTGATCGCGATGGCCTGCCGCGGGCTGCCGCAGCCGCAACGGCGGTGGGGCCTGGTCATCGGCGCCGGACTGGCCGCGCTCCTGCGTATTCTTTTTACGGTAGTCCTCGCCTCGCTTTTGATGCTGCCGTATCTCAAGCTGATCGGCGGCGCGGGCCTGTTGTACATTTCAGCCAAGCTTCTCGTCCCCGAAGCTCCCGACAGGAACGATATCGAAGCCGTCGCGCATTTATGGCATGCGGTCGTGGTGGTGGTGGTCGCTGACATCATCATGAGCTTCGATAATGTGGTGGCGATCGCCGCCGCCGCGCGCGGCGATTACCTTCTGCTTGCAATCGGGCTCGCCATTTCGATCCCGCTGCTTATCGCCGGTGCGGCGCTCATCGCTGCGCTGCTCGACCGGTTCCCGGTCCTGGTATGGCTCGGCGCGGCGCTGCTCGGCTGGATCGCCGGCGAGACCATGGCCACGGATCCGGCGGTGGCTTCGCGTTTGGCTCCGCTTGGCGACGCGGCGCTCAGACCGGTCGAGTTCGCAGGTGCGGCGGCCGGCGCTGCACTCGCTATTGCGGCAGGCGGATTGTGGCAACGCTTGCGCGAAGCGCATGCTCACAGTCGGCCGAGACGGGACGGACCAAAAACAGTTCTCATCGCAAAATTTTTTCAGATCTGGCACTCCGGCGCTAAAGCGAAATGATTTTAGGTTGATTTTCGTATTTCGCTTTAGCTTTTTGTTTGAGCGTGATCTTTTCCGAAAACTGGCGTCCACTTTTCGGGATCATGCTTTAGTGCGTGATTGCTTCAAAATTGAATCGAGTCGCTCTAGGTTTTGGGTGAAGCGTGATCTTTTCGGGAAACCGCTTCCCACTTTTCCAGATCGTGCTCGGTTTTTTGGTGGAGCATGATCTTTTCGGAAAACCGGCTCCCGCTTTTCCGGATCATGCTCTAACGCAGCCATGCTTGCGCCGTATTTCTCCTGCTTGCTATCGTTGCAATCGGATTTTGGCCTTCCGGCCGGTGCTGCCTTGCCGACAAGATCGCCTTGGACTTCCCCGCTTCGGACTTTTCCCCAAAATCTGGCTTGTGGCGCGTACTGCAGAAATGCGCGCGATGTGCAGCGTCTGCGTCCGTGTCTTCGCTGACATCTGGAATGACTTAGGAGACAGACGATGCAGAAGGGCACCGTCAAGTGGTTCAATTCGACCAAGGGCTACGGGTTCATCAAGCCCGCCAGCGGCGATAAAGATGTGTTCGTTCACATCTCGGCCGTCGAACGCGCTGGCTTGCGCACGCTCAACGAGGGCCAAACGGTCGAGTACGAACTTGTTACGAACCGCGGCCGAACCTCGGCGGAAAATCTGAAGGTTGCGTGAACCAAGGCCGGCTGGACCGGCTTCTCGTAGCCCCCGGTCTCATACCCGGGGGTTTTTTATTTCCGGTTGCGGCGTTGCAAACTTCGCCCGGCCTTCGGCGACCAAACGCAAGGCTTCCGGATAGATCCGGTGCTCGATCTCTAGAACGCGCGCGGCCAGCGTCTCTTCGGTATCGCCTTGCAGCACCGGAACCGATTGCTGGCTGATGACGGGACCGGCGTCGGTCGCCTCGACCACAAAATGAACCGTCGCGCCGTGCTGTTTCACGCCCGCTTCTAGTGCACGGCGGTGCGTGTGCAGCCCTTTGAACTCCGGCAGCAAGGCCGGATGGATGTTGAGAATGCGGCCGCTCCAGCGCCCAATGAACCAGGCCGTCAAAAGCCGCATGAAACCGGCGAGGCAGACGATATCAATCCGGGAATTGCGAAGTTCGTCATCAAGCGCGCGTTCGAACGCCTCACGATCGTCGCGGAACTGCCGGTAATCGATCACCGCCGTGGCGATTCCGGCTCCGCGCGCACGCGTAAGCCCGGCGGCGTCCGGCAGGTTCGACACGACGAGCACGATTTCCGCCGGATAATCCTTGGCTTTAGCGGCCTCGATCAGCGCGGTCATGTTCGAGCCGCGCCCGGAGATCAGCACGGCAACGCGCTTCTTCCTCATGGTGGCGATCTTGGTGGCGGCCATGAGAGATCGAGATGTCCCGAGAAACTGATTGCGCTGCCGCCTTCTGCTGCCACGACTTCGCCGAGGCGAACGATTTTCTCGCCGTGCTTGGCGAAAGATTCGATAGCGGCATCCGCTCTGCCACGATCGAGTACAGCCACCATGCCGATCCCGCAATTAAAGGTGCGCAGCATTTCTTGCTCGGCGATCCGTCCGGTGGCGGCGAGCCATTTAAACACCGGCAAAACCGGCACGCGCTCGAGCGCCACGCGAATCTCAAGTCCGGGCGGCAGTACACGCGGGATATTTTCGATGAAGCCGCCGCCGGTAATATGCGCGAGCGCTTTCACCGCTTTGCTGTCGCGGATTGCGGCGAGACAGGACCGCACATAAAGCCGCGTCGGCGTCAAAAGCGCTTCGCCGAGATTTTGGCGCGGCGCGAACGGGGCAGGACGATCCCAGCCTGATCCGGCGTCGCGCACGATCTTTCGGACCAGCGAGAAACCGTTGGAATGCACCCCGCTCGCCGCCAGTCCCACGACGACGTCGCCTACGGAAATGTCGGTGCGCGGCAAGATTTCATTGCGCCCCACCGCGCCGACCGCAAATCCGGCGAGATCGTAATCGCCGGCCTGATAGACTCCAGGCATTTCCGCGGTTTCGCCGCCGATCAGTGCGCATCCGGCCTCGCGGCAGGCCCCGGCAATGCCCTTGACCACCGCCGCGCCGATTGCGGGATCCAGTTTTCCGCACGCGAAATAATCGAGAAAGAACAATGGTTCTGCGCCCTGCACCACAAGATCGTTGACCGACATCGCCACGAGATCGATACCGATCGTGTCGTGACGCGATGTCTCGATCGCAATCTTGACTTTGGTGCCGACGCCGTCGGTCGCCGCGACCAGGATCGGATCGACAAACCCGGCGGCTTTCAAATCGAACAACCCGCCGAAGCCGCCGATTTCAGCTCCGGCGCCGGCACGCGCGGTTGCGCGCACCAGCGGCTTGATCAAGTCCACCATGCGGTTGCCGGCATCAATGTCGACACCGGCGGCCGCGTAGCGAGCGTCTTTCACGAAATCACCAATGCGGATCACCGAACCTGGCTCGGCATTGCAGGCTGTCGCGGGCCTCCTACGTCGGAATCGCCGGGTGTGCAAGAGCGCCGGCGCCGTTATATTGTGACCACGGATCGAGCGCCGGGAATCGCCGATTCGCTTAAGCCGGCGCGGGTTCGCAAAAAGGGGCGGCGCGGCAAGGGGGCTGCGCGGCGTTACTGCAGGCTGGGGGCGGTTTGAGTATCCCAAATCTCATCACCTTGGGACGGATTTTGCTGGTGCCCATCGTGGTCTGGGCGATCACGCTGGGGGAGATGCGCATCGCATTCGCGTTGTTTCTCGCCGCAGGCATCAGCGATGCCGTAGACGGCTTCCTCGCCAAGCGCTTCCACATGAAGAGCGAGCTTGGCGCTTATCTCGATCCACTGGCCGACAAAGCGCTGATCGTTTCCATCTATATATCGCTGGGAATTGTCGGCATGCTGCCGATTTTTCTGGTCATTCTTGTCGTCTCGCGCGACATCATGATCATCAGCGCCTTCTTGTTGGCTTGGCTCGTCGGCAGGCCAATGCCGGTGCGGCCGCTCTTGGTGTCGAAAGCCAATACGGTGGCCCAGATCCTGCTCGCTGTTTTGATCCTGGCCGAACAGGCCTTCGGTTTTGACTTCGGATTTGTATCGCGGCTTACCATGGCCATTGTGGCGCTGTTGACGTTGCTTTCGATTGCTTTCTATCTCGCCGAATGGGTGCGGCACATGAACTCGTTCGGCGCGGGGCATTGAGGTGTCATGAGGTTCGAGCGCAACGTCGTGTTCTGGGTGGCGGTGCTCGCCGTATTTGTCGCGCTGCTCTGGCTGCTCAGCCCCATATTGCTGCCGTTCGTGCTCGGGATGGCAATCGCCTATGTGCTCGATCCGCTGGTCAATCAATTGAGCAAGCGCGGCGTCAGCCGGCTGCTGGCCGCAGTTCTCATCCTGGGCGGCTTTGTCGTGGCGCTCGCGCTGTTGGTGCTGCTGATCGCGCCGGTCTTGGCAAGACAGCTGTCCGCCTTCTTCGATAACGCGCCGGCTTACGTGCTTCGCCTGCAGGCCTTCGTGAGCGACCCGAGCCATCCCTGGATCAAGCGCATCGTCGGCGACAATCTGACCGGCGCCGACAAATCCGTCGGCGATCTGATGAACCAGACGGTCGGATATTTGACCGGGTTGCTTGCCTCGCTTTGGGCCAAGGGCCAGGCGCTGATCTCGATCTTCTCGCTTCTGATCATCACGCCGGTGGTCGCTTTTTACCTGATCTGCGACTGGGATCGCATGGTTGCCGAGGTTGATCGGTTGGTGCCGGTGCCGCAGCGAGAAACCGTCCGCCGTCTCGGTCGTGAAATCGACGCGACAATCGCCGCCTATGTCCGCGGCCAAACTGGCCTGTGCCTGATCCTTGGCTCGTATTATGCGACCGGGCTCACCTTTGCGGGCTTGAGTTTCGGGCTATTGATCGGCGTGATATCGGGCCTGATCAGTTTCATTCCCTATGTTGGTTCACTGACCGCGCTTGTCCTGTCGTTGGGCGTCGCTTTGGCGCAATTTGCTCCGGACTGGACCCGCGTCGCGATTGTCGCCGGCATCGTTCTGTTCGGCCAGTTTCTCGAAGGCAATGTACTGGCGCCGAAGCTGGTCGGCGAAAGTGTCGGATTGCACCCGGTCTGGCTGATATTCGCGCTATTCGCGTTCGGTTATCTATTCGGTTTCGTCGGGCTCTTGTTGGCGGTGCCTTTGGCGGCCGGCTCCGGAGTGCTCATTCGCTTCGCGCTAACGCGTTACTTCGCCAGTCCGCTCTATACCGGCTATCGGCCGCCATAATGTCGTCGGACGATAGCGCAATGTCTGCGCAAACACCGGCTTCGAACGGGATTGTGTCTCATCCCCGCCAGCTTGCACTCGCGCTCGATCATCCGGAAAGCTTCGCACGCGAAGACTTTTTGTCCGGGCCCGGCAATGCGGCGGCGCTGACGCTGGTCGATTCGTGGCCGGATTGGCCATCGCGCGCCATCGCACTCATTGGACCGGAGGGCTCGGGCAAGACGCATTTGGCGACGATCTGGGCGACAGCGGCTGGCGCTCGCGTCGTTTCGGCAAACAAGATCGGCGCATTTGATGTTCCGGGCATGCTGGCGACCGGCGCGCTCGTGATCGAGGACGCCGGCGCGGCTACCGACGAGCGCGTGCTGTTTCATCTGATGAACCTCGCGCGTGAGGAGCAGGCCTTCCTGCTCTTCACGGCGCGCATCGCGCCGTCGGCTTGGCAAATATCGACCCCGGACGTGGTTTCCCGGCTGCGGGCCATGCCGACCGCGCTGTTGCACGCGCCCGATGACGCCCTGCTGCGCGGCGTCATGGTGAAACTTGCCGCCGATCGGCAGCTTATCCTGGATGATAGCGTCGTCAGTTACCTCGCAAGCCGGATCGAGCGCTCGTTTGCGGCAGCACGTGCCGCAGTCGTCAGGCTGGACGAAGAGGCGCTGCGGCGCGGGCGCCCGCCGAGCCGGGCCTTGGCGGCGGAACTGTTCCGCGACGGCGGTTGAGGATGTGGCCGCCGCCGCCGCGATTTCGAGCGGATTACATGATGAATGCGCCGCGGGCTTGACGGATCGGCTCGCCGCGCCGCCTTATATTCGTTGGCGGCATTCATCGGATTGTAACGAAAGTGGCCAATCTAGCTTTAGACGAACACGGATCGGCAATGGCGGAAGCAAGTCAAGTGGCTGTTTCACCTCGGGAATCGGTCGCCGCCCGGCGGCTCGAAATGCCGCGCCCGCAGGAGAGGGAACCGCGCCAGCCCGCGTCTGATCTCGCCGCGAGCCCCGATCGCTTCATCAACCGCGAGTTGTCCTGGCTCGTTTTCAATCGCCGCGTCCTTGAGGAATCGGCGAACCGCAGGAACCCACTGCTCGAGCGGCTCAAATTCCTGGCGATCTCGGCCAACAACCTCGATGAATTTTTCATGGTGCGCGCAGCCGGCCTCGGCGCGCAGGTGCGCGAAGGCATCAGCACCAAAAGTCCGGAAGGGCTTACTCCCGCCGAGCAGCTCGTGCGCATCGCCGAAGCGGTCGCGGTGCTGGTGCAAGACCAGCAGGCGCAATGGCGCGAGTTGCGCGCCGAGCTGGCTGCGGCCGGCATTGTGCTGGTCGACGGGCCCGATGTGACGCGCACTGAGAAAGCCTGGCTCGAAGATTACTTTCTCGCCCACGTCTTTCCTTTGCTGACGCCGCTCGCGATCGATCCGGCGCATCCGTTCCCGTTCATTCCCAATCTCGGCTTTACCATCGCGCTGCAGCTTGCCCGCGGCAAAGACGGCAAGGCGATGAACGCGCTCATTCGCATTCCGAACCGGATCGAGCGGTTTGTGCGACTGCCGGAAGCGGGCGAGGGCGGCGAAGCGCGGCTCATTTCGATCGAGGGCGTCACCAGCCTGTTCATCGCCAAGCTGTTCCCGGGTTACGCCGTAAAAGGCCTCGGCGCGTTCCGTGTCACCCGCGACTCCGAAGTCGAAATTCTCGAAGAAGCCGAAGATTTGGTGCGGCTGTTCGAGACTGCGCTCAAACGGCGCCGTCGCGGGTCGGTGATCCGGCTCGACATCGAGGCGACCATGCCGGTTGAATTGCGCCGTTTCGTGCAGCGCGCGCTCGATGTGTCCGACGACAGCGTGTTTAGCGTCGACGGCGTGCTGGCGCTCAACGAGATGGGCCAGATCGCCGGTCTCAACCGGCCAGATCTCGAATTTGAGCCGTACGCGCCGCGCTATCCCGGCCGGGTCCGCGATCACGGCGGCGATTGCTTCGCGGCTATCCGGCAGAAAGATATGGTCATCCACCATCCGTTCGAATCGTTCGACGTGGTGGTGCAGTTCCTGCAGCAGGCGGCGCGCGACCCCGATGTCGTCGCCATCAAACAGACGCTTTATCGCACCTCGGCGGATTCGCCGATCATCAAGGCGCTGGCGGAAGCCGCCGAAGCCGGCAAATCGGTAACCGCGCTCGTGGAATTGAAAGCGCGTTTCGACGAAGAGGCCAACATTCGCTGGGCGCGCGACCTCGAGCGCGCTGGCGTGCAGGTCGTGTTCGGCTTCATCGAATTGAAAACGCACGCCAAACTATCGCTCGTGCTCCGGCGCGAGGGCGCTTCGCTGGCTTCTTACGTGCATGTCGGCACCGGGAATTATCACCCCGTTACCGCGCGCATCTACACCGACCTGTCTTTCTTTACCTGCGATCCGATCATCGCCCGCGACGTCGGCCGCGTCTTTAACTTCGTCACGGGCTATGCCGAGCCGGCCGAGCTCGAACGCATGGCGGTCTCGCCATTGTCCCTGCGCAAGCGCATCCACGAGCACATCGATGAGGAAATCGCGAATGCCAAGGCCGGCCGCCCGGCGGCGATCTGGATGAAGATGAACTCGCTGGTCGACCCGGACATTATCGACGCGCTCTATGAGGCCTCGGGCGCCGGCGTACCGATCGATCTCGTGGTGCGCGGAATCTGCTGCCTGCGCCCGGGTGTCCCCGGACTGTCCGACAATATCCGGGTCAAATCCATTATCGGCCGCTTTCTCGAGCACGGCCGCATTTACTGCTTTGGCGCCGGACACGGGCTGCCGCACGCGAAAGCCGCGGTTTACATTTCGTCTGCCGACATGATGCCGCGCAACCTCGACCGCCGGGTCGAAGTACTGTGTCCGATCCTCAACCCGACCGTGCACGAGCAGGTGCTCGACCAGATCATGGTCGCGAATCTGAAGGACAATCAGCAGAGCTGGCAGTTGCTGGGCGACGGTGCATCCTCGCGCATCGTTCCGGGGCCGGGTGAGGAAAGCTTCAATTCCACGACTTATTTCATGACCAATCCGAGTCTGTCCGGCCGCGGCAAGTCGCCGAAGGATTCCATCCCGCGCCTGCGGCACCGGCCGGAACGCATGTGAAGGTTCGGCGAATCGCGTAGGTTGCACCCGCCGGGCCGATCGGCAGGCAGACATATTCGTTTACAGGGCCTCGCCTGTGGGTGAGGCGCAGCCGCGAATAGCTTCGATTCATTGAATTTCATGCCGCGCGCCAACTCCGATGCCAGTTCAAGTGCGCAGGGACGCCTCGACCACGGGCCGCCGATTGCGGTCGTCGATATCGGTTCGAATTCGGTGCGGCTTGTCGTTTACGAAGGGCTGACGCGCAGCCCGACCGAACTGTTCAACGAAAAAGCCCTGTGCGGTCTCGGCCGGGAAGTGCAGTCGACGCGATTGCTCGCCGCCGACGCGGTTCAGCACGCGCTCGCCACGCTCAAGCGCTTTCGCGCTCTATGCGAAACCATGAAAGTGAAGGAAGTTTTTGCCATCGCCACCGCTGCGGTCCGCGATGCCAAGAATGGCGCGCCGTTCATCAAGCTCGCCGAGCGCACCATCGGCGCCGAAATCGAGGTCCTGTCCGGCGCGCGCGAAGCGGAGTTCACCGCACTCGGCGTGATCTCGGGCGTGCATCGCGCCGACGGCGTGGTCGGCGATCTCGGGGGCGGCTCGCTCGAGCTCGTCGATGTGCGCGGCACGCGCGCGCGCCACGGTCTGACCCGCCCGCTCGGTGGCCTTGCGCTCGCCGACATCTCGGCAAAATCGCTGAAGAAAGCGGAGAAATTCGTCAAGAAGTCGCTCGGCGGATTGTCGGTGCTTAAGGCCTGTGAGGATCGAAACTTCTATGCGGTCGGCGGCACCTGGCGTTCGCTCGCGCGGCTGCACATGTGGCAAACCGGCTATCCGCTGCACGTCATGCACGGTTATGCGATTCGCGCGGATGAGGCGGAGGAATTCGCCCGCCTCGTGCATCGCGTCGACGTCGATACGCTTTCCAATATCGAGGTGGTCAATAGCGCGCGGCGTCCGCTTTTGCCTTACGCGGCGCTGGTGCTCGAATACATTTTGCGTGTCGGCAAGCCGCGGCAGGTGGTGTTCTCGGCGCTTGGCATTCGCGAAGGCCTCTTGTTTTCGCTGCTGAAGAACAAGGAGAAGGAAAAGGACGCGCTGATCGAAGCGGCGCAGCATCTCAATCAGTTACGCTCGCGCTCGCCGCGCCATGGCGAGGAGCTGATCGCATGGACCGACAGGTTCATGGCCACTTCAGGACTCGATGAGACCGCCGAGGAGCGCCGGCTGCGGCACGCGGCCTGTCTCCTCGCCGATATCGGCTGGCGCGCCCATCCCGATTACCGCGGCGAGCAATCGCTTAACATCATCGCGCATGGCGGCTTCTCCGGCATCGACCATCAGGGCAGGGCGTATCTGGCGCTCGCCGTGTTCTTCCGCCATGTCGGTCTGGTGATGGATGATGAGCTGTCGCCGCGGCTGCGCGAACTCGTTTCCACGCGGCTGCTTGACCGCGCGCGTGTGCTCGGCGCCGCGCTCCGGCTCGCTTATGTCGTCTCCGCGGCGATGCCCGGCGTGCTCAAGGCGACACCGCTTGCGATCCAGCGCCATCGGATGGCGCTGCGGCTGCCGGATGAATTCGCCGCATTGGCCGGCGAGCGCGTGCTTAATCGGCTGCGTTCGCTCGCGCGCCTGATCGGCCGGGAGCCGGTGTTGTTGATGGGGTGAATAAACCGAACTTGGTAAGTAGGACGGGCAAATAGGGACTTGAGACACTTCTTTATCGAAGGGGGCGGTCAACAATGCTTGAAACACCGATACTTGCTGCAATCGGTTTGCTGGTGGTCGTCGGCGTTGTGTGGTGGCTGTACCGCTCTGGTTAGAGACGCGCCGGCTTTCTATATTGCGTTGATGATCGAGCGGCCCTGCAAACCGGACGCGGACGTGAAATGGCTGTGGCAAACGCTGCTGCCAAATACTCCATTTTCGGCATGTGGCACGGCCAATGATCAGTCTGCCGGCATTATCGATGAGGAACCCGATCGCTGTGGGCACGCGCGCGAGCAGGCCGGACGATCCTGGCTCCGCAAATTTTGGCCGGTACGATCTCAATCTTAGCTGTAGGCCGCAAAAGCTAGCGCCTAACCGCGTTCCACCACCGCGACGCGGCCACCTTCAATCGCGAGCGCAAGCTTGCCGTGTTTGAGCGCGAGCGCTTTCTCGCCGAATAGCTCACGTCGCCAGCCGGTGAGTGCCGGCACGTCGGCGGCATCGTCGGCGGCGATGCGCTCGAGATCGTCGACAGTGGCGATGACCTTGGCGGCGACGTGATGGCGTTCCGACACCATCCGCAACAGCACTTTGAGGAGTTCGACCACCGCCGCGCCGTTGGCCGCGGATTGGGTGCGCACCGGGCGCGGCAGGGTCTTGGGATCGCGCGCCAAGCCGCGCGCAACCGCCGCAACGATCGCCTCGCCCCAGCGCGAGCGCTCGAAGCCCTTCGGCAGCGAGCGCAGATGCGTCAGCTTCTCGGCGCTGGTCGGCGCCTGCACGGCAAGGTCGGCGATGACTTCATCCTTGAGCACCCGCGAGCGCGGTACGTCGCGCGCCTGCGCTTCGCGCTCGCGCCAGGCGGCGACTTCAATCAATACCGCAAGCTCTTTCGGTTTGCGCACCCGGGTCTTGAGCCGCTGCCAGGCATTCTCGGGATCGAGCCGGTAGGTTTCGGGCGAGGTCAAGATGCGCATCTCGTCTTCGACCCATTCGGCGCGGCCGCGGTGGCGCAGATCCTCGACGAGCTTCAGATAGACTTGACGCAGATGCGTGACGTCGGAGATCGCGTAGCGCAACTGCGCTTCCGATAAAGGCCGCCGCGTCCAGTCGGTGAAGCGGTGCGACTTGTCGAGCGTGTCGCCGGTGATCCGCTGCACCAGCTGGTCGTAGGAAATCGAATCGCCATAGCCCAGAACCATGGCGGCGACCTGGGTGTCGAAGATCGGATGCGGAATAAGCTTGGCGGCGTGCCAGACGATTTCGATGTCCTGGCGCGCGGCATGAAAGACCTTCATCACCTTCTCATTCGCCATCAAGGCATAGAACGGCGACAGATCTATTCCGGATGCCAGCGCGTCGATGACGACGGCTTCCTCGGCCGAGGCCATCTGCGCCACGCAGAGCAGGGGGTAATAGGTGGTCTCGCGCAGGAATTCGGTGTCGACGGTGACGAAGGGCTCCTTCGCCATCCGCCGGCAGGTGTCGGCCAACTCGGAAGTCGCCGTGATCGGCTGGATCGGCTGGAGCGGGGCGGTGGAAGCGGACTGAGAAACCATTGGCGATTCTTGGTTCTTAATGTCGTTCAGGCGGCGGGCCGGGGCAAGGGCTATCCTCGTCATTGCGAGGGGCCCCGAAGGGGCGACGAAGCAATCCAGTCATTATTTGGGTCCTGGATTGCTTCGCTTCGCTCGCAATGACGCGTTAGCGCCCCCGAATCTTGTCCATGAAAATGAACTCCCACGGGCTCGGCATGGCGCCGACCGGCACTTCGATAACCGTCGGCACGTCGCGCCGTCGCAATGCGCTTCGCAGCGCCGCGCGCAATTGTTCCGGCGTGGTCGCGCGCGCCGCCGCGGCACCGAAGCTCTTGGCGAAGCCAACAAAATCGGGATTTCGCAAATCACTGCCGATCAGCCGGTTGCCGTAGCGTTCCTCTTGGATACGGCGGACATTGCCATAGGCGCGGTCGTTGAACACGATCGTTGTGAGCGGAATCGTGTGGCGCATCGCGGTGGCAAGCTCGGTGGCGGTGAACAGAAAGCCGCCGTCGCCGGAGATTGCGACAACCGGCACGTCGGGCCGCGCATGCTGCGCGCCGAGTGCGGTGGCGAAACCCCAGCCGAGCGGGTCCTGGTAGCCCGGCGAGAGAAACGTGCGCGGTCCATAGACCGGAAATATCAGCCGCGCGGCAAAGCCGATCTGCGTCACTTCGTCGACCAAAATTCCGTCCTCGGGAAGCTCGGCGCGGATCGCATCGAGGAAGGCAATTTGCGGGGCAAGTTTTTCCAGCCGCTTGCGCCAGACGGCCTGCCGCTCGCGCATCTCCATCTCGCGCGATGCGCGTCTGTGACTGTGCGCCGGCAGCTCGGCGAGGAGAGCTTTCAGGATCGGCTTGGCGTCGCCGGTCAGCGCAACGGCCGGTTTGTGCAAGCGATTGTGCTCCTTCGGGTCGGCGTCGACCCGGATGACGGCAAGATCGCGATCGACGCCCCAATGCGTTATTGGCCAGAGGAGCCGCGTGCCGACGGCGAGAACGACATCGGCTTCGGCCCACAGATCCCGGCCGAGCGGCAGCGTTACGCTCAGCGGATCGCGGCTGTCGAGTACGCCGCGGCCGCGGCGAAAGCCGAGCACCGGCGCTTGCAGCATGGCGGACAGCGCGGTCACTTCCTCTGCTGCGTCCTGCGCGCCGCCGCCACAGACGATCAGCACGCGCTTGGCGGCGCCGAGCCGCTTGGCGGCGTGGCGGATCGCCGCCGCATCGATCTTCGGCGGCGGAGCAGGCAACCGGTGCTGCACGGTGACCGGCGCCGATCGGCTCCATACGTCCATCGCGCATTCGATCGCCGCCGGACCGGGCCGTCCCATGCGCATCGCGCGCAATGCCACTGCCGTCGCGCGCGAGGCGTCGCGCGGCTTGGCGATGCTCGCGACATGATCGACCAGCCGCTTGATGATGCCGGTCTGGTCGCGGATCTCGTGCAAATGGCCGACCCCGCGCCCGATGTCGTCGTGCGGAATTTGCCCGATCAACGCCAGGACCGGCGCGTTCATGGAATATGCGGTGAGCAGCGCCGCCGCCGAATTGAGAAGGCCCGGGCCCGGGACCACCGCATAGGCCGCCGGTTTGCCGGTGGCGAGGGCCGCGCCGAGCGCCATATAGCCGGCGCCCTGCTCGTGGCGGGTGTGGATGGTGGAGAGCCGGTCGGAAAAGCGGAACAGCACATCGAATAACGGGTCGTTCTGCAGTCCGGGCAGCGCGTAGACCGTATCGAGGCCATGTGCCACGAGAGTCGCGATCACGGCCTCGGCCGCCGTCATTTCGGTCGCCGCGACCATGGTCTTGCTGGTCGATTTCCGCTTCATTTTCACTGGCTGCGCCGGAGTGTGCAGATCGCCGCCGTTCTGTCGAGGCAGTCATGGCCGGCGCGCCAAAGCCCTGTTCACGCGCCGGTGCCGCGAACCCGAAGTTCGCACAAATTTGCGGAGCCCGCCGATGCGAACTTCGGGTTCAAAAGCGGCACTACGAGGATGGACTTGCTAGTGTCCTTGTCGATTCCGAAGTTCGTACGAGCGCGCCGCAAATGCCGACGAACTTCGGAATCGGGACACTGGCTGCTTGACAAAGCGAGCAAGGCCATGCGCTTGTGCGCCGCCTTTCATCCACTTTGCGCAAGCGGAATGAGCATGCATCGCTATCGCACCCATACCTGCGGCGCGCTCCGCGAGAGCGACATCGGCGCCGAGGTCCGCTTGTCCGGCTGGTGCCATCGCATCCGCGACCATGGCGGCGTGCTTTTCATCGATCTGCGCGACCATTACGGCATCACCCAAGTGGTCGCCGATCCGGACAGCCCGGCATTCAAGACCGCCGAAACGCTGCGCTCGGAATGGGTGCTGCGGGTCGACGGCAAGGTGCGGCGCCGGCCAGGCGGCACCGAAAATCCCGACCTGCCGACCGGGGCGGTTGAGGTCTATATCCGCGAGATCGAGGTGCTGGGGCCGGCCGGCGAACTGCCGATGCCGGTGTTCGGCGATCAGGAATATCCTGAGGATATAAGGCTCAAGTACCGTTTCCTCGACCTGCGCCGCGAGCACTTGCACAAGAACATCATGAAACGGGGCGAAGTCATCGATTCCGTTCGCCGCCGCATGAAGGCGCAAGGGTTCTTCGAATTCCAGACGCCGATCCTGACCGCCTCATCGCCGGAGGGCGCGCGCGACTATCTCGTGCCGTCGCGGCTGCACCCCGGCAAATTCTACGCGCTGCCGCAGGCGCCGCAGCAGTTCAAGCAGCTCATCATGGTGGCGGGATTCGACCGCTACTTTCAGATCGCGCCGTGCTTTCGCGACGAGGACGCCCGCGCCGACCGCTCGCCAGGCGAGTTCTATCAGGTCGACATTGAGATGAGCTTCGTCACCCAGGACGATGTTTTTGCTAGCGTCGAGCCGGTGCTGCGCGGCGTGTTCGAGGAATTCGCCGACGGCAAGCCGGTGACCGCGAAATTCCCGCGCATTCCTTACAGCGAAGCGATCGCCAAATACGGCTCCGACAAGCCGGATTTGCGCAATCCGATCGAGATGCGGGACGTCTCGGAGATTTTCCGCGGCTCGGGTTTCAAGATCTTTGCCCGCATCCTGGAGACCAATCCGAAAGGCGCGGTCTGGGCCATTCCGGCGCCGGGCGGCGGCTCGCGCGCCTTTTGCGACCGGATGAATTCCTGGGCGCAGGGCGAGGGCCAGCCGGGACTTGGCTATATTTTCTACGCTCTCGACGGCGGCAATGTCGTCGGCCGCGGCCCGGTCGCCAACAATCTCGGCGCTGAGAAGACCGAGGCGCTGCGCGCGCAGCTGTCGTTGAAGGACGGCGATGCGGTATTTTTCGTCGCCGGTGATCCGGCGAGCTTCGTCAAATTCGCAGGTCCCGCGCGCAACAAGATCGGCGACGAGCTTGGGCTCATTGCGAAGGACCGTTTCGAGTTCTGCTGGATCGTCGATTTTCCGATGTACGAATGGAACGAGGAAGAGAAGCGAATCGACTTCTCGCACAATCCGTTCTCGATGCCGAACCTGCCAGTCGATCAATTCTTGGCGCTCGATCCCGCCGACCACGACAAAATTCTCTCGCTCAAGGCGATCCAATACGACGTCGTCTGCAACGGCGTGGAATTGTCCTCCGGCGCGATCCGCAATCACCGCCCCGATGTGATGAAGAAGGCCTTCGCCATCGCCGGCTATGAGGAGGCGATGCTGGAGCAGCGCTTCGGCGGCATGCTGCACGCGCTCTCGCTCGGCGCGCCACCGCATGGCGGCATCGCGCCCGGCATCGACCGCATCGTGATGCTGTTATGCGGCGAAGAGAACTTGCGCGAAGTGGTGCTGTTTCCGATGAACCAGCGCGCCGA
>DASXJB010000037.1:0-2173 GCA_036497645.1 Xanthobacteraceae bacterium
GATCAAGTCCGGGGGGAAGCAAATCCAGGGGAACGGTGGGCGTTCCCGCGACTCCTGAACCGACGCGGCGCCATAAGGCGCCGCAATACGGGTGTATTTTGACGCCCTGTGGCGCCTCGGGACGACGATTCCGTCTATAAACTGCCTGCTCTAGGCTCAAAACTCAATCACGCTCGACCGCTATCGAACCCGAAGCGGACATTGGCTGCCTCGCGCGCCCACCCCTTTCCCCGTGTTGGCTTGAGCCGCTACGATGCTTTCTTCTTTGCCGCGGGCAGACCTGAGACGGCAGTTATCGAATACACGGGGGAACAACGATGCCGATCAAAAGCCAGCCGTTATCTAAACAGATATCGCGCCGCGCTGTATTGGGCACGGCGGTTGCAATTGCAGCAACGCCTGCGTTTGCAGAGGGGTGTCTGATTGGGCCGCCCGCACACGAAAAGGGTTCACGGGTGTGGATGGACATGGACCAGATCGAGCTCGACGCGGCCTACGATCAAAGCGTTTATGCTCCGCTCCGCGGACAGGTTCTTAAACGCTACGCCTCGAGCAGCAATGAGACGCGCGCCCGTCTTGGTGTCCCGAAGCGGCTCGCTTACGGGCCGACACCGGTCGAAGCATTGGATTTATATCCGGCCAAGATACCAAATGCGCCAATCATTGTGTTCATACACGGTGGCGCTTGGCTTGGCGGAGAGGCTAAGGACTACGGCTTTCCGGCCGAGCTTTTCGTCAATGCCGGTGTAAATTACGTGGCGCTCGATTTCATCGCCGTAGGCGCGGCGAACGGTGACATAAGCATCATGGCGGACCAGGTTCGGCGTGGAATTGCCTGGACCTTCAAAAATGCCACGAGCTTCGGAGGCGATGCCAAACGCCTTTATATTGGCGGTCATTCATCCGGCGGTCACCTATGTGGTGTCGCCCTAGTGACTGACTGGCAAAAGGATTTCGGACTCCCGGCGGACATGGTGAAGGGCGGACTTTGCATGAGCGGCATGTACGATATGAAACCGGTCCGCCTTTCCAAGCGTAGCTCCTACGTCAAATTCAGCGACGCGATGGAACAAGCTATGAGCCCGCAACGACAAATTGATAAATTGCGGGCGCCGATCATCGTTACCTACGGCACCAATGAGACGCCCGAATTTCGGCGCCAGAACCGCGATTTTGCCGCTGCGGTAAAGGCGGCTGGCAAAGCGGTCGAACTGGTTGAAGCAATGAATTACAACCATTTTGAGATGTGTGAGTCGCTCGGCAATCCCTACGGTCCGAACGGTCGCGTGGCGCTCAAGCTGTTGAAGCTCGCATAGGTAGCTGGATGCCGAGTGCACTACATGTCCGCTCTCCGCCGAGGCCGTGCGAAAACACGGCGAACTTTTGCAAACGATCGCGCGGAACGAAAATTTTCGCGATTTCTTCGCTTCCAAGCGGTCTGAGGGCTAGAAAAAGCGAACAAAATAGGTCCGCGTGAAACCGCTCTGGAGTTTTCACACGGCCTGCGCCCTTTTGCGACATACCCAGCACGATCTGCAATGTCCGCTTGACGTCGACTCCGGTTGTGCGCTTCGCGCAAATAGCGGCCATCCGCCGATGGCGCGGCGATCGCGGTTCGGCGAGGGCCCGAGCCCTGATCGGCCTGATAAGCCTGTAAACCGCCGAGGGTAGGCCGGGTCAATTCAACGAGCCTATTTCACACTCAGCGCTCGCCCGCGTCGGCGCGTGGTCGGCTTCGGGGCCGCATAACAACGGCCCCGTGCCCAACATCTAGATGATCAATAGTCCATACCGCCCATGCCCCCGCCCGGCATGGCAGGAGCGTCCTTCTTCTTCGGCGTCTCGGCGACCATGGCTTCGGTCGTGATCATCAGACCAGCGATCGACGCAGCGTCTTGCAGTGCAACCCGCACCACCTTTGCTGGATCGACGATGCCGGCGTTCAGCATGTCGACATATTGCTCGGTCTGGGCGTCGAAGCCGAAGGTCTGCGACTTGTTCTCAAGAACCTTGCCAACAACGATCGAACCCTCAACCCCTGAATTCTCGGCGATCTGGCGGATTGGGGCCTCAAGCGCCCTGAGCACGATGTTGATGCCGGCCTGGATGTCGCCATTGTCGCCGTTGAGCTTGCCAATCGTGGCCTTGGCGCGCAGGAGCGCCACACCGCCCC
>DASXJB010000038.1:0-3214 GCA_036497645.1 Xanthobacteraceae bacterium
TCATCGACGGCGTCGGCGCGGCGCAGGACCAGGTCGCAGCGGAAATCCGGAAATATCTGGCGTCTGATCTCGTATTCTACCGCGCCGAGAGCCCGGCGCCGCTGCGCGCCCGCCAGGCGGCGCATTGGGATCCGCTTCTGTTCTGGGCGCGCCAGGCGCTCGGCGCTGATTTTCGGCTTGGTTCCGGCGTCGTTCATGTCAACCAGCCCGCCCCGGCGCTGGATCGGGCCGGCGCCGCCTTGCCGCACGATCCGTGGCGGCTCGGCGCGTTGCATGCGGCAACGACGCTCACTGGTTCGGCGCTGATCCCGCTGGCGCTGATGCATGGCGCGGTCACGCCCGAGGCCGCATGGCAGGCGGCGCATGTCGACGAGGATTGGAACATGGAGCAGTGGGGCAGCGACGAGATCGCGCTTAAGCGGCGCGGCCTCCGTTTCGCCGAATTCAAAGCCGCGGCGCTGATCCTGCAAACGCTCAACGCGCTTTAGGTCGGGGTAAAGTCAATTTACTAAAGAGCCGCGTGTGCAATCGCCGCCGCACGCGTCTTCGAAATCACTCCGCTTTCGCGCCGGAAAACTTGACCACGATGGCCCACTTCTCGGTTTCGGATTCAATGAAACGGCTGAAATCGGCGATCGACAGCGGCATCGGCTCGCCGCCAAGTTCGATAAGACGAGCCTTGAACCGCGCGTCTGCGAGCGCCGCATTGATCTCTTTGTTCAGCTTCTCGACGACCGCCGACGGCGTAGCCTTGGGCGCCACGATCCCGAACCATGCGGTTGCCTCGTAGCCCGGCAAAAATTCGCCAAGCGTCGGCAGGTTCGGCAATGCATCCGAGTGCATCGATCCGGTCAGAGCAAGGCCGCGCAGCCTGCCAGCTCTTATGAAATCAAGTGACGACGGCAGCGGATTGAAGGTGATTTGCACCTGGCCGCTTAATAGATCGGGAAATTGGCTGCTCCGATAGGGAATGTGCGTGAGCTTGACGCCCGCCATCATATTGAAGAGTTCGCCGGCGACGTGATTGATGCTGCCGACTCCCGGCGACGACATGTTGATCTTGCCAGGATTGGCCTTGGCATAAGCAATAAATTCCGGAACCGTGCTGGCCGGCACCGCCGGATTCACCATCATCACCGCGGGCACGCGAAGGATGCCGGCAGCCGGCTGGATGTCGCGGATAAAGTTAAAGTTGAGCGTGTCGTAAAGCGTCGCATTGATGGCGTTTGTCTGCGTGACCCAGAGCAAAGTGTGGCCGTCGGGCGATCCATGCACGACCGAGTCGGCGGCCACATTGGTGCCGGCGCCGGTGCGATTTTCGACGACGAATTGCTGCCCGAGTTGCTCCGACAGCCGTTGCGCCACAAGCCTTGCGGTGATGTCCGACGAAGTGCCGGCTGGAAAGCCGACAATGATATGGACCGGACGCGTGGGATAATCGAGCGCAGCTGCGCTCCGAATGAGTGCGCTCCAACTCAGGATCGGTAACGCGCCGCCGCCGGCAACAAAACGCAGGAATGTTTTGCGGCTGAGCTTCATGATGGAGCCAGGCTACACTAATCTTCCGCTGGCGTGTAGAGATGCGACGCGGAAGGCGCCGGGTCTTATCTTTGGTCCTTGCCAGCGCAAAAGGGCGGCTCATGAAAATCTCGATTCTCGATGATTATTTTGACACGCTACGCACCCTTCCTTGTTTTCAGAAACTAAAAGGACACGATGTTGTTATCTGGAACGATCATGTCCAGGACACTGACGCGCTGGCTGCCCGCTTGCAGGACACCGAATGCCTAGTGCTCATTCGCGAGCGCACGAAAATTCAGGGAGCCCTGCTCGAGCGCCTGCCCAAGCTTAAGCTCATCAGCCAGCGCAGCGTCTATCCACATATCGACATTGAAGCCTGCACGCGCCGTAGCGTTGTCGTATCGTCCAGCCAGCACGCCGGCATTCCTTGCTACGCCGCGGCCGAGTTGACCTGGGCGCTTATTCTCGCGGCGGCGCGTCAGTTGCCGCAGCAAATGGCGGCGCTTAAGGCCGGCAAGTGGCAGATCGGAGTCGGCACAACGTTGCGCGATAAAACGCTTGGCATCTTTGGCTATGGCCGCATCGGCGCGACGGTCGCGGGCTATGGCAAAGCTTTCGGCATGAACGTAGTGACGTGGGCACGCGATGCGTCGCTGGCGCGTGCGGACGGCTACGCGACCGCCGGCAGCAAGGCGGAGTTTTTCGTACGGCGCTCTCCCCGCTGGCCGCGCGTGCACAACCGCCGGCCAAGCCGGTGGTCGGATTCCTCAGTGTCGGAAAATCCGAGGCGAACGGGTCCCTTCAGGGCGCATTTCGTAGAGGATTGAACGAAGCTGGCTACACCGAGGGCCAGAACGTCACTGTCGAATACCGCTGGGCCGATGGCCATTTTGATCGGCTGCCGAGCCTTGCGGCCGATCTCGTCCACCTGCAGGTCATGGTGATCGCGGCGACCACTACGCCCGGAGCGCTGGCTGCTAAAAGCACCGGGACCACGATTCCAATCGTGTTTGAAACCGCAGGTGACCCGATCAAACTTGGCTTAGTGAAAAGCCTCAACCATCCGGGCGACAACGTCACCGGCGTGACCCAATTGAGCTCTGAGTTGATCTCAAAGCGGCTGGGCCTGCTTCGTGAACTCATACCCACGGCAAAGGTGGTCGGCTTGCTGGTCGATCAAGCCGATCCGAGAGCCGAGGCACAGGTGGCGGATATGCAGGAGGCGGCGCGTGGCCTCGATCTGCAAATCTACATTCTCAACGCCAGCAACGAAGATGAAATTGATAGAGCGTTTGCGAATGTATCCCAGGTCGGAGCGCGCGGCCTGTTGGTGGGTACCGGGGAGTTCTTGCGCCGGCGTGCCGAACAAGTTGTCAGATTGGCCGCGCAACAGAATTTGCCAGCGATCTACCAGTATAGCGATTTTGCCAAAGTGGGCGGCTTGATCAGCTACGGCACGAGCTTAATCGATTCCTACCGCCAAGCCGGCGTTTACACCGGGCGAGTCCTCAAGGGAGAAAAACCCGGCGACCTCCCCGTGCTGCAAGCGACCAAATTTGAGCTGGTCATCAATCTCAAGACTGCAAAGGCGCTCAGTCTGACTATTCCCCCGGGCGTGCTCGCGATCGCCGACGAGGTGATCGAATAAGAACGCGGCTTGCGGGATCCGCGAGGTTCACTTCGCCACAAGATG
>DASXJB010000039.1:0-8374 GCA_036497645.1 Xanthobacteraceae bacterium
CGCTCGATGTGCTGCATTCGCGCTCGCTCGCCGCGATCATCGCGCTCGGCGTGCTGCTGATGGCGCTGTTCCTGATCTGGCTGGTGGTCGCTGAAGCGCTCTATATCGGAATATTCGGCTATTCGCCGCCGGCTTCGATCACGCAATTCGTGCATGACGTGCTGACCACGCCGCGCGGATGGACTCTTATCGTGGTCGGCGCCGGTATCGGTTTTCTATTCGCCGCGCTCGTGCTCGCGATCAGTGCGATTTCATTTCCGCTGCTGCTCGACCGCGACGTCGGCGCCGCGGTCGCGGTATACACGTCGCTTCGGGTGATGGCGGCAAACCCGCTGACGATGGCGCTGTGGGGATTGATCGTCGCAGCGCTGTTGCTGATCGGATCGATTCCCTTCTTTGTTGGTCTCACAGTGGTGATGCCGGTGCTCGGGCACGCGACCTGGCATCTCTACCGGCGGGCGGTCGATCCAGATCCAAATCCGCACCCGGACTACGCGCCACGCGAACGGCCGCGCCGTTCGGCGGCCGATTTTCCGGCGGCGCTGTTCCCGACCCGCGAGTAGCGCAGTTGGGTTAAATCGGGCTTGCGGGCGCGACCGCGCGCCGCCTCAGTGCGCGGTTTGTCAGCACTCGGTTTGTCAGCGCGCGGCAATGGCCTATCATGTCCGGCGCGGTAAAGTCGCGAGCCGGTTGTGTTGCATGCTCGACCTCGGTCTAAGCTTTCTCGGCGGCGTTGCGCGCGATCCCAACGCGCTGGCGATCGTCGATGGCGAACTGCGCTTAACCTATGCGCAATGGTACCGGCGCATCTCGGCCGTGGTCGCTGGCCTCGATTCGATCGGACTTGCGCTCGGCGATCACATCGTGACCGCGCTGCAGAACCGCTGGGAAGCCGCCACCCTGCATTGGGCCTGCCAATTTGCCGGCGCGATCATCACGCCGGTGAACTGGCGATCAACGGCAGCTGAACTCGATTTCTTTCTACAGGACGCCGAGGCCAAAGCGCTGGTCTACGAGGACCCCTCCGCGGCCGCCGCTAGTGGGTCGCAACTGGCGGCGCGGCTGCCGCGCATTGCGCTCGACAGCGTCTCTCCCGGTGCGACGCCATTTGCCGCTCTCGCCGACAGCGACGCGCCCGAGGCGCGCCCGCGTGCTGGCGCCGGGGCCTGGTCGGTGATGCTCTACACGTCCGGCACGACGGCGCGGCCGAAGGGCGTTCCGCGCCGACAACGCGCCGAGCGCGCCGCCGCTTTGGCCCATGTCGCGCAAAATCTTTACGGCCGCGGCGAGTGCACGCTTGGCGTCATGCCGCTTTATCACACGATGGGCGTCCGCTCGCTCTTGGCGATGTCGCTTATCGGCGGCGCTTTTATTTGCTTGCGCCGGTTCGACCCCGCCGAAGCCTTACGATTGATTGCGGCCGAGCGCGTGAGCAATCTCTATCTGGTGCCGATGCTCTATCACGACCTCGTGCACCATCCGCTGTTCGCGCAAAGCGATACCAGTTCGGTACGAAAGCTCGGCTTTGCCGGTGCGCCGATGACCGACGGGCTACTCAAGAAATTGCAAGCGGCGTTCCGGCCGGATTTGTTCGTCAATCATTACGGCTCGTCCGAGATCTATACGTTCACCATCGAGGCGAACGCGCCGGCAAAGCCGGGATCCGCCGGCCGCGCCGGGATCAATCAAATCGTGCGCGTGGTAAAACTCAGCGCCAAATCCGTGGACGAGCTCGCGGCGCCCGGCGAGGAAGGCGAGATCATTGCGCTTCTTGCCGGCGATGAATCCTTCGACGGCTATTGGCGCCGTCCGGATGCCGACGCCAAAGCGCTGCGGCAGGGCTGGTATTTCACCGGCGACACCGGTTTCGTCGACACCGACGGCGACATCTTCGTCACCGGGCGGGTCGACGACATGATCATCACCGGCGGGGAGAACGTTTCTCCGGTGGAGATCGAATCTTGTCTGTCGTTGCACGCGGCGGTATCGGAAGTCGCCGTGGTCGGATTGCCCGACGAACGCTGGGGCAGGATCATTGCCGCTTTCGTCAAGCGCCGCGCGGCGATCGAAGCCGATGAGCTTGACGCCTTCTGCCGCGCCTCCGGCCTTGCCAATTTCAAGCGGCCGCGCCGCTATGTCTTCGTGACTGAAATACCAAAGTCGCCGGTCGGCAAACTCTTGCGCCGCAAGCTCGCCGCCGGCGACTATACGCCCGAGCCGGCCGCAGCGCCGCGCCAGCAAGGAACGGCAGCATGAACGATTCTTCGTCTCATTTCTCCGATCCGCGCTTGGCGAAGCTCGATGGCTTTCGCGTCGAGATCGACGGCGCGCACGAACGCGCCGACATCGTGCTCGACCGGCCGCCGCTCAACGTCATCGAGATGGAACAGCGCGATCAGCTTCGCCTTGTATTCGAGGCGCTCGACGACGATGCGCGTGTGCGCGTGATCGTGCTGCGCGGGGCGGGTGAGCATTTTTCCTCCGGCGGCAATATCTCAGGTTTTCTGCAAGCTTCTCCGGAACACGTTGCCAAACTGGCGTTGAACATTGCCGCGCCGGCGCGCTGTATGAAGCCGGTAATCGCCGCCAATCGCGGTTATTGCTTCGGCGTCGGCTTCGAGATTTCGCTGGCGTGCGATTTTCGCATTGCGTCCGAGACCTGCCTCTATGCGCTGCCGGAACAGCGGCTCGGGCAGATCCCCGGCTCGGGCGGATCGGCGCGCCTGCAAAAGATCATCGGCATCACCCGCACCAAGGATATCGTGATGCGCTCGAGGCGGATCACCGCCAAGCAGGCTTACGATTGGGGCATCGCGACCGATTGCGTCTCCGACGGTAAGCTCGAAACGGCGACCGATTCCCTGGTCGATGAACTGCGCACCTTCTCGCCGCTGGCGCAGCGCACGGCGAAGGCGCTGCTAAACGCTACCGAAGACACTAATCTGCAAGCCGCCATCGAGCTGGAGGGCCATTGCTACAGCCGGTTGCGGCAGTCCGACGATTTCCGTGAAGGCGTCGAAGCCTTCCATGCCAAGCGCAAGCCCAAGTTCCGCGGCACGTAGAACGCATCTCCACTTTGGGCTAAATTCAGCACAATACAAACGCAATCTCGGAAACGCGCCAAGAAAGGGGTCGCATCATGACGCTCAGCCCCGTAGAGCTCAAACAGTTCGACGAACTCGGCTATCTGTTTTTCCCGAACTGCTTCAACGAGGAGGAAATCGCGCTTCTGCGCGATGACGCCGAAGCGATCCTCAAGCTCGACCGCCAGGAAATCTGGCGCGAAAAATCGGGCGCCCCGCGCACCGCCTTCGCCGCGCATACCTTCAACGAGACCTTCCGCTTGCTGGCATCTCATCCGCGGCTGATCGAGCCACTGCGGCAATTATTCGGCGAGGATGTCTACGTCCATCAATTCAAGATCAACGCCAAAGCAGCCTTCGAAGGCGACGTGTGGCAATGGCACCAGGACTACGGCACCTGGGCGCGCGACGACGGCATGCCGGAACCGCGGGCCATGAACATCGCAGTGTTTCTGGATGAGGTGATGCCGATCAATGGTGCGCTGATGCTCATTCCGAAGAGTCACCGCCAGGGCGTGCTCGCCGCCGGTCACGACGAGCTGACCACGTCCTATCCGTTATGGACGCTCGACAAGGAGACGGTGACGCGGCTCGCCGCAGAAGGTGGGATCGTGGCGCCGACCGGCAAGGCCGGCTCGGTCCTGATGTTTCATGGCAATCTGGTGCATGCGTCGCCGCCGAACATCACGCCCTATCCGCGCAAGATCGTCTATTTGACGCTATGCGCGGTGTCGAACCACATCACCAAATTCACCCGGCCGGAATGGATCGCGCATCGCGATTTCACGCCGCTCGCGCCGGTCGCGGATGACGCGCTGCTTGCCTATGCGCGTGCGCACAAAGTGGCGGCGGAATAAGTTGCGCAAGTCAAACCCGGTACGCGCATGAACCTGCAATCGCTGCTCGCGGCCCGCGTCGAAGCCGGCAAGCCGGTGCGCGTCGGCCTGATTGGCGCCGGCAAATTCGGCTCGATGTTTCTCGCCCAGGTGCCGTCGATCGCCGGCATCGAGGTGGTGCTGATCTGCGACCGAGACATCGATCGCGCCAAGGCCGCGTGCCGCACCGTCGGGTGGGATGAGGACCGTATCGCGCATACGCAATTTTTCGCGCGCGGCTACGACGCCTGCGTCGATGACCGCGTCGAAGTCGTCGTCGAGGCGACCGGCGATCCGGGAGCGGGAATTGCGCATGCATTGGCCGCGATCGAAGCGCGCAAGCCGATCGTCATGGTCAATGTCGAAGCCGATGCGCTCGCCGGACCTTGGCTCGCCGCCAAGGCTCGGGTCGCCGGCGTGATCTACTCGCTCGCCTATGGCGATCAGCCGGCTCTGATCGCCGAGATGGTGGATTGGGCGCGCTCCGCTGGTTTCATCGTTGCCGCTGCCGGCAAGGGCACCAAATATCTGCCGGCCTATCACGCGGTGACGCCGGACGGCGTCTGGGAGCATTACGGCCTCACCGCCGAGGAGGCGCGCCAGGCCGGAATGAATCCGCAAATGTTCAATTCGTTTCTCGACGGCACCAAATCGGCCATCGAGATGGCGGCGGTCGCCAATGCCTGCGATCTCGACGTGCCACAGGATGGTCTGCTTTTTCCGCCGTGCGGCGCCGAAGCGCTCGCGACCGTGCTGAGGCCGAAGGCTATCGGCGGCGTTCTGGAACGCGACGGCATGGTCGAGGTGGTTTCGTCGCTCGCGCGCGACGGCAGCCCGGTGCCGCGTGATCTGCGCTGGGGCGTTTACGTCGTGCTCAAGGCCGCGAATGATTATGCCGCCGCCTGCTTCAAGCAATACGGCCTGCCGACCGACGCCTCCGGGTGCTATGCCGGCATGTACAAGCCCTATCATCTGATCGGGCTCGAATTATCGATTTCGGTGCTCAATGCGGTGCTCCGCCTTGAGCCGACCGGATCGTGCCGCGCCTGGCGCGGCGACGCCGTGGCGGTGGCCAAGCGGGCGCTGAAGGCGCGCGAAACGCTCGACGGCGAAGGCGGCTATACCGTCTATGCCAAACTCATTCCAGCGGCTCGCAGTCTTGAACGCGGCGCCTTGCCGATCGGATTGGCGCATCATGTCACGCTGACGCGCGACGTCGCCGCCGGCGAGATTTTGACCGCGGCCGATGTCGCCCTTGATGCCAATCAGGAGCCGGTGCGTATCCGGCATGAGATGGAGCGCGACGCGATCAGCGCCGCCAAATCAATAGCAGCCGAATGAATCTGGCCTGACCCTACTCCGCCGCGAGCCGCGGCGGCGGTCGCATCGATTCAAGTCCATCCGCGGCGGTCGCCGAGATCGTCGTGCGCACCATGTGACGCGCTTCATGCGCCGGCCACGGCCGGCCGCGATGCATGGTGGCGCGATTGTCCCACATCACCACATCGCCGGCGCGCCAGGCATGGACGTAAGTCGTGCCGGGAGCGGTGGCCGCGGTGGTGAGTTCGTCGATCAATTTCTCGCCCGCGATTGGATCCATGCCTTCGACCGCGTAGGCGTGCGAGGCGAGATAAAGCGCGCCGCGACCGTTGGCCGGATTTCTCCAGACCATGCGCCAGCATTGCGGCGGCAGCGCCGCAAGCTCCTCGGTGGTGGCGAGGCCATCCGCGATCTTTTTGCGCGAATGGCCGTAATGGTGCCAGGCGAAGGAACGTTCAAACTTGTCGCGCATTTCCGGATCGAGCCGTTCGAAGGCAAGCCGCGTCGAAGCGAATTCGGTTTCGCCGCCATTGTCCGGAATGATGCGCGCCGACAAGATCGAAGCGAGCGCCGGCACGCTCTTGAACGAGCTGTCGGTGTGCCAAAGCTGATTGGCCTTATTGCGCATCGCATAACGATGGTCCGCCGGCACGACCTTGCCGTCCGGACCGATCGTGGTGAGGATGACGAAATGCGTGCCGGTGCCGAGCGAGCCGACCTTGGTGATTTCCGGCGGACCGAAGCGGCGCGAAAATGCAAGCTGGCTCTCATTGGTCACATCCTGATTGCGGAACACCAGGACTGAATATTCTTCGAACGCCGCGCGTACCGTCTGATACACGGCGTCGTGCGCGGCCACATCGGCGAGGCCCACGCCGCGCAATTCCGCACCGAATCCGGGGCGCAGAGGGATGATGTCCATCGGCGCATCCTCCGTTTTTGAAGACTTCGTTACGCCGAATCTCCCCCAAAATGCCGCTGCTGGCAAGGAAAGCTTCGGTGCTGCGCGGTGAACGCGCGTTGCGCCTCATGCCGTCCGGCATTAGGCTTCGAGAGCCGTAAAATTTGACGGCATCGGGGTGATGCGGGGCGGTGTGGCCTGCGTCGGGCGGGAAAACGTCCATGCTGGAAGATCTACTGCAGCGGCGGCCCTATAACGCCGTCACCGATCTCATCGATGTGCCGGTCGCGCGCGGGCTTGCCGGCAAAACCGCCTTCATCGATACCGACCGCATCCAGACTTACGGCGACTTGCAAGCGCGCAGCTGCCGGCTCGCTGCCGCGCTCCTCGATATCGGGCTGCGGTCCGAGGAGCGGCTTGCGCTTCTGCTTTACGACACGGTCGATTTTCCGGCGGCATTCTGGGGCGGCGTGCGCGCCGGCATCGTGATGCTGCCGCTCAATACGCTGCTCAACGCCGAGCAATATGCCTACATCCTCGGCGACAGCCGGGCCTCTGCAATTGTCGCTTCTGCTTCGCTGGCCAAAACGCTGTTGCCGATCCTCGACCGTCTGCCGCGGCTGCGCACCATCATTCTCGTCGGCAGCAGCGCGGACGACCGCGGAGCTTTCGCCGCGACCGGCCGCGCGGTGCACGATTTCAATGAGCTTGTGGCGCGCGGCCGCGCCGAGATTTTTACCGCGCCGACCCTCTCCGACGAGGTCGCGTTCTGGCTGTACACGTCGGGCTCAACCGGCGAGCCGAAGGGCGTCAAGCACGTTCACACCACCCCGCTCGCCGCGGCGCGGCTGATGGGCCGCCATGTCATCGGCATCCGGGAGGATGACGTGGTGTTCTCCGCAGCCAAATTGTTCTTCTCCTACGGCATGGGCAACGCCATGGCGTTTCCGTTGTCGGTCGGCGCAACGAGCGTTCTATTGCCGCAGCGCCCGACACCTGAAGCGGTATTCGACGTGATGCGACGGCGGCAGCCGACGATCTTCTATGGCGTGCCGACGCTCTATGCCTCGCTATTGGCGCATAAAGACATGGCGCGCGGCGCCGGATCAGACCGGCTGCGGCTCTGTATTTCCGCCGGCGAGCCGCTGCCCCGCGCACTCGGCGAGCGCTGGCGGCAAGCGAGCGGCGTCGATGTGCTCGACGGCATCGGTTCGACGGAAATGTTCCAGACGTTTTTATCCAATCGCCCCGGCGACGTGCGCTACGGCACCACCGGCAACCCGGTGCCGGGCTACGAGCTGAAAATTCTCGACGAGCAGGGGCGCGAAGTCGCCGATGATGAAATTGGCGAACTCATCGTGCGCGGCGCCACCGCCGGCGAAGGTTATTGGAATCAGCGGGCCAAAAGCCGGCGCACTTTCGCCGGCGAATGGACTTTTACCGGCGATAAATATTTCCGCGACGCGGACGGCTACTATCACTACTGCGGTCGCACCGACGACATGTTCAAGGTCAGCGGCATGTGGGTGTCGCCGTTCGAAGTAGAGGCCGCGCTCGCCTCGCACGAGGCCGTTCTCGAAGCCGCCGTGATCGGCAAACAGGACGCCGACGGCCTGATCAAGCCGAAAGCCTTCATCGTGCTGCGCAACGGTTTTGCCGCCGACGAGCGGTTGCTCGAAACGCTGCGTGTGCACGTCAAAAACTGCGCTGGGCCGTGGAAATATCCGCGCTGGATCGACATCCGGCCGGATCTGCCGCGCACCGCGACCTGTAAGATTCAGCGCTTCAAATTAAGGGAGTTGGAGTCGTAGGCACGGATATTCCCTCTCTGCGTCACCCCGGACTTGTTCCGGGGGTCCATGCTGATTGTCCGATCGGCAGCGCCGTATGGATTGCCGGGTCAAGCCCGGCAATGACGACGTGGTGAGCTCGGCGCCTATGAATCAAACAATCGCTGCACCAGGCGGCGCGCCAGAACGCCGGCGACACGGCGCCGGTAGTGACCCGGCGTAAACGTCGTCTTCATCGCCATGATCTGATCGCGAACGAGCGCGTCGAGGCCCGCGATCACCCGCGCATCGAGCGGGCCACCGAACAGACGCTCGGTGCCGGCAAGACGCACCGGGCGCGGATTGGTGCCGGTGAAGGCGACGCGCAGATCGGTCAGCGTGTCGCCATTGCGCCGCAAAGCGGCT
>DASXJB010000040.1:0-3846 GCA_036497645.1 Xanthobacteraceae bacterium
GACCGCGGCGACCACGCGGGCGCGCCGATCGGCGCCGGCCCAGACCTGCACGGCGGTGAAGACCGGCACGATGAACAAGCCGCCGGCAATGGCGAGGCCGGCGAGATCGACGGCGATGTGGAGGCTGTAGCGCGAGGCAAAAAACGTCCCGAGCGACATTGGGCTCGCCGCCGGCACGATCGCCGAAGCGGTCCAGCCGAGGTCGAGCGCGAACAGGCCAAGGAGGACGGCGGCGACCAGCGTCGGCAACAGCACGATGCGGCCGGCCGCTAGCCAGGCCGCGAGGCCGGAGCCGACCGCGACCGCAACCGAAAAGATCGTCAAAAACAGCGTCACGACTTCTTCGCTGCCGCCGATGGTGAAGGAGACCAGAGGCGGCAACAGCGATAGGACCAGCGCGCCGACGAGCCAGAACCAGCTGGCGACAAGCGCGCCCCACCACAGCCGCGGATCGGCGCGGATTTGTTTGATCAAGGATGCGGTCGAGACCAGCACATTGCGATTGATCGCCAGATCCGGCGCGCCCTCGCCGCTTTTCGGGATCAAGAGGCTTGCGAGCCAGCTCGCGAGCGCTGTCACGATCATCAGCCAGGCGAAATGGATCGGATTGCTGTTACCGTTGGCGGCGAGTCCGGCGACGATGGTGCCAAGGAGAATCGCGAGAAAGGTGCCGCCTTCGATCAGCGCGTTGCCGGACGGCAATTCGCGCCGCTCAAGAAGGTCCGGCAGGATGCCGTATTTGATCGGGCCGAACAGCGAGGCGAGCGTCCCGAACATGAACACCGCAAGAAACAGAAGCGTGAGCGAGTGGAAGGCAAAGCCTCCGACCGCGACGATCGCGGCGCCGATCTCGGTCAGCTTGATCCGCTGGGCGACGAAAGCCTTGTCGTAGCGGTCGGCCAATTCGCCGCCGAGGCCCGACAAAAAGAAGAACGGCGCGATCAGGGTGGCGCCGGCAATCGTAATCAGGACCGCCGAATTGGCGCCGGCCACCTCAAACAGGATGACGAAGACCAGCGCGGTTTTCAGAAAATTATCGCCGAAGGCCGCGAAGAACTGGCACCAGAACAACGGCGCAAAACGGCGCGTCGTCATCAATGACATGGACATGTCCGCCTCGCGTTAATCTGGCGCCGTGCGCCGCCCCGCTTAGGGATAATCTAGACGACGCCATGAAAATTGGCGATGCGCCAGCATCCCCAAGCTAGTGCCTTGCCAATATTACCGAAATCGGCGCTCGGCAATGGTGTTCTGGCGCCGTTATTGCGCCGGGTCTCTGTCACCCCACTCAGAACTCAGACCAAGCGCTGAGACGCTGATGCCCGGCGTTTTCTTCGCGGAGAACCGCTTGGAACGCCAACCGTGCGCAAACGTTGGCCGATGAGAACTCGAATACGAGGGATCATCAGATCATGCTCAGCCCGTCAGCACCTACAAATCGAAAGATCATTCTGCTTGCCGCCGCGACGCTGGTAGCCGGCACGAGCATTACCCTTGCTCAGGGCGGTGGAGTTGGCGGTGGAGGAGTTGGTGGCGCTCGCGGTGGAGCGACAGTTCCTTCCGTTCCGCCGCCAACTCCGTCAGCACCACCACCGGTCGTCAACCCATCCAGTCCCAATACCGTGCCTCAATCGAGCTACACACCCCTAACACCTTCAACACCTGGCACAACACCTTCCACACCAAGCACCGCTTCAAGTGGTGAGGTTACGTCGCCCGCGAATGAAAAGCCCCAGAATACAACCGCTCGGTCTGAGCGACGGGCATCGGTCGTAAAAAAGCGCTGGATCCACCACCATCGAGTCCGCTCGACGCTGATTACTTATTCGTGCGGCTATTTAGGTTGTGCTCGCACCTATTCGTGGGCGTTTCCGTGTCAATATTACAGCCGCTATTGCTTCCCGTATGGCTACACGGCATCGGCCCGGTGACGCGACGATTGAAAAGCGGAAGGCATTATTGGTAAAGCTCGCGTCCCGCCGCAAAGCGCACCACTCGATGTCTGACGGTGGGGCAAGAACGGAAATCAAAACGTCATCAAAATCCCAGCGCACGCTCGACCTGATCGTACCAGTCAAAGCCCATGTCTTTGACGATGCGATTGCTCATCACGATGATGCGGCATTCCGCGCCGGGATTGGCGACGTGCTGGTGCAGTGTGAACGGCGGGATGTAGACATAGTCGCCGCGGGTCCACTCGTATTTCTTCGGCGTCTCCGCCCATTGCCACTCGAAAGCTTCGAGGCAATCCCATTTCAGGTCCCAGTGCAGATCGTAGCCGGAGCCTTCGACCACGAAAAATAATTCCTCCCACATGTGGCGATGCTTCCCCGAGCGCTCGCCGTCCTTGAGGAATTGCATATAGGCTTCGATGCAGCATTCACGCGTCTGCATCTTCTTGTGGACGAGATGCTTGATCAGTCCGTCGGGCGAGCGCTCCCACGGCATGTCCTCGGCCTTGATCACGTTCGGGCGCGTCGCGTATTCGGTGCGGAATTTTTCCGAAGCGACGAGATCGTCGGCGAGAAAGCTGCTGGTCGCGGAGCCGGACAGCGCGGCTTGTCTGTCTTCGAACGGCATTTTTGTTCTCTACGCTCAGATGTCGGTCGGCGGTTTGAAATCCTCGTGGCCGGGCGGCAGCTTGTCGGTCGGCCATTCCACCATTTTCTGGAACAACAGGTGCATGAAAAGAAACAGCGGCTTGGCCTTGAACACCAGCAGAATGCAATCCTCGTTCTCGTCGTCGTTGAAATGCTGGTGCACGCAGCCATTCTCGACCAGCATCACGTCGCCGACCTGCCATTTCATGTAGCGGCCGTCATGAATGTCGTGGCCGTGACCCTTGAGCACGTAGAACACCGCGCTGTTGAGATGACCGTGCTTCTGGCCGGCATTGAGCGGCGCGTAGCACTCGATGTGCGATTCGATCGATTGCACGATGTTCACGGCTTGCGGCGAGATCACGTGTTTGCCGTACATCGCTGGCCCACCCTTCCACGGATGATCCTTCGAGGAATAGACGCGCGGTTCTTCGAGGAGCTTCTTGTAAAGGTGGCTGTAGGTGCCTTCCACCGCGCGGACGAAGGTGCGCTTCTTGGCCCACCGCTCCCATTTGCCGTGCTTGATCTCGTCGGCGTCTTCCTCGGACGGCTTGTTATGCCCGAGTCCGGGCGTTTCGTGTTCCAGCATGCCGGTCATGTTCGCGATCCTTTGAAACTTTTTCGCGGTCGCCGTTTGGGGCCGTCATTACGGGATTTCTCACCGGTGCGCAATGTCACATCGGCGCCAGTCGTGTGGCATTGATCACTTGGCGTTTATCGCGCACGTTCGAAAGGTTACGATCGCGCGTAAAGCGTTCAGGAAGGTTCGCATGAGACTGTTCGTGAGATGGCTCGCCGCGGCTGGGGTGCTTGCGCTCGCGCCGCCACATATTCCGGCAGCGTGCGCGCAAAGCGTCGCCGATTTCTATCGCGGCAAGTCGATCGATCTCGACATCGGCTATAGCGTCGGCGGCGGTTACGATCTTTATGCGCGCCTGATCGCGCGGCGGCTCGGCGGACACATTCCCGGCAGTCCGACCGTCGTGCCGAAGAATATGGAAGGCGCCGGCAGCCTGCGCCTCGCCAATTATCTCTATGCTGCGGCGCCAAATGACGGCACGGTCATCGGCGCGACCAGCCGCGGCGCCGCGTTCGATCCCCTGCTTGGCGAAACGGGCGCGCGGTTCGACGCCTCGAAATTCTCCTGGATCGGCAGCGCCAATAACGAAGTAAGCGTTTGCGTGGCGTCGGCCGCCTCCGGCATCACCAAATTCGATGAGCTGTTCGACAACCCGATGACGATCGG
>DASXJB010000041.1:0-17018 GCA_036497645.1 Xanthobacteraceae bacterium
GGCGCCATTTGCGAATCGACCAACATGCCAGCGCTCGGCAACAAGATCGAGGGCTTCATCGCCATCAATCGTTACATCCCGGTGTTCCAGGGGCCGCTGGACACGCCTTACCATCACCGGTTCTTCGACGAGGCCAAAGCGCGGCTCGCCAAGGTCGATCCGTCGGGACCGTTGCCCGATCGCTACGTGCAGTCGAACTACGAGGCGATGAATGCTCTGAAGGTGGCGATGGTCGCTTCGAAATTCGACAGCCGCGACGACACCAACAAGCTGGTCGAGGAGCTCGAGGGCCTCGAAATGAAGGAAGGCGACGACTTCCCGCAGGGCGACAAGACGCTGCGCAAGGCCGACCATCAGGCGTTCCTGCGCGAGTTCCTGTACGAGGTCAGAGATGGCAGCTTCCATCTTCTCGAGACGGTGTCGAAGGACAGGACATACTTCCCGCCGGCTTGTAATTTCACCGCCTAGCTCGCGCGGCGTAAGTGGAAGCGCAGCCGCCGACCAACTCACGCTCCCCGGCAAACGGTCGGGGAGCGGTTTCCGGTTCAATACTTAAGACCGAATCCCTGTCGGTTCATTTCGGCGGTCTCGCCGCGCTCTCACAAGTCAACTTCGAGACCGTGGACGGCGAGATACGCGCCATCATCGGACCGAATGGCGCCGGCAAAAGCACTTTCTTCAATTGCCTGACCGGCGTGCTGCGGCCGACCAGCGGCCGCATCATCTTCGATGGCCAGGAGATCACCGGCCTGCCCTCCAATGCGATTTCGCAAAAGGGCATCGCGCGCTCGTATCAAATCACCAACATCCTACCCAACGCCACGGTGTTCGAGAACGTGCGCATCGCCGCGCAGTCGCGCCGGCACTCGTGGAATATGATCGCGCACCATAATGGCCTCGCCGACATCAATCAAAAGGCGGACGCGGCGCTGCACGCGGTGGGACTACTCGGTAAAGCGCGCGAATATGCTTCGAATCTGTCGCACGGCGAGCAGCGCAATCTTGAAATCGGCATTGCGCTTGCCACCGAGCCGAAGCTTCTCTGCCTCGACGAGCCGACCGCCGGGATGAGTCAGGCCGAGACCGAAGAAACCAAACAGCTCGTCCGCCGCATCGCCAAAAATCTGACTATCCTGATCGTCGAACACGACATGCAGGTGGTCATGGAGCTGTGTCAGCGCATCACCGTGCTCCATTACGGCGCCATCCTCGCCGAGGGAACGCCCGAGGAAATTCAGAACAACCCGAAAGTGCTGGAGGTGTATCTGAAGACATGAGCGCCATAGCTCAAAGCACTTTGGCTCAAAGCACTATGGCCGAAAGCGCCGCGCCGCTCGTGCGTGTCGAGGATGTGCACACCTATTACGGCAAGAGCCATATCCTTCACGGCGTGTCGCTCAACGTCGCGCCCGGCGAGGTCGTCGGCCTGCTCGGCCGCAATGGGGTGGGCAAAAGCACCACGCTGAAGACCATCATGGGCCTCGTTCGACCGAGCCGTGGCGCGGTGCGATTGAACGGCGTTCGCATCACTGGACTGCCGCCGCATAAAGTTGCCCGGCTCGGCATTGGTTACGTGCCGGAAGACCGGCGCATCTTCCGGCTGCTGACGGTCATGGAAAACCTGCGCACCGGGTTGGACCGCAATGGCGTCACCGAAGAAAGGCGCGCTACGCTCCTTGAAAAGGTGTTCGCCTATTTCCCAGTACTCGCCGAGCGGCGCTCGCAGGCCGGCGGCACTTTGTCGGGCGGTGAGCAGCAGATGCTCGCCATCGCGCGCGCCATGATGCTCGAGCCCAAGATCATCCTGCTTGATGAGCCCACCGAAGGCCTGATGCCGCGCATGGTGTCGCAAATCCGCAACATCATCGAAGTGCTGCACAATGAGGGCGTCGCCATTCTTCTGGTCGAGCAGAACGTGCCGCTGACGCTGGAAGCGAGCAAGCGCATTTACATCATGGAGAAAGGCGTCGTCCGCCATCACTGCGCGGCTGCCGAGCTCGATATTCAGCATCCGATTATCAAGCAATATCTCGGGGTGTGAGCGATGGATGCGGTCGTCCAGTTCTTCCAGCATATTCCGCTCGATCTCATTATCATCCAGACGGTCAACGGCATCGTCACCGGCATGATCCTGGCGCTGATTGCCTCCGGCTTAACATTGATCTTCGGCATCATGGATGTGGTCAATTTCGCGCATGGCGAATTGTTCATGCTCGGCGCCTATGTCGGAGTCGTCATCATCACGACGACTGGCAATTTCTGGCTGGCGCTGATAGGAGCTTCGCTGATCGTCGCTTTGCTTGGCGCCGCCATGCAGATTGTCGCGTTGCGGCCGCTGATCGGGCGCGATCCGCTCAATACCATCCTCGCCACCTTCGGCATTTCGCTGGTGCTGCAGAATTACGCGCTGTGGGCGTTCGGGCCGGTGGCGCGCAAGATCGGCGAGCCGATCACCGGCCAGTTCCCGCTGTTTTACCTGCAATATCCCTGGTACCGCCTGCTCATCGCGGCGTTGTCTGCCGCAATCATCGGTGGCTTCTGGATTTATCTCAAACGCGGCAAATTCGGCGTCTGGATCAGAGCCACCGCGCAGGATCGCGTCATGGCGCAGGCCATGGGGATTCCGGTGCCGTGGGTCTATACCGGCGTATTCGCCATCGGCGCGGCGATGGCGGCGGCGAGCGGCGTATTGTTTGCGCCGATGGTCGGCGTCAACCACACCATGGGACTTGACTGGGTGCTCAAGGCCTTCATCGTCGTGGTGGTAGGCGGGATGGGCAATTTCGGCGGCTCGATCGCGGCGGCGATCTTCATCAGCCTGGTCGAGGCTTACGCCGCAATCTGGGTCGATCCGTCACACGCCGTGCTCGTGTCCTTCGTCATTCTGATCCTCACCTTGTTATTCCGACCCACCGGCCTGTTTGTGGCGACACCGCGATGAGTACCGCACCGCTCGACAAAGCAGGTTCGCTTGGAGCACTGGCGCGTGACCGGACGCGGCTAAGCCACACAGCCGTGTTCTGGATCGGTTTTTGCCTGGTGATGGCGGCGCTGATCGCAGCACCCCTGGTGCTGCCGGAATTCTGGCGTCGCCTGATCACCGAAATTCTGATCTGGGGACTTTTGGCCATGTCGTCCGATCTGCTGATCGGCTACACCGGCATGGTCTCGTTCGGCCATTCGGCCTTTTTCGGGCTTGGCATGTACGGCGCCGCCGGCGCGCTGTTGATCGTCAGCCCGCCGAATCTGTGGCTGGCGATCTTGTTCGGGCTTGCCGGCGCCGCCGGCGCCGCCTTGTTCGTCGCCTATTTCTCCACGCGCCTGCGCGACATCTATTTCGCCATCACGACGCTGATCTTCAGCCAGATCTTCTACGTCATCATCTTCACATGGACCGCAGTCACCGGCGGCGAAAACGGCCTGATTTTCACCCGCCCGCATTTACGGATCCCGTTCCTCTATGACGCGCGCTTCACCTCGACCACCATGCATTGGTTCGTGCTCGCGGTGGTCGCCGGCTCGTATTTGATCCTGCGCCGGGTGACGCAATCGCCGTTCGGCATGGTGCTGCAATCGATCCGCGAGAACGAGCCGCGCACGCGCGCCATCGGCTACCGCGTCGAGAATTTCAAGATGGTCGCAGTCATGCTGTCTGGGCTGTTCGCCGGACTAGCCGGCGTGCTCTACGCCATCCAGAACGAATTCGCCGCGCCCGACTTCGTCTATTTTCTCACCTCGGGCGAAACGGTCATTTACAATGTCATGGGCGGCATTGGCACGCTGGTCGGACCGATCGTCGGCGCCGGATTTTTCCATTTGATGCGGGAATTGCTGTCGCGCTTCTTCGGCGAGCAATTCCCCTATCTCATCCCGCTCGGGCTGATCTTCATCGCCATGATCATCTTCCTGCCGCAGGGAATCATGGGCTTCGCACGGCGCTGGCTGAATCGTTAGTCGTTGCTGTGCGTCCGTCATTGCGAGGAGCGCAGCGACGAATCAACCGCCTGATGACGCCTTCCCCAAAAACGCCGCGAGCGCCTTGGCCTCCTTGCCGCCGGCGGCAAAATCTTCGGCAAAGCGCTCGTAGAATTCGGCGGCGCCCTCATAAAGATCGCCCGCCGCGGGATCGTCGCCGACAAAGCCCGCGATCTCCTGCATTTCGGCGACCCAGCGATAGGCCTTGGGCGGCATCATCGTTAGCTGGCGCTTGAGCCAAGCCAGCATCTCCTTCTGGCTTAGTTGCAACTCCGCCATCAGGGCATCGGCCGAGCCCGCGCGCGTCGCCGCCAGCATCATCGCGGCGCCGATTGCCTGCGTGCCTTTCGTGATTCCGGCATAGGACATCTTCAATGCCGAGGCCGCGCTCAGTGTGCCGTCAAGAACACGAATGTCGAGGCCGTACTCGCGCAGCGCGGCAACGCGCGGCGCCGCCGCGCCGGAGGCATAGATGCGCGGCCCGGCATCGCCCGGCTTGGGCGGCTGGCCGATGATCCCGGCATCGACAAACGGGGACCCAGTCGGCGCAATGACAGCGGCGACGCGATCGACCGTCTTCGGATTGATGGAGTTGCAATCGACATAGACCGGCTTGGCGTTGCTCGCGGTCAGCGCCGGGACAAAGTGCTGCGCCAGCGACAGCGCATCGCCGGGCGGCAGAATGGAGAGAATGAAATCGGCCCGCGCGATGTCGTCGTCTTTAGCCGCGGTCATACCGGCCGCCTTGGCGCGAGTGCGAGTCTCTTCGCTGCGCCCCTCGAGCGAGGTGAGAACCGTGACGCCATTATCGACCAGCCTTTTGCCGACGGCGCCGCCCATGGCGCCGGGCGCGATTACTGCAACAACAGGAGTCATAAGGGCCTCGCTGAGCGGTTCATGCGCACAACTCTAAGCGACCGTGGCGAAAAGTGGAAACAGGTTTAAGGCCTTTAGAAATCGGGTGGCGCGCTCGGTCGTGTATCATTTATTTGTAGCGAGGAGATCAAGCCAATGCCATGCCGCGCCACCAGCAAAGTCTATGGAACCATCAGTGCCGAACGGCAAAAACAGATGAGCGGCCTAGAATTCGTTCAAGGACTCGCGGATGGAACGCTGTCCTTGAATACAATGGCCGAAACCTTGGGTTATGACGTGAGCGAGGCCGCGAACGGCCGCGTCGTGGTCACCGCAGTGCCGGACGCCACCCACCTCAATCCGGCCGGTACCGTGCATGGCGGTCTCGCGGCAACGATGCTCGACAGCTGCATGGGGCTGGCGATTCACTCGACTCTCGAAAAAGGCGTCGGTTCAACGACACTCGAGTTCAAGATTTCGCTGGTGCGGCCGATTACACCGGAAACTGGTCCGATCAAAGCCGAGGGCGTCGTCCTGAGCTGCGGCCACCGCGTCGGCACCGCCGAAGGTCGCATCACCGACCAACAAGGGCGCTTGCTCGCCCACGGCACGACCACGTGTTTGATCTTTCAGACCTGAGCTTCGCCTGTCATGCGGCGATCCGTTCAGGATGCCTCCCGGCGCGTTGCGGCAACAGCAGAACGCACAGCACGATGAAAGCGGCAATGATTGCGGATGCAATGGGTCTGCTGAACGCCAATCCGCCGTCGTGAACCGGCTTGTCGAGAAAATCTCCGACGGTTGCGCCTAGCGGCCGCGTCAAAATGAACGCAACCCAGAACAACAACACCCGCGAGACGTCGGTCCAGAAGTAAAGGATCGCTAGAGCCGCCAGCGCGGCGCCAAACACCAGCGCCCCGCCGGCATAGCCGAGGCCGGTGCTATCGGCCATCCAGTCGCCAAGCGCGGTGCCCAAAGTCTGCGAGAACGTGATGGCCATCCAATAAAACACCTCGACCTTTGGCGTGACGACCGTATTGACTGAAATTGACCCCTCCGACCACCGCCAGAGCGCCAGCGTCCCCACAACCAAAGCCAGCAGCATCGTCGAACCGCCGGTATAGCCGATGCCCAGAGACCGGTCGGCAAAGTCGGCCATCGTCGTGCCGAATGTCGTCGATGCGACGATCGTGGCCCAGTACAGGAATGGATGAAATTTCTTGGAAGCGATCTGCAACGCGACCAGAATCACCAGAGCCGCCAGAAAAATCGCCGTCCCGGTCAGATATCCCCAATTCAGCGTCATGGTCACCGAGTCACCGCCAGTTTCGCCGAGCGTCGTCGCCGCGATCTTGACGATCCAGAAACCGAGGGTGAGCTGCGGCACTTTTGTGGCTGCACAGTGCAAATAATCCGAATCGCGCGTCATACGGCCTGCCGATCTTCTTTCTGCGAATGTGTTGGATTTGGTGCGGGAGAGCTAAGTTCTACGCAGATATACGTTTCACTTGCCGCGCATTCCATACGCGCGACGTTAAATTTGGGTGATCTGTCCTGTGCGATTTCACATTTGCGCGATCGTGACGAAAAGACGCAAAGAAAAACTTGCGCGCCGATAGTGGCGCGCGCGTCATCGATTTCCTCCTGCCTTAGGATTCGCTGCCCGGCGGATTAGGCGGCAAGTTCGGGTGGATCAGCAGGTCTTCCAAGTCGAGCAGTTCGCGCAGGTCGCCGATGGCCTCAAGCGCGTCCTCTTCGCTCTGTGCCGTCGTCAATCGATGATAAACCTCTCGCCATGGCGGCGGCCGGCCAACTTTCATCGCCTCCTGGGCAAAAGTGCGCGCCTCGCCGAGCGTGGCCAGGCGCTGCGGCTTCGGCTCATCCTTCACCAGGAGCGGCGGGTCGATGCGAAAATCGTCCATGACCAGCCCTACATAAGCGCTGTTGCGGCTCAACACTATTGGCTGGCGCTAATAGCGGCACTTACGCCGCACGTCCGCTCCCGCCGTCACTCGGCCGCGTCAGCCGTATCGGCCCGTTGCACCCGCCGCCGCAGCGCCGGCACCCGGCCATCGGCGCTTGGCTGATAGACCACGCTGTAGCGGCTGGCCGCTTGCACAAACGCGGTGGCATCCGCAGGCTTCTTCACCTCGAACGAATCGAAACCGGCGCGGATGAGGAAGTGGAACTGATCGCGCAACACGTCGCCGGTGGCGCGCAACGTGCCGCGAAAGCGGTAGGTCTCGCGCAAGAGCCGCGCCTGGCTATAGGCCCGACCGTCGCGAAATTTTGGAAATTGCAGCGCCACCAGCGCCAGATGGCCAAGCCAGGGCGCCAGTTCAGCAATGCGGCGATCGTTCGGCCAGAGCACGCCAAGCGAGCCGTCGCGGCGGATCAGCGCGTCGGTGTTGGCGAGAAACCGCTGCGCCGGCACGATCACCGGAACGCGCTCGGGAATCGGTTCGTCTTCGCCGACGTAACGGTAGCGATCTGGTACAATTTGGCCATTCTCAACGAGCGGCATAGACGCGCTCCCGAAACGGCTCGACGCCGACCCGCTTGACGGTATCGATGAACAACTCGTCTGGCTTGTCGCGCAGATCGAGATAGGCCGCGGCAATGTCTTCCACCACATCAGCAACCTGCGCGTAAGGCACAGCCGGACCAATCAGCGCGCCGAGCGTCGCATTTTCGTCAGCTTTGCCGCCGAGCGTGATCTGATAGAACTCCTCGCCGTTTTTCTCCACCCCGAGAATACCGATATGGCCGACGTGATGGTGGCCGCAGGCATTGATGCAGCCTGAAATATTGATGTGCAGACGGCCGAGCTTGCGCTGCCGGTCGAGGTCGTGGAAGCGCCGCGTAATTTCCTGGGCGATCGGAATCGAGCGCGCATTGGCAAGGCTGCAATAATCGAGGCCGGGACAGGAAATAATGTCCGAGATCAGATTGACGTTGGTTTGCGCAAGCCCGATCGCGTCGAGTTCGCGCCACAACGCCGCCAGATCGCGCTGCGCCACATGCGGCAACGCCAGATTTTGCTCGTGGCCGACGCGGACTTCGCCAAAGGAATAGCGGTCGGCGAGATCGGCAAGCTTGTCCATCTGCGCGGCGGTGCAGTCGCCAGGCGTCCCGCCTTCGGGCTTGAGCGAGGCCGTCACGATGGCATAGCCGGGCACCTTGTGATTGGTCACGCAATTGTTCATCCAGGCGTCGAAGCGTGAATCGCTCCGTCGCGCCGCGTTAACTTCAGGCGGGCTATCGTCTAGTTGCTGATAATCTGGGTAGAGGAAGCGGCCGGCAATGTCCGCCACCATGGTCGGCTCGAGCGCGAGCGCGCCGTCCTTGATGCTTTGCCATTCCGCGTCGACATCCTTGGCGAAGGCCTCGGCGCCGAGATCGTGCACTAAAATCTTGATGCGCGCTTTCCAGATGTTGTCGCGACGGCCGAACTGATTATAAGTTCGCAGCACCGCTTCGACGTAGGACAGCACGTCGCGTTTCGGCAGGAACGGTTTGATGGTTTGCGCAAGGTAGGGCGTGCGGCCAAGCCCGCCGCCGACCATCACTTCAAATCCGGTTTCGCCGGCGGCATTGCGATGCAGCCGCAGCGCCATGTCGTGGATACGCAGCGCCGCGCGGTCGCGATCGGAGGCGCCAACCGCGATCTTGAATTTGCGCGGCATGAAGGAAAATTCCGGATGCAGGGTCACGTGCTGACGGATGAGCTCGGCCCAGATCCGTGGATCTTCGATTTCATCGGGAGCGACGCCGGCCCATTGATCGGTGGTGATGTTGCGGACATTGTTGCCGCTGGTCTGCATGCCGTGCATGCCAACGCTGGCGAGCTCGGCCATCGCGTCCGGCAGTTCCGCGAGCTTGATCCAGTGAAACTGAATGTTCTGCCGCGTGGTGAAGTGACCGTAGCCGCGGTCGTATTTGCGCGCGATCTCGGCAAGCTTGCGCAGTTGCAGCGTTGAGAGGGTGCCGTAGGGAATGGCGATACGCAGCATATAGGCGTGAAGCTGCAGATAGACGCCATTCATCAGCCGCAACGGCTTGAATTCTTCCTCGCTCAGTTCACCGGACAATCGCCGCGACACCTGATCGCGGAATTCCACGACCCGCTCGGCAAGGAGCCGGCGATCGAAGGCGTCATAAATGTACATGCGAAACCGCTTACGATTCGAGCGACGCGGGCAGTTCGATGGTTGGGCCGGCGCGGCGGATCAGTTCGCGCAAATTTCCGGGCCGGACGTTGCCGCCGGGCAAAAGCTCCACCGGCGCGATATACGGGCCGATGGCGTGAAGGTCGTCACCCGCCGCCGCTTCGGCGAGCGCCCGCGCACTGTCGGCATCAATCACGATCGCCGCACCGCCGAGTTCGGTGGTCCAGCCGCCGTCGGGACTGCGATAGACCACCGCGCCATCATCGACGCGGTTCGCGGTGACCACGACGGGACCGGCGATCTTGATTTTTTTCTGGTCGAGCGGAGAGGTCATCGGGCAACTCCACGGGCGGTCGCGAAAACAACAGCGACAGAACAATTTTCTATATAATACGTTTTATTGGCCCGCAAAGAGCAAATTTTTCACCAAATTGGCCAAGCAAGGTAGAATAAATCCATTGCACCAAGCGGGTTCACTGCAAGCTTCGTGCTAGTGACCGGTGGCGACGGCCGCGATTAGGGCTGGATCCTTCGGAGCAGCATTGCCGCGCCACACTACGTGGAGATCGGGCCGCAGCAGAATGAGATCACGTTCGTAGATTTCCCGCGCTCGTGAATCACCGGCTTCGATCACCGTCACCGGCGCGCCTCGGTCGCGCAGCGCGCTTTGCAATCCGCGCGCGTCTGCTTTGGAGCCGCCGAGTTTGAGAATCGTGTAGCCGTCGGGAATGCGGTCTTGCATCGGCGTGCCGTCGGCGAGCCAGACATGCGGCAGCCGCGCGCCAGGCCAAGTGGTCGGCTGGTATTCGCGGAACAGGTGTTCCGGCCCGCCGGGCACGTTGCAGATGATCGGCGAGTCGACATAGCGATAACCGAGCTCCGCGCCGATCATTTCATTGCTCTTGCGCTGCTCGATATCGGCGACGGCGCTGAGCTTGCGGCGGGTCTCGGCGCCGGCAGCAGAATCCTCCCGGATGTCAGGACGCCACATGGCGCGCCACTTGCGCCGGCCGATAGTGGCATAGCGCGAGGCCCCGACATTGCGCTCGCCGATCTGGCGCCGCTCGACCTCGTATGACTTGAGCAAATTCGGCCCGCCCCAGCCGGCGAGCGTGGCGGCAAGCTTCCACGACAGATCGACGGCATCGCCGACGCCGGAATTCATGCCGAGCCCACCGGTCGGGATCACGAGATGCACCGCATCGCCGGCGAGGAACACGCGATCTTTACCGTAGCGGTCGGCAAGCAGCAGGTTCTGCCGCCACGGCGCGCACGACAGCATTTCGTATTTGACCGGAATTCCGACCGTGCGCTCGAACGCGGTCTTCATCGCCTCGTCGCTGTCGAGGACCGCGTGCAGCGTCCAGTGCCTCGTCGAATCCTGCATGATCAAGAACGTGGCCTTGTCGTCGGCCACGTGGTAGTGCCGGCCACGTCCTGGACCATCGCCGATCGGAAGGCGGTCGAACAGTTCATCGCAGCGAAACAGCGCCTGCCGCAGCTCCAACAGATTACCCTCGCCGGACAGCCCGATGCCCAGCTCCTTGCGCACGGCGCTGGCCCCGCCGTCGCAGCCGACGAGATAGGCCGCGCGAATTTCCTCGACCTCGCCCTTGACGCTGCGCAGGTGCGCGCCGACGCCGTCGCGGTCCTGGCGCAGAGCGACGAATTCCCAGCCGAACCGCACCCGCAGGCTGGGAATCCCCTCGGCAACCGACTTCAACAGCGGCTCGAGCGTATATTGCGAAATCAGCTGATATGGCTCGAGCGGCATCGTCCCGTCATCGCTGGCGCGTGCTTGCGCCCTCACCTCTTCGACCGAAGGATATGGAAGATGCAATAGCGGCGGGTCGGTGAGCGAAAGCACGATGTAGACGTCCATCGGGCAGTCCGCGCGCAATCCGGCGGCGCGGATTCTTTCGGCCAAACCCATGCGCCGGTAAATTTCCATGGAGCGGGCATTCACCCGCTCCATCTTGGGCAGAAAAGCAGGCGCTTCCTTCTGCTCGACCAAAGTGCATCGAACCCCGCGTTTGCCGAGATCGATTGCAAGCGTCAGCCCGGTCGGTCCGGCCCCGACAATCAAAACGTCGCTGTCCATCGGATTTACTTAGCGCATGTGCCGCAGATTATTGAAAGATTATTGAATCAGTGACGGTAATGTCATGTCGACGGCACGGCGGCATCAAGCTCCTTGAACGGCTGATAGCTTGCATCCGCGCATTGCTCCGGTGTGGCATCGATGAACTGCGTCATCTGGCCGGCCAGATAGACGGCGGCCTTGGTCTTGATCGCACTGCGGGGATTGAATTGGACACAGACAACATAATGCTGACTGCCTCCCACCGGCTTTAGCGCCGGTTCGGAGATCATCGCACCGCGAAAGTCGGCGCGATTGGTCAAGGACTGGCGCAGGAATGCGACAAGCGCGCTGCGGTAATTGGTCGGCAGGGCATTGGGATCGATAGCGGCCGTCTGCTTGTCCTTGCTGCAGCCGGCCAATGCGGCCCCTGCCATGATCAGGATCATGCCTGCACGACGAACGCTCATGATCGTGTACTGATGCAGCCCTTGATCGCGCTCGACTGCATGCCACGCAGCCGAGAGCGAGTGGAAGCCGCCCTCCCCGTCAATAGTACTGCCGGATTATAGCAAAGCTGCGGCGCGCGGGCTTGCGCGGATTAACGCAGCCATCCCGGCCTTTCGCCTTCTGCGGCTCAATCTTCGGCCAAGGGGCCGCACCATCCCGGTAAGTAGGCGGCGTCCTCGCTCTTGGCCAATTTCATTGCCTTTTCGATCGCCCCCTCGAAGTCACGCTCAACGGTTTTGCGCTTCATGCGCCGGCGCAGAAAATCCGCCCACAGGAATTCGCTGAAAGGCGTCGTGTCCTTGGCAAAGCCGCCGGCGCGGCGTAATTCCCCGGCCAGCGAGCGAAACGGATCGTCGACCAGTTCGGATACCCGTTTGGGAATGTCATTGTAATGCCGCCGCTCGCCTTTGCTGTCGAACGGATGCATCCACGAGCGGTTATCCATCACCGTCCAAAAGGCGTCCTGGTCGAGTTTGCCGAGATTGGCGATCAGCGTCACCGCCACGTCCTTGACGCCTTCCTCGTGGAGCGCAAGCGCAAGATGATGATGATCGACCACGTAGTGGCGCGCTTTCGGACCCAGCACGACCGGGATCATATGCTTGCCGAGGAATTTGGCGCCGTCTTTGGCGGCGATTTCGCGCCAGCGCTGGCGCTTGGCCCCAACCTCGCGCATGCCGACTGTAATTTGCGTGGGGCGGAGATCGTTAATGGCGACGGTGGTCAGGATGGGTTCGCGAACCATGTTGCGCTCCTCGAGCAAACCGCTGATTCGGCAGTATCGGCATCAGTGCGGGAGCAAAATCAAGGTTCCAGAGCGGGTTTTCGTTCCACAAGAGGGAATGGCAATTTCCCGCCGCTCCGCTAGTATCGCGACATGCACGGGATGTGGCGGGCGGCAACAAAGCTCGGCGTTGTTCTTGCAACCGCTTTGCTGGCGGCAGACCTGCAAAGCGTGCGCGGCCAGGACCATGCCGCAGGCGCGAGCCAGGCGGTTTCTGAGAACTGCCCGCGCTCAACGTTCCGCGTTGTGGTCGATGTCGGCCACACCCTCGATGTGCCCGGCGCGATGAGCGCGCGCGGCGTGCCCGAATACGCCTTCAATCTCCAGCTGGCGCGCGAGGTCAAGCAAGCCTTGGTCGATGCCGGATTCGAACAGGCGGTGCTGCTGATCACCGGCAGCGCGCCGTGGCGCGGCTTGTTCGAGCGCGCGGCCCGCGCCAACGCCATGCACGCCGATCTGTTCATTGCGATCCACCACGATTCGGTGCCCGATAATCTCAAGCAAATCTGGGAATACGCCGGACAAAAAAACGAATTCAATGATGATTATCCGGGCTACGCGATTTTCATTTCGAACGATAATGCCGATCGCGCCGGCAGCCTCCTGTTCGGCAGCATGCTCGGACACGAATTGGAGCGCCGGAGCCTCCATTACACGCCGCATTACACCTTGGCTTTGATGGGCCATCGCCGCCGCATCCTCGTCGATGCCGAGGCCGGCGTGTACCGCTACGATCAGCTGATAGTGCTGCGCCAGACCAGGATGCCGGCCGTGCTGCTTGAAGCCGGATCCATCGTTAATCGCGAGGAAGAACTCGAATTGGCAACGCCGGAGCGGCGCGCGCTTACCAGCGCCGCAATCGCCGCGGCGGTGGCAAATTTCTGCGCCGCGCGGGCGCGGCCGCCTGTCGTTAAAGCGGCGGTTTCAGGACACTAGGGTCGCGTCAGATCGCGCCGCGATCTCGATCCAATATCCGCACCCTAGACCGGAATTCCTTCCGCCAGCTTTTGCCGGGTCTTCGGATCAAGACGCCCCAGATATGCTGCCTCGCAGATCTTCGAGCAAAATCGCATCCGCCAATAACGGCGGACGAACGGGCGCAGTGGTTTGCGGCAATGATCGCATCTCATGACGCAACCCTCGCACGGTGTTCGAGTACAAGTTGTCCCAATCTCGAATGATTGGCGAAACAGCCGCGGCTGCAGTAGCAAAACTTCGTGCTGATCTCCCGGACGTAACCTCCGGTGATCTTGGTGCAGCACAAGGCGCAATGGGCGTCCGCGCGCGGGGTGCGGTCATTGACAAGAATGAAGCGAAGCATGTCGACCTCCACCAGGACTCTTTCCTCTAAAAGCGCGGCGCGATTTCATCGCCACCTTTTGCTGGAAAGATTCACTTCGCAGAACGGCTATTCCCTCAATCGCCATTTAGTGATTGCGCCTCAAGTCTTGTTGACTCTCGAACCGCATGAAACCCGCGCGGCGCGATCTCAATAGCAGACCCACACGTAACCCGACGGGGTGAGCGCGTAACAACTGTCGTAACCATAGCCGTAGTAGCCATAGTATCCCCCGTACCCATAAAGGCCGCCAAAACCAAAACCGCGGCCGAAACGTCCGAAGTGGCCGAAGCCGCCATGATCAAAGTGGCGGCCGAAGTCGCCAAAATGCCGTCCGCCGCTGAACGCGGAAAAATGCCCGCCGCTGAACCCGCCAAAATGCCCGCCGCCAAATCCACCAATGCGTCCGCCGCCAAAATGTCCACCGCCAGAAAACCCGCCACCGTGCGCAAACGCCGTTGTGGTCATCGGTGTGGTTGCCGCAGCGAGAGCAAGTGACGTGGCGGCCGCGATCATCATGTTGCGCATAGAGTCGCTCCTTGAATCGAAATGTGCCATTTGCCCGAAAGGGCTCGCACCAAGCGACCCGGAGCGACCGAATTTTATTCCCGGGCGTTTCTTCAACCGCTTGCGATTGCAACCCTGCTGCGCCGCAAAGCGAGCGTACTGATAAAACCGAAATTGAGCAGATTGACCGCGAGCCCTGCCGCGAAGGCAGGCGCGTAAAAGCCGAAGTGATCGTAGAGAATTCCGGCGAGCCAGCCGCCCGCCGCCATGCCCCAGCCGCTGCACAGTAACAATGTCGGCATCCGCCAATAGGCGTCCTCGACCGGAAACAACTCGCGCGATGTCAGCACGTTGGCCGGCACAAGACCGCTGAATCCGAAGCCGAACAGCGCCGCGACCGTAAACAAGCCGATCTCGTCTTGCGTCAGGAGAAAGGCCGCCATTCCGACCGCCTGGCAGGCCGAGCCGACGAGCATGGTGTAGAGACCGCCGATCCGGTCCGAAACCACGCCCCAGAGCTGACGGCTGAAAAAGGCAGCGCCAAGCAGAACCGAAACCATGGCGGCGCCGTGCGCGGCGCTGATTCCGAGATCACTGCAGAACGCCACCAGGTGCGTTTGCGGCATCGCCATCGGAACGCAGCAAGTAAAAATCGCCGCCATTTGCAGCGCAAATACCACATTGGGCGGCCAGCCCAGCACCGATTTCGATGCACCCGCCTCGTGCCTCCTGGAATGCCGCAGCTCTTGCGGCGGCGGCGCCAGGACCAGCACGGCCGCGGGCACGATCAGCAGTAGTTCGAATGCCGCGTAGTACAGCATTGCATGCCGCCAGCCGGCATAGGCGATCAACCGCGCAAAGACGGGTGGCCACAGCGCGCCGGCCAAATAGGCGCCGCTGGAAATCAAAGCGAGCGCCGAACCGCGCCTGCGATCGAACCAGCGGCTGACATAGACATAAAACGGCGCATTGATGCCGCCGATGCCGAGCAGCCCCATGAATACGCCGTGCCCAACATAGAGCGGCAGGGACGGGCACAAGCTCGACAGCGCCAAGCCGACCGCAACCATCACGGCGCCAAAGATCACGGTAAAGCGTATGCCGACGCGTTCGGCGATCCGTCCCATGAGGATGCCGCCGACTCCGGATCCGATCCACATCAAGGCGCTGGCAAAGGCCGGAATCGAGCGTTCGCCTCTCACCTCCGCCGCGATGTCCTTGAGCGCGATGAGCGTGATCCACGGCGCGCCAAAGGCGATTGCCATGATCAACAGCGCGACCGCCGCGACGACCCACGATCTTCGCGTCTCGACCGATGAAAATGTCGGCTGCAACATGAACCTGGCGTCGCGCACCGCTTGGCGTTTCTTCCCCGACGAGACCCTATCGCAGGGCATCCTTCGCCGCGACGCGAAATGAGGAAGATTTTCGCTTAGCTGGCAGTCGATTGAGCATAGCTGATCCGCGTCACGGCAGTGAGATTCAAAGTCGGCGGATCGCAATGCTGATACGCGCTCGCCGCAACAGCCTCACGCAGGAGTGATGGAATTCCGGGGCGCAGATTCGATCATGCCGGTCAAATAGCAAGGCGTTTGCGCCTTGCTGCTCGGAAGGAAAAGATTATGCATCGCAATAACAATAAATCGAAACTCGCCACCGTCGTGCTCGTTGCGGCGATCGGTCTCGGCGTGCCGGCGCTCGCTAAATCAATGCACGGCGGAAAGGGAAAGGCCGCCGCAAGCCAGAGCACGCGCGCTGTAAAAGCGCAGGGTGAGCGCGTACTCGATGCCTATGGATCGGTCCGGCGCTCGCCGACCTTTGGCGCGCCAAATCCGAATCACCCGGCGCTCACCGGCGGCGGCAGCACGGGTTACAACGCCAATCTTTACGTTTACTGAAACCGCAAATTTGGATCTGTTAGCAAAATGGGGGCAAGCGGCCTCCGTTTCGTGTGCAATTCTCGACTCGTCCGCCACGATGCACGACAAAAGAAAATAAGGCCGTCCTTTCAGACGGCGTTATTCCAGTTCGCGGGATTAGCGCGCCGCGATGTTCGCGGCTTACGACCGATCCGGATTCGGAACCGGCACAGTGCCGCCTTGCCGGTCATAGCCCGGAATCTGCGGAGGCTCGGTCGAGCCAGCGGCGAGTGCCGTGGTCGCAGCCGAAACGGCGACGAACGTTGTAAGAAGTAGCGCGGAAGCGAGCTTCTTATTCTTAAACATGGTCGATCTCCTTGTCGCGATCAGCACCATCATTATTTCGCGAACCTCATCGCGGCATCGGATCAGTAAATGCCGCGCGGCTCACATTCTGGAAGATTGAGGAGCGGCTGGATTATTCCGTGCGCTCGCGATTGCTATATTGAAATATGTTCACAAACAGGTGAGAGCTCGCGCGCGACGATGAATTTTTTTGGCGCTTCGGATTCGCGCTTTGCTGTTCGCAGCGAAAATCGAAGCACCCGGGCACACCCGCATCACTAACCGCGCGCGGAGCGCGCGGGTCGCGGCGAGACCGTTCGGCCTGCATCTTTACTTCGCGGCTAACCTTTACTTCGCGGCTAACTATGACCGTTGTCACATTAGATAAACTCACTCCAGCACCGTCGACCGCCCCGTCCATCGGACGCCGCTTCCTGTTCAAAAGATCATCCCAAACAATGAGTTAAGACAAAATCGACAAGCGCTGCGACCGGGCCAGAGCGGCGCCATAATGGCGCTTTGACACATGAATTTCCCGCCAAGTTTGGGAATAAATCGAGGTTTTGGCCAATCCCCCGTCTGACAGCCACAGAGC
>DASXJB010000042.1:0-3334 GCA_036497645.1 Xanthobacteraceae bacterium
GGCAAGCGCGACCCGCTTGCCGCCGCGTTGAAGGCGCAAGGCATTCCGACGGCGATCTATTACACCAGGCCGCTGCATCGCCAGCCGGCTTATCGGCACTTTCCGGTCGCCGAGGGCGGAGTTCCGATCAGCGATCGCCTCGCCGAGGAGGTGCTCAGCCTGCCGATGCACGCCTATCTCGAGCCGCCGGTCCAAGATCGCATCATCGAATCGATCCGGTGTGCGCTGGCGAATTGAGACTTAACTCCGCTCACTGGCCCGCTCGGCCATCCGAACTCAACGGCAGCCGCCCTAGGGGCCTCGCCTTCGCTGGTTGGCAATCCCAGCGCTAAACACGCAACGATGATCGGGAAAATACTCACCGTAGGCGGCTACACGCTTCTTTCCCGCCTCACCGGTTTTATGCGCGACATTATGCTCGCCGCCATAATCGGCGCGGGTCCGGTGGCGGACGCGTTCTTCGTTGCGTTCCGGCTGCCAAATCATTTTCGCGCGATTTTCGCCGAGGGCGCCTTCAATTCGGCCTTCATCCCCGCCTATGCGCGCGTTCGCACCGAGCAGGGCGCCGGCGCGGCGGAACAGTTCGGCGATCGGATTTTTACGCTGCTTTTTGCTTCTCAGATCGTCTTGCTGGCGCTGGCGCTCGCGTTCACGCCGCAGGCGATCGAACTCTTGGCGCCGGGCTTCTCGCGCGAGCCGCAGCAATTCGCGCTTGCAGTCTCGCTGACGCGGATCACCTTTCCTTATCTGCTGCTGATCACTCTGGTTACGTTGTGGAGCGGCATCCTCAACGCGTTGCATCGATTCGCTGCCGCGGCCGCGGCGCCGATCCTGCTCAATGTCACCATGATGGCCACGCTGGCGCTGGCTTACTGGTTTCCGAGCGCGGGCTATGCCGCGGCCTGGGGCGTGCTGATTTCGGGTTTTCTGCAGGCGCTTTTAGTCGGTGGCAACACTCTCTCCATGGGCGTCATGACGTCGTTCCGATCGCTGCGATGGGATAAAGACGTGCAGCGCTTCTTCAAGGCGCTTCTTCCCGCCACGCTCGGGTCAGCGGGCACTCAGCTTGCGCTGTTTGCCGACACTATCATCGCGAGCTTCCTGTCGGCTGGTGCGATTTCCGCCTTATACTATGCGGACCGCATCGACCAGCTGCCGATCGGTGTGATCGGGATTGCCATCGGCACTGTGCTGGTTCCCGAAATGACACATCGGCTGGCTTCGGGAGATGAGGCGGGTGCGCAGGCGACGCAAAATCGCGCCATCGAATTTGCGCTTTTGCTTGCGCTTCCCTGCGTGGTCGCATTCCTGGTCGTGCCAGGTCTGATTATGCGCGCCTTGTTCGTGCGCGGCGCTTTCACCGCGGCTGATGCCCACGCGGCGGCACTGACGCTGATGGCTTACACCGTCGGCCTTATTCCGTTCATCCTGATTCGCAGCGTCGTGGCGCCCTTTCTCGCACGCGGCGACACCGCCACCCCGGTCAAGGCCGCCCTGATCGGAACTGCGGTCAACATCGGTTGCAAAGTCGCGCTGATGTTTCCGCTGGCGCAAGTTGGACTGGCGCTCGCCACCTCGATCGGAGCCTGGCTTAATTTGATCCTGGTGCTGTATTTCGCCGCTCGCGCGCGGCTCATCGCGCCCGACACCGAACTTAAAATGACGCTGATCAAGCTCGCCGCCGCCGCCACGGTGCTTGCCCTCGTCCTGGCGCTTGCCGCCCCATTTGTCACGGCGATGTTATCGTCGTGGTCCAGGTTTCGTGACGAATCGGCGCTAGCGGTAATGGTTGTAATCGGCGCGGTCGTCTACGGCGGCCTCGTCCTTGTACTGCTCGGCCGGCGTTGGCTATCGCTGCTTCGTGGGAGCGCACCACTCCCCCCGACGCCCGCGCTGACCTCCGGTGCAGACCAAGCCTGACAGCAATAGGAAACGATAATGCGCGTAGTTATGATCGGCGCCGGCTATGTAGGCCTCGTTTCGGGCGCCTGCTTCGCCGATTTCGGCCATCGGGTCACCTGCATCGACAAAGATGCGGCAAAGATTGCCGCGCTCAAGCGCGGCGAAATTCCCATCTTCGAGCCGGGTTTGGCGGAACTGGTCGAATCCAATGTGCGGCAGGGGCGGCTTGAATTCGCGACGGAAGCGTCCCGCATCGGGGAGGCTGAGGCGATATTTATCGCGGTCGGCACACCGTCGCGCCGCGGCGACGGCCATGCCGACCTGAGCTTCGTCTATCAGGCGGTACGCGAGATTGCGCCGCTTATCGGCAGCGCTGCAGTAGTGATCACCAAATCCACGGTGCCGGTGGGCACCGGTGATGAGATCGAGAACATTCTGCGCGAGAAACGGCCGGATGCCGAAATCCAGGTAGTGTCAAATCCGGAATTTCTGCGGGAGGGTGCGGCGATCCAGGATTTCAAGCATCCCGATCGCATCGTAGTCGGCGGCGATGATGACCGTGCACGCAAAGTCCTAGCCGAAATCTATCGGCCGCTCTATTTGAATGCGCCTCCCATCATCTTTGTCAGCCGGCGCACCGCCGAGCTGATCAAGTATGCCTCTAATGCGTTTCTGGCAACCAAGATCACTTTCATCAACGAGATGGCCGATCTATGCGAGCAGGTCGGCGCCGACGTGCAGGAAGTCGCCCGCGGCATGGGGCTCGACAATCGCATCGGCGCAAAATTTCTCCACGCCGGCCCCGGTTTTGGCGGCTCGTGCTTTCCCAAGGACACCAGCGCGTTGATCAAGACCGCCCATGACCATGGCGTGCCGTTGCGCCTGGTCGAAGCGGTTTCCACCGTCAATGAGCAGCGCAAACGGGCGATGGCGCGCAGGGTTGTTCAGGCGCTCGGCGGCTCGGTGCGTGGCAAGATCATTGCTGTGCTTGGGCTGACCTTCAAGCCGAACACCGATGATACCCGCGATTCGCCAGCCATTCCGCTGATCACGGCGCTCCACGATTTGGGGGCGATCGTGCGCGGATACGATCCGGCGGGAATGGAGCAGGCCAAGCCGCTCCTGCCGGACGTGCACTATTGCCATAGCGCCTACAGCGCCGCCGAAGGTGCCGATGCAGTCGTGATTGCGACCGAATGGGAGCAGTTCCGCGCGCTGGACCTGACCCACTTGAAAGCGGTCATGATGCAGCCCGTGATTGTCGATCTGCGCAACATTTATCGCGCTGACGAAATGCGACGCGCGGCGTTTCGCTACGTTCCGATCGGCCGAGCGGGAGTGGACTAGCGGGCGATTTAAGATTGTCCTCAACAACGAGCCGCGCTCAGCAGCAGGCGAACAGCTCGAGCCGCTTTTATTAAAACGGGCCGCC
>DASXJB010000043.1:0-3667 GCA_036497645.1 Xanthobacteraceae bacterium
GCGCCGAAGGAGCTCGGCCTCGTGCTGTCCGCCAGCAATATCGGCGTCTTGTTCGGCTCGCAGATCTTCGGCTGGATCGGCGACAATTACGGCCGCAAGACCGCGCTGGTCGCGACCAATCTGTTGTTCGGCGTATTCACCTTCGCCGCGGCCTACTCGACCGACCTCACGCAATTGACGTGGCTGGCTTTATCGCCGGGCTCGGCATCGGCGGCGTCATTCCCAATATAGTGGCGATCAATGCGGAATCGGCGCCGCGCAACTTGCGCGCCACGCTCGCCATCATCGCTGTCGGACTGGTGCCGATGGGCGGCGCGCTGGCAGGCTTCGCCAGCGCCGCTTTGGTGCCGACTCATGGCTGGCAGATCCTGTTCCAGATCGGCGGTATCGTGCCGATCGTTATTGCGCTCGCCGCCATCATCGGTCTTCCAGAATCCATCAAATACATGACGCTTCACGAGCACCAGCGCAGCAAGATGGTAGCGCTGCTCCATGCGATCCGTCCCGACTATCGCGTGCCGGCGAACGCTCGCTTCGTGATCGAGGATGAAAAACAGTTTCCCAGCTCGAACCCCACTTACCTGTTTCACGACGGTCTTGCGCTGATCACGCCGCTGACCTGGCTGATGTTTGCCTTCAATCTGATGGGTTATTTCTTTTTGATCAGCTGGACGCCGACGCTGATGGGCGCTGCGCATGTCTCACCGGGGACCGCCGCGCTCGCCGGCGCAGCGCTGCAAGTCGGCGGCACAGTCGGCGCGCTCACCTTGTGCTGGTGGCTGCAGCGGCATCGTTTCCTCGCCATCGCGGTGCTGTTCGTGATCGCGGTGCCGATCGTCGGTTCGATCGGCTTTGCCGGATTGACTTCGCCAACCGCGCTCCTTGTCGCCACGTTCTTCGCCGGTGCGCTGGTGCTCGGCATCCAGTCCGGCATCAATGTCGTCGGCGCGATGATCTATCCGACGTCGCTGCGCGCCAACGGCTCCGGCTGGCAGCTCGGCATCGGCCGGCTCGGCGCCATCGCCGGCCCGTTCTTGGGCGCGCTGTTCGTCGGTCTGCCGGTCGAACAGCTCTACATCTGGTCGGCGCTGCCGTTTGCCGCCGGCGCCGTCGTGACCTTCCTCATCTACGCGCTTAATCAGCGCCGTTTGCGCGCGCGTCCGGAATTGCAGAAGGCGCAGTAGCAATCGGCGCTTCGCTCTCGTCGGCCCGGGGTTGCGTTTTATCTTTGAACTTTAAACAGGGGCGCCGCGCGGGAAGTATTTGATTCACGTCAAAATTTTCGCGCGGCCGGTGAAATGTGTATGACCGCAATCATGGAATATGCGATAAGCATTTCCGTAAACATGGGGTTGGGGTCATGCGTAGAATCATCGCCGTCCTCGGCGTCATTATTGGACTTGGCGGTTCGGCTTGGGCCGCCGATCTGCCGCCATCGCCGCCGCCGCGCGCACCGGCGGTCTACGTTCCCGCGGTGCTGCCGGTCTACAACTGGGCTGGCGTCTATGTCGGCATCAACGGCGGCTGGGGTTGGGGCAATGGTAAGTTCACCATTGCGCCGAATACCGCTTTCCCGGCTGGACTGTCGGGTACTCCAAACGATAACGGCGGCGTGGTCGGTGGCACGCTCGGCGCCAATTTCCAGACCGGCGGGATTGTGTTCGGCCGTCGAGGGCGACTGGGACTATTCTGCGATCAATACCGGTACGACGCTGACCATCTGCAGCATCAGCGGCAATTGTCAGACCGGTAATAATTGGCTGGCGACGGTGCGTGGACGCGCCGGTTATGCCGCGGATCGTGTTCTTTTCTACGCTACCGCCGGCGGCGCCTTCGCCGATGTGCAAACGACGTTCAATGGCGTCACCACCAGTCACAGTCAGGCCGGCTGGACCGCCGGGGCCGGACTCGAATGGGCCTTCGCCGATAACTGGACCGCCAAGATCGAATATCTCTACGTCAATATCGGCAGTGGCACGGTGAACTGCGCGACAGCGGCCTGCATGGCCGCCAATGGCGGCGCAGTCACCCCGTTAGCGTCAGCTTGACGGAAAATCTCTTCCGCGCCGGCGTGAACTTCAAATTCAGCTTCTGAGAGCTGGCCTTAATGCAGCGTCGGGGGTCCGCCGGCCAAGGCGGGCTCTGGAGCGTTTTCCCATTTAGCCGCTCGATCTGGGCGGCGAGGTCGCGCCATTGCGCGGCGAGATCGAGCAGCGCGCGGCGAACGTGCCGATCACTCGCTTTCTGCGCGATCCGATAGCATTTAAGGGCGTTGGCTCTGCAGTCTTCTTTGGTCACTGTGCGCGTGCTCCCACGGTCTGCATAGCGCAGCCTCGAGGAAACCGCTTTGCGCTAAATCAATTCGTCAGCGCGAGGATGGCCTGAGCGAGCGAGGCGCAGTGCGCGACGGCACTGCCGAAGCGCTGGGATCGACTAGGCGCTCACCGGCTGGCGCCGTTGCTGCGGGCTGATGCGGAAATGCACGGACAGCGTCGCCAGCAATTGCTCGACTGTATAGGGCTTGGGGAGGAAGGCCGAGTTTTTGACAAAACGCGCCTTCATGCCGTCGGTCAGACTGCGTTTGGTCGTGTAAAGCACTTTCAAATCCGGTATCCGATTGACCGCTTCTTGGGCGAGTTCGATGCCGGCGGCGATTTCACCCTTGAGATCAACATTGGTGAAAAGCAGATCAACCTGCGAGCTCTTGTCCAGCAGCGCGATCACGCCCGGCGCCGTACCCGCGGACAGGACCTCGTGTCCATGCTCCTCCAGATACGATTCGGCCAATACACGGACCTGGTCGTCGTCTTCGGCAAGCAGCACTGTGGCCATGGAAATTCCCCGGAAAACCGCGCCCATTTAAAGTCGCCGGTCCGGGTCAAAGTTCCATGAACGGGGTCATAAAATTCTGACGCGTCACTCGTCCTGAATCTTCATGGGCTTACCCGCGGGCCTGATCGCCAGGTCAGGTGATTTTCCGAACAAGTTCAAACTTGTTTGCCTCTTCGATTCATCGCATCTTGGTCGCTCGGGGTCGCCACCTCGGCAAATGTGGCAAATGTCATCAAGGGGGATTTTCTTATGCAATTGTCATCCGTCATTCGTGCCGCACTGATTGCTTTGACCCTAACCGGCGCTGGGCTCATGGCCGCCTACGCCGACAGCGGCAGCATCCGTTTTAACGTTATCAAGGCCGGGTTTGTCGTGGGCGGCTCCGGCGGCAGCGGGACGCTGGTGTTCCAGGGACGGAGCTATCCGCTCTCGATCGGCGGAGTGAGTTATGGATTTACCTTCGGCGCCTCAGCGACCGATTTTGTCGGCACAGTCAGCAACATCCGAAGGCCGACCGATGTTAATGGCGTATACGGCGCTGCCGGCGCGGGCGTCGCGGTCGGCCCTGGCGCGGGCGGGATCGTATTGACCAACCAGAACGGCGCAGTGCTGACGCTGGCGGGCCGCCAAACGGGACTGATCGTCGCCGCCGACCTCAACGGGTTGGTGATCACGCTGCGGTAGTTTGCGCGCGGGCCTCAGAGGCCCAACCGCTCGATTAAATTCTGTTTCCGGATTACCTGGCCGGCGCGCAAAGCAATTCGCCGCGGAAGTAGATACGATTCTGATTCCGCTTTTTCGCGGCGGCACTTTGTCAGGAAAAAACTCAGTAGAA
>DASXJB010000044.1:0-19018 GCA_036497645.1 Xanthobacteraceae bacterium
GTGGTGATGATGACGTCGATCATCGGATCGGCGATCCAGGCCTTGACCCGGGCGCGGATCGCCTCGACCTCGTCGGGCACGAGACTGCGCTCGGAGACGAAATGGCCGGCAGAGCCGATGCGCTGCACCAGCAGCGCGCCCGATTTGTCGTCCTTGAGCGAGCGCGTGTCGGAGATGGTTAGTACTGCGAATTTCAGCGGCACGAATTGTTTCGATTCATCGATCCCTGGCATCCATGGTCCCACATGTTTGCGATCCTGATTAGAGCACCTTTCGCGCCGATTAACAAAGTGTTTCCCGGCATTTATTGCCTAGCGCGCGCCCTCTCCGATTAAGCCGTTTTTTACCTTGCACCGGCATCATCGCGGCCGTCGGTTTGTAGGTCCCGCGTCGCCGACCGCGTCGCCAGAGTCAGAGTTCTGAGTCATGGTTGTGTCGCGTCGCGGGGCGTCCGTCAGGACGCCCCGCGTGAGTTTTGAGTCCGCGCGTTTTGAGTCCAGCGCGTCCGCGCGCATAGTCGTCGGCGATTGCGTGGCCGAACTGGCGAAGCTTCCCGCTGCTTGCGTCGATCTAGTCTTTGCCGATCCGCCCTATAACTTGCAGCTGCAGGGCGATCTCAAGCGGCCGGACGATTCCCGCGTCGATGCCGTCGACGATGCCTGGGACAAATTTGCAACCTTCGGCGCTTACGACGATTTCACCCGCGCGTGGCTCGTTGCCTGCCGCCGCGTGATGAAGCCGAATGCCACGCTGTGGGTAATCGGCTCGTATCACAACATCTTTCGTGTCGGCACGCTGCTCCAGGACCTCGGCTTCTGGATCCTCAACGACATCGTTTGGCGCAAATCCAATCCGATGCCGAATTTCCGTGGTCGCCGCTTCACCAATGCGCATGAGACGCTGATCTGGGCCGCGCGCGAGTGTGCCAATCGCCATTACACGTTCAATTACGAGGCGCTCAAGGCCGGCAATGACGACATCCAGGTACGCTCGGACTGGTTCATTCCGCTGTGCACCGGCGACGAGCGGCTCAAAGGCCGCGACGGCAAGAAACTGCATCCGACGCAAAAACCGGAAGCGCTCTTGGCGCGCGTACTGCTTTCTGCCTCGCGCCCGGACGATCTGGTGCTCGATCCGTTTTGCGGCAGCGGCACCACCGGCGCCGTCGCCCACCGCCTGCGCCGCCGCTTCATCGGCATCGAGCGCGACGCCGACTATGCGGCTGCGGCGCGCCGGCGCATCGGTGCGGTCGAGCCATTGGCGCAGCCGGCGCTGGCGCCGTTTTTGACCGCACGCGAAGCGCCGCGCGTGCCGTTCGCCGCACTCGTCGAGCGCGGCCTGGTAGCGCCGGGCGCGAGCCTCGTCGACGCCAAGCGGCGGCATCGCGCCTTGGTTCGCGCCGATGGCGCGCTCACCCTCGGGGAAGCGGTGGGTTCGATTCACCGGATCGGTGCGCTGGCGCAGGGCCTCGAAGCCTGCAACGGCTGGACCTATTGGCATGTGGAAACGCCGCAGGGCCTTACCCTGATCGACGTGTTGCGCGCGCAAGTGCGCGCTGAGATGGGCCTAGCGCAACCCACAGAGCGCATTCCGCTAGCGCCAAGCTGACAAGTTCGGCGCGGCGAGCGCTACAGTCCCAGCCGTTACGGTCCCAATCGTTACAGTCCTAATCCATGCGCCACGACTTTGCGCATCAGGCTCGGCAAGGCCTCGCCGCCCAGCCGTGGGATCGGAACCCAGCGTGTGCCGGCCGGCGCTGCGGCTTCGCGCGGCGCTTCGGCGCGGTACACCGTGAGCTCAAGCGGAAAATGCGTGAAGACGTGGCGCACCACGCCTGGAAGACGTTTCCACAAAACCTCCCTCTCCCTGTTCGAGAGAGGTAAATAAAATCGCGGCGCTTCGGCGAGCGCTCTGCTGTCGTCGAAATCCGCCGCCCAGGCGGTAGTCGGCACCTCCGCCATGCCCCCCAAAAGGCCGCGCGCTGGGCGGGTCCGCAACAGCACGCAATCATCGGCGCGCCGCGCGACAAAAGCGGCGCCGCGGCGCAGCTCGCCTTCACGTTTAGGCGCACGGCGGGGAAACAGTTCGGCCTCGCCGCGCGCATGCGCGACGCAGGCCGCATTCCATGGGCACAATGCGCAGGCTGGTTTTTTCGGCGTGCAAATCGTGGCGCCGAGATCCATCAGCGCTTGCGCAAAATCGCCGGCGCGCTTGGCGGGCATCAAGGCGTGCGCGTGCCGTGCGATTTCGGCTTTGCCGACGGGCAACGGCGTCGCCAGTGCATAGAGCCGAGCGATGACGCGCTCGATATTGCCATCGACTGGGCTGGCGGCCTGATCGAAGGCGATTGCGGCGATGGCCGCCGCGGTATAGGCGCCGATGCCGGGTAGTTCGCGCAGCGCGCTCTCGCTCGCCGGGAATTGACTGCCGTAGCGTTCAACCAACGCGCGCGCGCAGGCATGCATATTGCGGGCGCGGGCGTAGTAACCGAGCCCCGCCCAAGCCGCGAGAACCTCCTCGAGTGACGCCGCCGCAAGCGCCCGGAGGTCGGGCCACCGCGCCAAAAAGCGGGCGTAATAGGGCGCGACCGCCTTGACGGTGGTCTGTTGCAGCATGGTTTCGGACAGCCAGACGCGATAGGGATCGCTGCGCTCGCCGGGCCGCGCCCGCCACGGCAGCGCGCGCCGGTGCCGGTCGTACCAGGCGAGTAGGTCGGCGGCGTTTGGCCCACGCAGTTGTCCCCGCTGTGCGGACGGCCGGGACGCCGAAGACTTTTTTCTCCGCGTCTTTTTTCTGCGCGTCTTGGCTGGCATAGTGTGATCGATGGCAGAGCGTCGCGCCATGAACAAGCCTTCGCGTCCGGCGGGGAAGCCGTTGCGCGAGCTTCTCGGCAAGCTCGTCGGCGACGCCTTCGCACGGCAGGGTTTTGCCTCCGCCGAATTGGTCACGCGCTGGGACGACATCGTCGGCCACGAGATCGCCGCCCACAGCGAGCCGATCAAGCTGCAGTGGCCGCGCCAGACCAATAGCGAAGACGGCGAAGCTGGGACGCTGGTTCTGCGTGTCGAAGGACCGGCCGCCATCGAGATCCAGCATCTCGCGGGGCTGATCTGCGAGCGGGTGAACCGCTTCCTCGGCTGGCGCGCGGTCGGCCGGCTGGCTTTCCGCCAGGCGCCGCTGCGGCGGCGGCAAGCACGAGCGGCACGCGCGATGGACCCGGCCGCCACCGCGCGGATTGCCGAAAACCTGTCCGACATCAAGGACCAGGAGCTAAAGGAGGCGCTGGCGCGGCTCGGTGCCGCCGTCAGCCGCGCTGACCGGCATTAAAGCATGATCCCGAAAAAGCCTGTCCTCGGACTTGATCCGAAGATGGACGCCGGTTCTCCTGGCGTGACGGCCTTGGCGCGGTGGCGCGCTAATGCCACATTGCTGCTGCAAGACATTGCATTCGCCAGATCCGGAGTCAGCTTTGCAGTTCACTCGTCGTCGATTTGTTACTTGGGCCCCAACTTGGGCCGCGCCGTTTAGCATTGCCTTCACCGGCCTCGGCGGCGGCCTTGCCTCATTTTTTCCCGATCCGGCCAGGGCCGATGACAACCCTTCGCCGGCCGATCTGGCCGATGCCGGGCCCGACGGCGATATCATGATCGGGTCCGATAAGGCACCGGTGACGGTCATCGAATATGCCTCGATGACCTGTCCGCATTGCGCGCACTTTTCCGAGACCACGTTTCCCGAGCTGCAAAAGCGCTACATCGACACCGGCAAGGTGCGCTACACCTTGCGCGCGTTCCCGCTCGATGCGCTCTCGGCCGCGGGATTCATGCTGGCGCGCTGCGGCGGCAAGGACAAATACATGCCCATGGTGGAGACCCTGTTCGCCAAACAGCCCGAATGGATCGTCAAGGAGCCGTTGCCGCCTTTGAAGGAGATCGCCAAGCAGTTCGGCATGGGCGAGAGCCAATTCAATGAATGCCTGGCGAATCAAAAGCTCCTCGACAGCATCCAGGCGGTCCGCGATCACGCCGCACAGAAGCTCGGCGTCAATTCGACACCGACTTTTTTCGTCAATGGCAAGAAGCTGGTCGGCGATGTCTCGATCGACCAGATGGCCAAAGAGATCGACCCCTATCTCAAGGCAGGATAAAGGTTTTTTGTCTCTGCCAAGATCGAGGATCGGGGCCTGTTTGGGCGCGGATAGAAGCTCGACTCACGTAAAGGCTTGGATAATTTTGCCGGCCCTGGTTGCACTCGGAGTCCCGACGATTCATTCTCCGCGCCGATGCGGCATTCGTCCCGCGCCCGGCGTTTCCGCCCGTGGCGTGAACCTTTGGGGATTCGCTGCGCCGGCTAGTGATTCGGAAGTTCGCATGAGAGCGTCTCGGTAAAGCGTGCGAACTTCGGAATCGGGGCACTAGGGAGAGGGACGTAATAAAAGAATGAAGCTCACACGGCTGCGCCTGATCGGCTTCAAATCCTTCGTCGAACCGACCGACTTTGCCATCGAACCCGGCCTGACCGGGGTCGTCGGCCCGAACGGCTGCGGCAAGTCGAACCTGGTCGAGGCCGTGCGCTGGGTCATGGGCGAGGCCTCCTACAAGGCCATGCGCGCCGCCGAGATGGATGACGTCATCTTCTCGGGTAATTCGGAGCGGCCGTCCCGCAACCATGCCGAGGTTTCGGTGCTGGTCGATAATGCCGACCGCAAGGCGCCCGCCTCATTCAACGAGTTCGAGACGCTGGAAGTCTCCCGCCGGATCATGCGCGAACACGGCTCGACCTTCCGCGTCAATGGCCGCGAAGTGCGCGCGCGCGACGTCGCCATGCTGTTTGCCGACGCCTCGACCGGCTCGCGTTCGCCGGCGCTCGTTCACCAAGGCCGGATCGGTGAGATCATTCAGGCCCGTCCGGATCAACGCCGGCGCGTTTTGGAAGAAGCTGCCGGAATTTCCGGCCTGCATGCGCGCCGCCACGAGGCGGAATTGCGCCTTAAAGCCGCCGAGCAAAACCTGGCGCGGGTCGACGATGTCATCGGCCAGCTCGCCGGCCAGATGGCCGCGCTTAAGAGCCAGGCGCGGCAGGCGGTGCGCTACCGCAATATTTCCTCGCAAGTGCGCCGCACCGAGGCGCTGTTGTTTCATTTGCGCTGGATTGGCGCCCGCAGCGAAGTCGAGGACACCCGTCGCGGCAAAGATGAGGCGGTCCGCGTCGTCGCGGCAAGGACCGGCGAGCACGCCCAAGTGTTGACCCGGCAGGCCCAAGCCGCGGCCGCGCTGCCCGCCCTGCGCGAGACCGAAGCCAAGGCCGCCGCCGCGCTTCAGCGGCTCATTATCGCGCGCGAAACCCTCGAACGCGAGGAAACGCGGGCCAAGGAACGGATCACGGAACTCGATCGCCGCATCGAGCAGTTCGCCGCCGACCTGGCGCGCGAGCGCGCGCTCGCCGCCGACGCCGAGGCTGCGCTCGGCCGTCTCGATGCCGAAGAGAAGAATCTTCGCGACGTGGCGCGCGAAACCGAGGCACGGCTCAACGGCGCCAATGTCCAGGTCAATTCAGCCGAATCGTCGCTGGCGCAATCGGAAAAATCCTTCGCAGAACTGACCGGCGCCCTCGCCGACCTGAGCGCGCCCCGCAATCAGCTCCAGGCCGCCTTGCGCGAGCACGTGCAGCGCGCCGGTCGCCTTGCGGCGGAGCTTGCCGAAATCGATGCCGGCCTCGGCGAGAGCGACACCGACGCGTCCGATCTCTCGGCGCTGGTGAGCGGCGTCTCGGGGGCGCAGTCGGCGCTCGCCGAAGCAGAAGCGGCGGCGCAACGCGCCGAAGCCGCGCATCGGCAGGCGAGAGAAGATGTCGATGCCGCGCGCGGCCCGCTCACCGCCGCCGAGCGCACCGTGCAGCGGCTCGAAACCGAAGCCAAGACCATCGGCAAGCTCCTTGCGGTCGAGAGTAAGAATCTGTGGCCGCCGGTCATGGACGCGATCACGGTCGCCGAGAGCTACGAGAAGGCGCTCGGCGCCGCGCTGGGCGACGATCTCGACGCCCCGGTCGGTTCGTCCGCGCCGATGCATTGGGCCGGCGCCGCTGCCGAGGCGACCGATCCGGCCCTGCCGGCGGGCGCCGCGGCCTTGTCCGAATATGTCAAAGCGCCCGCCGAACTCGCCCGCCGGCTCGCCCAGATCGGCGTGGTGGACCGCAACGAGGGCGCAAAGCTCGCTCAATTGCTCAAGCCCGGCCAGCGGCTCGTTTCGCGCGAAGGCGATCTGTGGCGGTGGGACGGTTTCGCGGCGGCCGCGCATGCGCCGACCGGCGCGGCGCGCCGTCTCGCCGAACGCGGCCGGCTGCTAGCGCTCGAGAGCGAACTCGCCGCGGCGCGCATCGACGTCGAAGGCAAGCGAAGCGTTCTTGAAGCGGCCGAGGCGGCGCTTGCCGCTACTGCAGTTACGGAAAGCGAAGCCCGCGAGCGCTGGCGGCAAGCGCAACGTGGCGCGGATTCGGCCCGTGAGGCCCATAGCGCCGCCGAACGCGAGGTCGGCCGCAACGCCGCGCGCGTCTCCGCGCTGAAAGAGGCGCGGCAGCGCCTTACGGCCGCACGCGACGAAACTCGAACGGCGCGCGCCGAGGCGGAAGCGGACCTGGCCGCGCTCGGCGCCCCCGGCGAGATCGAGCAAAAGCTCGCCGCCGTGAACGAGGTGATTGCGCGCGAGCGCGCGAGTTGCGCCGAAATTCGCGGTGAGGCGCAAGCGGTCGCGCGCGAAGCGCAGCTCGCCGGGCATCGGCTTGCGGCGATCGCCGATGAGCGGGGGGCCTGGAGCGAGCGCCGCGACAATGCGGCGGCGCAAATCGCCACGCTGGGCCAGCGCACCGACGAGGCGACCGCAGAGCGGGCCGAGCTCATCAACGCGCCGCAGAAATTTGCCGCCCAGCGGCAGGGTTTGATCGGCGAAATCGAAACTGCAACGCAAGCGCGGCGCTCCGCCGCCGACCGTCTGGCCGAAGCCGAGAGCGAACTCAGCGAAGCCGACAAGGCCGCGCGCGCAGCGCTTGAAGCGGTCGGCGAGGCGCGGGCCGAAGCGGCCCGCGGCGAGGAACGCCACGAAGCGGCGCGACGCCGGCTCGCCGATATCGAGCATGAAATCCACGAGATCTTGCAGATCGAACCCGCCGCCGCGGCGCAGCTCGCCGAGATCAAGCCCGACGCGGCGCTGCCCACGATCGCCGAGGTGGAAGGCAAAATCGAACGCATCAAGCAGGAGCGCGAACGGCTCGGCTCGGTAAACCTCCTCGCCGAGCAGGAATTGCGCGACGTCGAGGGACAGCACGGCAAGCTCACTGCCGAACGCGACGACCTGATCGAGGCGATCCGCCGGCTGCGCCAGGGCATCCACAGCCTCAATCACGAAGCGCGCGAGCGGCTGTTGGCGTCGTTCCAGGTCGTCAATGAGAATTTCAAGAAGCTGTTCAGCGAATTGTTCGGCGGCGGCAATGCCGAATTGCAGCTTATCGAGCACGACGATCCGCTGGAAGCCGGCCTTGAAATCATGGCCAAGCCGCCGGGCAAGAAGCCAGCCACGCTGTCGCTTTTATCCGGCGGTGAACAGGCGCTCACCGCGCTTGCTCTGATTTTTGCGGTGTTCCTGACCAATCCGGCGCCGATCTGTATTCTCGACGAGGTCGACGCGCCGCTCGACGATTACAATGTCGAGCGCTTCTGTGATCTGCTCGACGAAATGACGCGCTCGACCGATACGCGCTTTGTGATCATCACCCATAACCCGATCACCATGGCGCGCATGAACCGCCTCTACGGCGTCACCATGGCTGAGCGCGGCGTGTCACAGCTCGTCTCGGTCGATCTCGCCGGCGCGGTGCAGCTGCGCGAAGCGAGCTGATCGCAAGCTCTGAAGTTCACGACGCCGCTTGCGGCGCAAAAATGGTTGACGGCGCATTGATCCAGATCAAGCGCCGCCCCTGCGCACGATGTTTTCCTGTATGCATGTGCATGCCCTGGCTCAATTCGTTCGCTTCGATTGCGGCGCTGCTGACTTTCAGCATCGCTCCGGCGGCGTCTCAGCAGATGCGCGAGCCCGCTGGCGCGGCCATGTACACAATTCGTCAGCCGTTTACGATCGAAACCTTCGGCATATTTCGCAACATGATGCTCAGCGGCGACTTCACTCCGAAGGTACAGCTGGTTGGCGTGATGGCGAAACACCCCACCACCGGCGTCGGCGCCGTCGCCGACGCGCGCGGTGAAATTACGATTTACGACGGCAAGCTGATCGTCAGTTACGGAAGACCGGTCGCGTCAGTTGCTGTGACGGCGGATCACGCAGCTCTGCTGGCGGTGGGCTCGGCGGGACAATGGCAAACCGCGCTGGTCGAGCGCGACGTGGCGCCGGAGGACGTGGAATCCTATATCGCCGCCGCCGCCAAGGCGCACGGTATCGATCCCGATAATTCGTTTCCGTTCCAGATACGGGGAAGCCTCGGACCTTACGTCATGCGCGTCAATGCGGCGCCGATCGACGGTCCGCATGGCATGGGTCTGCCAATGGCGGTTACCGTCGAGCGCCGCGGTGATCAAATCCAGGCTCTGGTCGCCGGTCTATACGTTTCGCCGGATCTGATGGGCGTAGCCACGCACGGCGGTGAACGCACGCACGCTCATTGGGTCGCACCGGATTTGGGCTCGACCGCACACCTTGACCGCTGGGGACTCAAGGCCGGGGCCGCGCTTTTGCTGCCGAAGTGAGCAAGCGACGATCGTCGCGCTCGTCAGTCCGGCCACAGCCAGCGGCCGAGCGCGACCGCGGCGAGCATGCCGAGAAGCTGCGCGGCGATAAATGCAATCACGCCGGCCGGAGCGATGCCGGCGAAAGTATCCGAAAGCGATCGCGCGATAGTGACGGCGGGATTGGCGAACGACGTTGAAGCCGTGAACCAATAGGCCGAGGTGATGTAAAGCCCGACGGCGTAGGGAATCGCCGCGGAATTTCGGGCGCTGCAGCCGAGGATCGTCAACAGCAATCCGAACGTGGCGATCGCTTCCGCGAGCCACTGGCCGACACCGGCTCGCGATGTCAGCGAGATCTGCAGCACCGGCAGTTCGAACATCAGATGCGCAGCCCAAACGCCGAGAACGGCGCCGGTGAGCTGCGCGCCGATATAGAGCGCGGTGGAGCTTGCACTCATGTCGCCGCGCAGTGCTGCTGCCAAGCTGACCGCCGGATTGAAATGGGCGCCGGACACCGGGCCAAACGTTAGGATCAGTACTGTCAGGATCGCGCCGGTCGCAATCGTGTTGCAAAGGAGCGCCAGCGCGGCGTTACCGCCGGCGAGCCTCGCCGCCATGATCCCGGAGCCGACCACCGCGGCGAGCAGGAAAGCGGTGCCCAAAAATTCGGCGACGGTGCGCTGACCCAGCGATGATTTCATACCGGCGCGGATACGTTGGCAGTCGCGTCCATCCTGCCGATGTCGCGCAATTTCTTCTGCAGGCTCAAGTGATCGAGCGAGCGCAACGGCAGCGCCGCGAAGATACCGATGCGCTGATTGAGCATGCGATAGGCGTCTTTGAAGGCAAGGGCGACTTCCGCCGGCGAACCCGTATCAAGCGCCGGATCGGGCACGCCCCAATGCCCGGTCATCGGCTGTCCGGGCCAAACCGGGCAGACTTCGCCGGCCGCGTTGTCGCAAACCGTGAACACGAAATCGAGTAATGGCGCACTGGGGTCGGCGAACTCGCTCCAGGATTTGGAGCGAAAGCCTGAAATGTCATGGCCGAGGCTTTGCAGGAGCTGCAGGGCGTGCGGATTGATCTGGCCTCTTGGTCGGCTGCCGGCGCTAAAGGCGCGGAATTTGCCGGCGCCGATCTTGTTCAAGATCGCTTCCGCCATGATCGAGCGGGCTGAATTCGCGGTGCAAAGAAACAGCACGTTGAAAGGACGATCGGACATAGATCAATTCCCTAGCTGCAACATGCCGGCGTGCAGAATGCAGACTCCGTCGCGCGCGGCTTGCTCGCGCGGATAAAGGCGCTCATGAACTTGCCGTCGACCAATGAGGCGATCGCATTTACGTCCACGCCCTTGCCGGCCAGAAACTCACGGGCATCTTCAACCTGATAGACGCGCGTCGGTTCGACCGTGATTGCCTCGAAACCGGCGGCGCTGAGCTTGGCGCGGTAGTCGTCTTCATCGAGTGCGCCGGCGATGCAACCGACCCACAGCAGCATGTCGCGGCGCAGCGCCTCAGGCACGGCACCGCGCGTTACCACGTCGGAGACGGCAAAGCGCCCGCCGGGCTTCAAGACGCGGAAGACTTCGCGCAGAACCGCGTCCTTGTCGGCCGACAGGTTGATGACGCAGTTGGAAATGATCACGTCCACCGAATTACCCGGCAACGGTATCGCCTCGATCTCGCCCTTGAGGAATTCGACGTTCTCGACGCCCGCCTTACGCTGATTCTCGCGCGCCAGCGCCAGCATTTCGTCGGTCATATCGAGACCATAGGCCTTCCCGGTAGGACTGACACGACGCGCCGATAAGAGAACGTCGATGCCGCCGCCGGAGCCGAGATCGAGCACCGTCTCGCCCGGCTTGAGTTCCGCGAGCGCGCTCGGATTGCCGCAACCGAGTGACGCCGCGACGGCTGCCTCCGGGAGTGCGCCAGTTTCCTGATCGCTATAAAGGTTCGCGCTGATCGGATCGGTGCCGACGCTCGTGCCGCAACAACCGTCGCTGACCCGCCGCGCCGCTTGTCCGTATTTCTCTCGCACCGCGTCTTTGATGCTTGCGTCGGTCATGGCGCTCTCCCGAAAATTTCACACCGCCGGCAAGGGCGGATAGCCGATGCGGCTCATCATGGTTTCATAATAGTCGCGGACCTTGTGCGGAAAGCGCAGGCCTTTGACCACGGCCGCCGAGCGCAACAGCGGCAACACGCGGATATCGTCGAGCGAGAGCTTGCCGTTGACCGCGCTGGGGCTCTCAATCATGTCATCGAGCTTTTCAAGGTTCGGCATCAGCGTCTCGATCAGCTCGTGCGTCCTTGCGCGTAGTTCAACCAAATCGCCAAGCCGCTTTTGTTTGCGGACGACAAAGTGATCGTGCGCGGCAATGGTGCTGAACTCCGGCAGAGCAAGAAGCGGATACCGGGGCCATGTCAGCGGCGCGGTCTTATCGGCAGTGGCACTGGCCCATGTAGCATGCTCGCTGCGCTGAGGGCCGACTAGGATCGGCTCCCCGATCCCGTCGACATGCGCAACCATATCCATGCTTTCGAGCATGGGCTGACCGTCGTCTTTTACAAGAATGGGCACGACGCGCTTGCCGACCAGCTTAATCATGGTCTCCGAGTCGTCTTCGAGCAGGACCGTTTCCTGCAGATGCAAATGCTTGAGCGCGGCGGCCATGCGCACGCGAAAACAAATCGAGCAGTGCTCGAACAAATAGAGTCTCATGATACCGGCTCGGCGATTTGCGCCCGGTGCGGCTTACGGGTTTTACGAGGCGAGTTTTCCTTTTTTACGGGCAGGCATTGTTCGGGACGGCCGCGGCAGCAATTTTCGGTCAGAAAAGCGATCAGCGCATTCATGGACTCGTAGCGCGCCGCATAGATCATCGAGCGGCCGTCGCGCCGCACCGTCACCAGGCCGGCATCGCGCAACCGATCGAAATGAAAGGTTAGCGTATTCGGCGCGAGATCAAGCGCGTCAGCAACGGCGCCGGCCGGCATGCCGGCGCGCCCGGCCTCGACCAGCAGGCGGAATATGTCGAGGCGATTATCTTGCGCCAGCGCCGCCAAAGCCGCGAGCGCGTCGGGCCTTTTCATATTTCAATAAGTATTGAAATATTATCCCGGCGTCAAGAGATATTTCAATAGTTATTGAAATAATTTTTGGCGAGAGCGGCCGCGGATTCAAAAGCCGGCGGTGGCGCCGCGCGCCCGCGGCGGCGACTTCAGCGTCAATTGCCGCGCCGTTCTCGGCGGCGGGATTTCAAAACGCAATTGCGCTTCCGAAGGATGATCGACCCTGGAGGTTCGCCCCTCCTGTTGCAGGCGGCGATGGACCTCCTGCCATGACGGCGGTTCGGGCATCTCCTGCAGCCAATGGGTTACCGCCGCCTCGTCGCACCATTGCAAAAGCTTCGGCATCACGCGGCGATGCGCGGGCGCAAGCATGAAGGCGCGCATCGACCGCTCGTCGGCCCACAGCGTGCGCGTCCAGAATGCGAGATTGGCATCGCTCAACACGGAAACCCCGAGGTTTCCCGATGCATTTTTCGCTTCGCGCGCCGAGCGCAGCGAGCCGAGCAAAAACGCCGGCAAATAACACAACGATCGCACGCGCAGCCGGGTGATTGAGACGAGCGGCATGGCCGCGCTGCACCTAGAGCGCGATCTGATAAAGTTGAATCACTATGCGTCTCTAAGATTTTGTTTGCACATGATCTTATCCGAAAACCGGTTCCCACTTTTCGGGATCATGCGCTAGAACCGATAATTGACGCCCGCGCGCACCACATTCATCTGAATGCGGGCGCTATCGGTCAAAGACGGCGCACCAATGACGACGACCGTGTTATTGACGGTGCCCAAATCGACGTAGAGGTATTCGAGTCTTGCGCTCCAATTCGGTCCGAGCACAATTTCGGCGCCCCCGCCAATTGTCCAGCCGCTTGGCGTTGTGTTTTGAGTAAGCGAGGCGTTCACGCCGCCGCCGGTTGCGGTGCCCTTGAGCGCGACGCGCCCGAAGGCATATCCCCCGGTGGCATAAGCGAGCCAGCCGTCGGCGGCATAACCGATCCGCGCGCGGGCGGTGCCGAACCAATCGATGTCATGTTCAAGCGAGGCATTGGTCGCCGGTGCGCAGACCGTGCACTGCGCGCTGATGCTGCCCTTGAGATTGCTCCAGTCGAAATCAGCCTCCGCGCCCAAGACAAGCGCGCCGGCTTGCCAATTGTATCCGGCTTGGGCGCCGCCAACTGCGCCAAAAACCGCCGTATCTGCGGTGGCGAATGGAACGCCGCCAAAGCTGAAAGTGCTCTGGTCGCGCGCCAAGCCCACGCCGACATTGCCGCCGACGTAAAAGCCGCTCCAATTGGCGACGGCGCGATACGCCGCCGGCGGTGCATAGACCGTTGGTCCGGACACGGGCGGCGGCAAATCAGCCGCCTGCGCGCCGAGTGGTGCGAGCGTAAGAATCCCCACGGATGCTGCGATCAGCCAGCGCACGAAACCCCCTCCTCAATTTGCTGTCGGCGGTGCGTTGTAAAAATACGGAACGCCCAAACGGTTAATAACCCGTTAGGTACATCAGCTTCATCTGCAATGAGACGAGCAACACTCAATAGAGCGGTGAAAATCAGTAAGTGAGCGAGCCTTGCAGCATCAGGTTGCCACCGTCGTAACGGAAAGCTGCTGCGCTGAAATTCGGCGGGCCGAAACTACCGGTGGCGTTATTGGAAAACCATAACCCTGCGTCGGTTTTCCGAACATGCCGGTGGTGAGCTGCGTCTCATTATGCTCGGCATGGAAGAATGCCACGGCGTAAGTTCCTGCCGGAACGCCGCTGAACACGCAGTTGGCTGCACCACCGCGGATCGACGCGATCACGCCACGCCATTCCTGGCCGATTTTCGGAAACGCCGCGGGTGAATTGAAGAGCGCGCAGCGTACGACCCCGTCGCTATTGCGTGCGCCGGTGACAGTGATCGATAGCTTCCCGGCGGGCTGCGACTTCCCGGCCGGCTGTGACAGGGTGGCGGTCAGCGTCGATGCAAGAGCGAGCGCCGCAACGGCGGCGACCTTCGCGCGCAATGAATGCAAGGCAAATCTCCCCTCGCAAAAATACTTATCGTTCGCGCCATCGGGTGACAAGCCACGATCGCCGCCGCCATAGCCACTCAGCCCAAAATTTGAGCAAACGCCGGTCGCGGAGGCCATACAAACGCGATCAGCGGTCGCGTGCCTTTGGCGCGGAGATTGCTTAGCATCTGTTCGTCGACATAACTGAGAGCGGATGGGCCGGAAATCGTCATGTTCGACGAGATGACGGGAAGCGCGGATATGGGCGGCGCCGTTCGGCCGCCCTATGCGGAACTGTCGCGCTGGTTGGACAGCGTCAAGCCGGACCTGCTCAATTTGCGCCGCCGCGAGGCCGAACTGGTGTTCCGCCGCATCGGCATTACTTTTGCCGTCTATGGCGATCCCGAAGCTACCGAGCGCCTGATCCCGTTCGATATCATCCCGCGGATTCTCGCCGCCGAGGAGTGGCAGCTTCTGCATCGGGGGCTGGAGCAGCGCGTCAACGCCATCAACGCCTACCTCAAAGACATTTACGGCAAGCGCGACATCGTCAAAGCCGGCATCGTGCCCGAGGATTTGATTTTTCAGAATCCGCTGTTCCGTCCGGAAATGAACGGCCAAACGGTGCCGCACGGCATTCACGTCCATATCGCCGGCATCGACATCGTCCGGGTGGATCCAAAAACCTTTTACGTGCTCGAGGACAATGTCCGCACGCCGTCCGGCGTTTCCTACATGCTTGAAAATCGGGAAATCATGCTGCGGCTGTTCCCCGAATTGTTCTCACGCTACCGCATCGCGCCGGTCGAGAACTATCCGGACGAACTGTTGGACACGCTGAAATCGGTGGCGCCGCCGAGTGCTCGCGGCGATCCGACCGCCGTGCTGCTGACGCCGGGGCTCGCCAACTCCGCCTACTACGAGCACTCGTTCCTCGCCGACAAGCTCGGCATCGAACTGGTCGAAGGCCGTGACCTCACGGTGCGAGACGACGTCGTTTATATGCGCACGACCGAAGGCCTCAAGCGCATCGATGTGATCTACCGGCGGATCGATGACGACTTTCTCGATCCGCTGGTCTTCCGTTCGGACAGCGCGCTCGGCGTACCTGGCCTGATGTCGGCTTACCATGCCGGCAATGTGACGCTTGCCAATGCGGTCGGCACCGGCATCGCCGATGACAAGGCGGTCTACAGCTATATGCCGGAGATCATCAATTTCTATCTGAGCGAGAGCCCGATCCTCAACAACGTGCCGACCTGGCGCTGCCGCGAGCCGGACCATTTGAATTATGTGATGGACCACATGGAGGAACTGGTGGTCAAAGAGGTGCATGGCTCCGGCGGCTATGGCATGTTGATCGGTCCGCAGGCCGAAAAAGCGAGCGTCGCCACATTCCGGCACAAACTGAAATCGGCGCCGCACAATTTCATCGCCCAGCCGACGCTGGCGCTTTCAACCTGCCCGACCTGCACCGCCAATGGGCTGGCGCCGCGCCATGTCGATTTGCGCCCATTCGTGCTGAGCGGGCGCGACGGCGTGCGCATTGTCCCCGGCGGGCTCACCCGCGTCGCGCTTACGAACGGCTCGCTGATCGTAAATTCCAGCCAGGGCGGCGGGACCAAAGATACCTGGGTACTGGACGGATAAAGCGTGCGTGTCGCACGACCGCGACGCGCAAGTATCGAGTGTGGAGTTGACGCGATGCTGTCGCGCACCGCCGATAATCTTTATTGGCTCGCCAGGTACGTTGAGCGGGCGGAATATCTGGCGCGCATTCTCGACACCACGCTGCGCTTGAACACGTTGCCGTTGAGTTATGGCGGCGCCACCAATGAATGGGAATCGGCGGTCGCCAGCGCCGGCTGCGTGAATGCCTTTTTTGCCGCCTACGGCGAAGCCAATGAAGACACGGTGACGGACTTTTTGGCGTTTTCCACCAAAAATCCATCATCGATCCGCAACTGCTTTGAAATTGCCCGGCTCAATGCCCGCGCCGTGCGCACTGCGCTCACGACCGAGATGTGGGACACCATCAATAGCATCTGGCTCGAACTGAAGAACTGGAGCAAGGGCCCGTCCTCGCGCGAGGAGCTTGCCCGCTTCCTGCGCTGGGTGATGGGATCCTCGCTGCGCTACGACGGCTCGGCATACCGGACCATGCTGCGCAACGACGCTTATTGCTTCTCGCGGCTTGGCGTCTACCTGGAACGCGCCGATAACACGGCGCGCATCCTCGACGTCAAATACCACCTGCTGCTGCCGCCGATCGCCAAGGTGGGCGGACCGCTCGATTACTTCCAATGGGCATCGATCCTACGTTCAGTCTCGGCGCTGACCGCCTATCACTGGGTCTACCGCCAGAACATCAAGCCCTGGCTCGTCGCCGAACTGTTGATGCTCAAGGATGAAATGCCGCGTTCGCTGGCGAGCTGCTATGAAAATCTGGTGGCGAACCTCGACCATATCGCGACCGCTTATGGCAGGCAGGGACCGGCGCAGCGCCAAGCCCGCGCGGTGCGGGCGCGGCTGATGAACAGCCGAATCGAGGAAATCTTCCAGAGCGGATTGCACGAATTCATCGGTACTTTTATCGAGGACAATAACCGGCTCGGTTCCGCCGTCGCCGCGCAATATTTAATGTAGGTCAGCGCGCACCCATATTTACCTCGACCGCTCGCTTCCAATTCCGAGATCTCGCCTGCGCCATGCACGTGCGAATTCACCACAGTACCGTCTATCGTTACGACCCGCCGGCGGCTGGCGCGATCCAGCTCTTACGGCTCACCCCGCGCGACTTCGACGGCCAGCATGTCGTGCGCTGGCGCATCGACCTGTCGGCGGATGCGCACCTTACTTCTCATGAAGACGCATTCGGCAACATCACCCACGTGTTCACCGCCAGCGGCCCCTTGGCCGAACTCCGCGTCGACGTCGACGGCGAAGTCGAAACGCACGATACCCATGGCGTCATCAGCGGCGCGGTCGAGCGTTTTTCGCCGCGCCTGTTCCTGCGCCCGACCCGCTTGACCGCGGTGGACGAAGCGATCCGCGATTTCGCGGAAAGGGCGCGCGGGCGCTGCGACGGCGATGCATTGGCGCAAGCGCACGCTTTGTTGGAGGGGCTGCACCGTGAAGTGGCGTTCGACCTGGACATGACGGAGGTGGTGCCGAGCGCGAGCGAAGCCTTCGCGCTCAAGCGCGGCGTCTGCCGCGACCACTGCCATATTTTTCTCGCGGCCGCGCACTACCTCGGCATTCCGGCGCGCTACATCGCCGGCTACCTGCAGATGGCCGACGGCCAGATCGAGCAAGAGGCCGGCCATGCCTGGGCAGAAGCTTTCATCCCCGATATCGGCTGGATCGGGTTCGACCCGGCCAATGGACTTTGTCCCACTGAGTCCTATGTGCGCGTCGCCGTCGGACTCGATTCGATCGGCGCCGCGCCGGTGCGCGGCGTACGCTTCGGCGTCGGCAGCGAAAACATGGAGGTCGCCATCAAAGTTGGCCAGTGATCGTTCTGTTGCAGTGTTGCCAGCCGACGGCGTGCCCGGCTTCGAAGTTTGTCAATTCTTAAACTTGAACAGCTTGCGCGCGTTGTCACGCCCGATCTTGCGCCGATCCGCTTCGCTGATCGGGCAGACGTCGAACCAGGCCGCTGCGTGATCGATATTCTCGAACGGCCAGTCGGCGGAAAACATGATGCGGTCCGATCCGAGCACCAAAATCGCATCGATCAGCGCTTGGGTGTGAAAATTTCCGGAGGTGGTGATGTGGAAATTGGCGGCGAAATAATCGCGCATCTGCTTGTTCGCCGGATAATTGTGCCGTTTCTCGATCCAGCCATTGGCGTTGTCGATCCGCCACATCGCATAGGGCAGATTCTCGCCGAGATGACCGAGAATGATATTGAGCCGCGGGTGCTCATCGAACAGGCCTGAGCCAATCAAGCGCAAGGCGTGAACCGCGGTCTCGTGAGCAAACGCCCAAATCGGACCAAGCAACCAGGAATGTCCCTCGTATATTTTGCCGTCGCGCGGCAGCGGATTGCGTGGATGCAGATAGAACGGCACATCGAGCCGCTCGACCGTCGCCCAGAACGGTCGATATTGCAGCAGATCGTAATAGACAACTTTATCTCCATCGCCGGTCTGCGAGAAACCGTTGACCAGCGCGCCGCGAAAGCCAAGCTCCTTGACGCAACGCTCGAGTTCCCGCGCCGCGCCATCGGGATCCTGCATCGCCAGCGCCGCTAATCCCTGAAATCGATTGGGCCGCTTGGCCACTTGTTCGGCGAGGTAGTCGTTGGCCTTACGGGCGACTTCAGCCGCGCGTTTTTCATCAGGGATCGCCTGCACCGCCGGCGCATTGAGCGACAACAGCATCAGCTCGACGCCGTTGTCGTCCATTTCACGTAAGCGCCGTTCATGAATGTCCATGACGCGGCTTTTGACTTCCTGCCACACCCGATCCGGAAAATAGCCGTGGGAATCCTCGAGCGTATCCGGAATGGCGAAATGCTCCTCAAGCGCGACCTTGTCCTGCATGATCCCTCTCTCTCCCCTGTTTCCTCAAGCCCGCCCGCGCGCAACTATTATCCACGGAGCCGCGCCTGGCCACGTTAACACGCCGTTAGCCGCTCGCCGCGCATTTGGCACGCCATTGCAGCCGGCCGCGGACAAGCTCTCGCGGCGCGCGAGTGCCGTCCCTATATTCCCGGCTGTATCGTTGATCGCGGTGATGAAAGCGGTTGCGCCGCCAAACAGAGGAGCTTGCAATGTCCACTTCGACCGTGATCATCCTTGCCGTCATCGTCATCCTCATTATTTGGGCCATCGGTGTCTATAACAGCCTGGTTTCGATGCGGCAGCGGGTCAATCAGGCCTACGCCGATATCGACGTGCAGCTGCGGCAGCGCCACGATCTCGTCCCCAACCTCGTCGAGACGGTGAAAGGCTATGCCGCGCATGAGCGCGGCACGCTCGACGAAGTGGTGAAAGCCCGCAACGCGGCGATGACCGCGCAAGGCCCGGCGCAGCAGGCGGCCGCGGAAAACATGCTCACCGGAGCGCTGCGGCAGCTCTTTGCCGTGGCCGAGGCCTACCCCGACCTCAAAGCCAGTACGAATTTCCAGCAATTGCAGGCCGAGCTGACAGATCTGGAGAATAAGATCGCGGCGGCGCGGCGTTTCTTCAACAATGCAGTTCAG
>DASXJB010000045.1:0-23641 GCA_036497645.1 Xanthobacteraceae bacterium
TCATTTCGAGCGTCACCGGAACGGTTGTCTCGAGGCCGTGCATCACCATGCCGAGCGAATCGCCGACCAGGATGACATCGCAATAAGCGTCGACGATCCTGGCGGTGTGGGCGTGATAGGACGTCAACGACACGATGGGCTCGCCGCCCTTGCGAGCGCAGATATCGGGCGCGGTCAAACGTCGAATTGCATTTTGCACCGACACGATCAGTGCCCCAGCGCTGGCGTTCCGAATGCCGGGACGCCAATCACGACAGGATGGAAGACGAAGCCGAGCGCCAAATAGATGATCGTGCCGACGACGATGGCGATGATGTCGTTCTTGGTGCCGCCGACCGGAATTGGCGGGGCGCCGGCATCTTTACGGCGTTTGAGCGTGATCCGGTCATACACTGCCCAGGCCAGCACCGATCCGAACAGAATAATGCCGCCGAGATCGCCGTTGGCGCACAAATGCGCGAAGGCCCAGGTCTTCACCCCGACCAGCATGGGGTGCTTGAGCCCGCGTTTGATATTGCCGGGAATGTAGGCCGCCGCGACCATGATGCTGGCGGGCCACATCAGCACGACGACGATGTGGCGGGTCCAGGCCGGCGGATACCACACCATGATCGGACCGGCCGCGCGATAAGCGGCAAATCCATATCCGATGAGAACAATGCCGGCGATCGAGATCAGCGAAAACAATCCGCGATACGGCCATTCGCCGATCCGCGCCACAAGCGCGGCGCGGTGGTCGCGCATGGTCACAAACACATGCGCGCCGAGGAAAATGACCAAGCCGAGAATTTCGAGTGTAAGGCCCATACCGCAGCACTTTACGTTGAGTTCCCGTCGCCTATCCCTGTTGCCAGGCTTTAACGTCCCGGGCGGCGGATCATGGCCGCCGCCTGCCGATTGTCAATGACAGGACCGGCCGCTCACGAGGCGTATTCTTTGCCGCGCGCGAGATAAGCCGCCGTATCGACGATCGCCTCACGTTCGGCGAAGGACACCATATCGCTGCGCATCGCGGCGGCGCTGCCGTCGCGCAAGATGGCGGCGAGCATGCGCTGCATGGCCCTGATCGCGGCGCGCTGCGTATCGCTCGGGATGATCACAAGCTGATAGCCGAGCGCCTGCAATCGCGGCACCGGCAACAGCGGCGTCTTGCCGCCCTCGAACATGTTGATGAGCTTCCATCCTGGCAGGCGCTTGGCGATTGCAGCGATCTCGGCTTCCGAGGTCGGCGCTTCGACAAAGCTCACATCGGCGCCGGCCTCGAGATAGGCCGCGGCCCGGTCGAGCGCGGCGGAAAAGCCTTCGACGGCGATCGCATCGGTCCGTGCGATCACGACGAAATCGGCGTCGTGCAGCGCATCGCGGACAGCTTTTAGTTTCTGCGCCATCTCCACTGTCGGCACCAGATTCTTGTCGTCGTAATGACCGCACTTCTTCGGAAAGGTCTGGTCCTCCAGATGAAACGCGGCGATCCCGGCGCGCTCGAAGGCGCGCGCCGCAGCCTGCGCATTGAGCGCATTGCCATAACCGGTATCGGCATCGGCAATGATCGGCACGTCGGTGACATCGGCCATCGACGCAAACCGATCGGCGATGGCGCTCACGGACAAGAGCCCGAGGTCCGGCACCCCGGCCGAACGCGCAATCGCGCCGCCGCTGGCATAGATCGCCGGAAATCCGGCTTGCTCCACCAGCCGCGCCGAGAGCCCATCATAGGCGCCCGGCGCCACCGTTATTTGACCCGAGTTCAACAGCGCCCTCAATTTCACTGTGGCTCGCACGACATCCTCTCGCTTCGCCTTATGTTATCGGCATGATACGTCTTGGACGAAGCGCTGGGAACGCGAAGGAACGGGAATGAAGCGGGACGTCATCGCCGCAACGGTCATTTTTTTGGGCACGATTTTCGCCGCCGCTCAGGATTGGCCGACCAAGCTCGTGAAGATCGTCGTGCCGTTCGCCGCCGGCGCCACGCCGGACGTGGTCGCGCGGCTGATCGCCGATGACCTGCAAACGAGACTCGGTCAGGCTTTCGTTGTCGAAAACCGGCCGGGCGCCAGCGGCAATACCGGGACGGATGCCGTCGCCAAGGCCGAGCCGGACGGATCCACGATCGGCGTGAGCATCGGCGGCCCGCTCGCGATCAACACGCTGCTCTTTCCCAAACTGCCCTACGATCCGCGCAAGGACCTCACGCTTATTACTCTTCTCGTCACCCAACCGAGCGTGCTTGCCGTCAATGCCGCGCTCGGGGTGGCCGACGCGCGCGCTCTGGTTGATGTGATCAGGCGTGCCCCGGGCAAATACGCTTTCGGTTCGATTGGCGCGGGCTCGCTCTCGCATCTCGCGATGGAAGCGATTGCGCTTAAAAGCGGCACGCAGCTCGTCCATGTACCCTATGCGTCGTCGCCGCAAGCGGTGACCGCGCTCCTGCGTAACGATGTGCAGATGGTATGCTTGCCGGCGATTTCGATTGTGCCGCAACTGCGCTCCGGCGCGATCAAAGTGCTTGCCGTATCGACCGCCCAACGCTCGCCGCTATTGCCCGACATCCCCACCTTGAAGGAAGCCGGCATCGATGTTGAGGCCGATGCCTGGAGTGGTTTGATCGCGCCCGCCGGAATCCCGAAACCGATGACGGCGCGGATCGGTCAACTCGTCGCCCAGGCCGTCACTACGCCTGTTGTTCGCGACAAACTCGCCGCGCAATTCATGACGCCGATACCCGGCACGCCCGCCGAATTCCGGGCTCGCATCGACGCCGACATCGCGCGCTGGTCGCCGGTGATCGCGGCAGCGAAGATCAAGATTGAGTGAACGATTTCTATCTCACGGCCCAAACTTAAAATTGATGCCGGCTTTGACTTCCTGAACGTTCAGCGATGCGCTGGTGGTGTACGTGGAGAATCCGGCGGTAGGCAGATTGACGGTCTCAGAACCGAAGCCAAGATAGTCGTATTCGATCTTCGCGCTCCAATTCGGCGCGAATGCATATTCAAGGCCGGCGCCGGCGGTCCAGCCGGTCCGCGTCACGCTCGCGCTGGCGGTGCTGCCGAAAATGTCGTTGAGGCTGTCATTATCATGCGCAAAGGCAACGCCGCCTTTGCCATAGACCAGGAGCCGGTCGAACGCGGCGCCGACGCGTCCGGTCACCGTCGAGGTCCATTGCGTGTTGGTATTGATGGTGTTGCCGACCGAGTCGTGACCGCTGCCTTTGAGCCCGGTCCAGTCGAAGTCGCCCTCGATGCCAAGCACCAGCGCGTTGATTTGCCAATTGGCGCCAACCTGGCCGCCGCCGATAAAGCTGGCCTTGTTGAACGTGTTGTGGGCGCCGGTGAACGGATCGGTCCACGAGGAATCGGCAAAGCCGGCGCCGAGATTGCCGCCGATATAGAATCCCGACCAATTGTAAACCGGCGGCGCATAAGCGACCGGCGCCACCGCCGCCGGTCTGCGGGCCGGTGGCAGATCGGCGGCTTGAGCGGAAAAAATAGAAAGCACCGAGCCGGCGGCGAGTAGAATGCCGCCGACGAATGCGCGCGAATTCATGCAGACCTCCAGCCTCATTTCCCCGACGCGCCCTCGCCCCGGGGCGCATTGCCGGCGTTAACAAGCCGAAGCTCTTGGGCAAAGATTCTGCGTGCCGCGCGGTTGTCACGAACGGAAAAGTTCCGCGCGACGAATTTTCGCCGCGAGCGATTCACACGGGGGCCAAATGCGCTCCCCGGTCCTGTCAACGTGCTGCGATTGCCGCGCTGTAGGTCTCCGGCGCAAAGCCGACGAGCAGCTTGCCGCGGCCGAGATCGAGCACCGGCCGCTTGATCATAGACGGCTGTGCCAGCATCAGCGCGATCGCCTTTTTGGCGTCGAGCCCGTTCTTGTCCTTGTCCGGCAGTTTGCGAAAGGTGGTGCCGGCGCGATTGAGCAACGTTTCCCAGCCGAGCTTTTTGCACCAGTCTTCGAGCCGCGCGCGTTCGATGCCGGCGGTCTTGTAATCATGAAAGGCGTAATCGAGGCCGCGCTTGTCGAGCCAGGCGCGCGCTTTCTTCATCGTGTCGCAGTTTTTTATGCCGTAGATGGTCACGGGCATGACTCACTCCCACTCGATCGTGCCCGGCGGCTTTGAGGTCACATCATAGACCACGCGATTGACGCCCTTGACCTCGTTGACGATGCGGGTTGCGACTGTGCCGATAAAATTCATGTCGAACGGATAAAAATCCGCGGTCATGCCGTCGGTCGAGGTGACCGCGCGCAAGCCCACGACATAATCGTAGGTGCGAAAGTCGCCCATCACGCCGACGGTGCGCACCGGCAGCAGCACCGCGAAAGCCTGCCAGATGTCGTCATAGAGGCCGGCGCGGCGGATTTCCTCGATGAAAACGTCGTCGGCGAGCCGCAGGATATCGAGCTTGTCGCGGGTGACCGCGCCCGGGCAGCGGATCGCGAGGCCGGGCCCCGGAAACGGATGCCGGCCGACAAAAGCCTCCGGCAGACCGAGCTCGCGGCCGAGCGCGCGCACCTCGTCCTTGAACAATTCGCGCAACGGCTCGACGAGTTTCAGATGCATGCGTTCGGGGAGACCGCCGACATTATGGTGCGACTTGATCGTGACCGACGGTCCGCCGGTGAACGAGACGCTCTCTATCACGTCGGGATAAAGCGTGCCCTGCGCCAGAAACTCCGCGCCGCCGATCTTTTTCGCTTCGGCTTCGAATACATCGATAAACAATTTGCCGATGATCTTGCGCTTTTGCTCGGGATCGTCGACGCCGGCAAGCGCTTTGAGAAAAGTATCCTCCGCCTGCACGTGAACGAGCGGAATATTGTACGAATCGCGGAACAGCGCCACGACGCGCTCGCCCTCGCCTAATCGCAGCAGCCCGTGATCGACGAAGACGCAGGTGAGCTGCTCGCCGATGGCCTCGTGGATGAGCGCCGCGGCGACGGCGGAATCGACACCGCCGGACAATCCGCAGATCACCTTGCCCTTGCCGACCTGGCGGCGGAGCTTTTCGATCGCCTCCTCCTTGAAGGCGCGCATGGTCCAGTCGCCGGCGCAACCAGCAATCTTGCGCACGAAATTGCGCAGGATGGCGGCGCCGTGCGGGGTGTGCACGACTTCAAGATGAAATTGCGTGGCGTAGAATTTGCGCGCCTCGTCGGCGATCATCGCGATCGGCGCGTTCGGCGAAGTCCCGATCGCCCCAAATCCCGCTGGCAGCTTGGTGACGCGGTCGCCGTGGCTCATCCACACCGGATAGCGCTGGCCCACGTCCCAGATGCCCGCGGTTAGCGGGGAGTCCTTCACTAATTCAACTTCGGCGCGGCCGAATTCACGATGATGTCCGCCCTCGACCTTGCCGCCGAGCTGCTGCGCCATGGCCTGTTCGCCGTAGCAGATGCCGAGCACCGGCACGCCGGCCTGATAGACGGCCATGGGCGCCAGCGGCGCGTCCTTGTCGAGCACCGAAGCCGGCCCGCCAGAGAGAATAACCGCCTTTGGCTGCAAAGCGCGCAGCGCTTCTTCGGCCTTCTGAAACGGCGCGATCTCGCAATAAACCTTCTCTTCGCGCACCCGCCGCGCGATGAGCTGGGTGACCTGCGAGCCGAAATCGACGATGAGAATCTTGTCGTGGGATGCCATGGCGGGTTCTACGGGAAACACTCCTGGCTGTCGAGGATCGTAGCGAAATATCGCCTCATGAAGAATGCCGCCGCCGCAGCACGCTGACGAAAAAACCGTCCGTTTCGGTACGTCGCGGCGTCATCAATAGCCCTTCGTCGGAGATAAGCGCCGCGCGCGCGAAAAGATAGGCGCGCTCGCCCAGGGCCTTCACCGCATCGGCCGGATTTTCCACCGAAAATTCCGAATGGCGCGCCAGAAACGCCCCGACCTGGTCGTTGTTTTCCTCAGGCAAGACCGAACAAGTGACATAAGCGATTCGCCCGCCCGGCTTGGCCAGCAACGCCGCCCGCTCAAGCACGGCCTGTTGTTCCTTGATGCGCTCGGCCACTGCTCCCGGGCGAATGCGCCACTTGGCATCCGGGTTGCGCCGCCAGGCGCCGGTCCCGGTGCAAGGCGCATCGATCATGACGAGATCGGCGCGGCCGGCAAGATCGGCCAGAACGTCGGTACCGGCGCCGCGGCCGGTTGGGGTTCGCACTTGAACATTACGCGCGCCGGCGCGCTCAAGCCGCGCATGGATCGGCGCCAGGCGGCGCTTGTCGAGATCGGTGGCGTAGATCTGGCCACGGTTTTCCATCGCCGCCGCAAGCGCCAGCGTCTTGCCGCCGGCGCCGGCGCAAAGATCGACGACCTGCTCGCCGGGTTTTGCATCCGCCAAGAGCGCCGCAAGCTGCGAGCCCTCATCCTGGATTTCGATCTGGCCTTTTATAAAGAGCGGCTCGGCATGGATCGCCGGACTTTTGGCCTCGGCGGCAAGTCGCATGCGAATGCCGATCGGCGACCAGCGGGTCGGCGCGGCATTCAGGTGTTGCAGCTTCGCCAGCGCCTCATCGCGCTCGGTGGCGAGCGTGTTGACCCGTATATCGAGCGGCGCCCGGCTTGCGAGCGCCGCGCCTTCCGCCGCCCGTTCATCGCCAAACACGCGTTGCAGATTCGCATCGAGCCATTGCGGATAGTCGCCTTCCACATAAGCCGGTGCGCCGGCGAGCGCGCCGGTGGCGAGCGCCGCGGTTTCCTCATTCGTGAGCGGCGACGGCGCATAGCGGCCGCTGTTGCACAGCGCGGCAATGGCGTCGTTATCCAAGCCGCGCTCGCGCCGCAGCATGCCAAGGAGAACCGCCCGCGGATTTTCGTTGCCCATCAGCCAAGCCGACGAAGATTTCCGCCGCAACGCGTCATAGACGAGACCCGCGATCGCGGCGCGATCGCCGGATCCGGCAAAGCGATGCGACAGTCCCCAGTCTTTCAGCGCATCCGCCGCCGGCCGCCGCCGTGCTTCGATCTCGGCGAAGACTTCGATCGCGGCGGACAGTCGGGCCGAGGGAGTCATGGGTGGACCACTTTGGGCGGGCTGCTTCGAAGCGCTACTTCGCCGCGCCCGACACCGCGGCGGCGCGCTGCGCACCAAGCGTGCCGTGACGCCGCACCCGGCGCTGTAGTTGCCGGATCGCCTCCGCTAGATCGCGCACATGCAATCCTTTCGGCGTTTTGCCGGCTTTTACGCTCGCCAGCATGCGCAGCAACAGATCATCATCGTGCTCGTCGCGATAGGGTTTGAGATCGAGATCCTTCGGTACTTTGGTCAGACGTTCGTCCCCGATGGTTTTGACATATTTCTGCATGAAGCGGTCGTAGTCGCGCCATGTGATGCCGGCGGCGCGGACCGCCGCCTGCTCGGCACGGGTCGCGATCTGATGCGCATGCAGATAGTGCAGGCCGAGCTGATCGATCAGCGTTTTCTCGACTTCTTCATGCAAGATGAGAAAACCGTCGGTCTCGACCCTGCGGCCGCGAAACTTGAACGCGCGCGGCATGTGGCGGTCGATATAGATCGTCTTGCCGTCGAGACTATAGCCGGCGAGATAAGGAACATCGTGCGCGCGGTCGAGCTTGTTGACCCGCCGCACCACGGCGTCGAGCGCCCGATCCATCATCAGGCTCGAGACATACCACTCCGGCAATCGAAGCCGCTTGTGCGGCGCGGTGGGATGGCAAAAGTCGAGCGGCATCGCATCAGATCCAAACAGCAGAGCGCAATATCAAACCTCAATTATTAGATCCCAATTATTAGACCCACGGAGCCGTCAGTATCTCGACAATGTAGATGAGCCACATAATCGCGAGCACAACCGCCGAGACACCGAAGAACGCACCACGCAGCCGCACTTGATTGCTGGTCACATGCACATAGGCCTGCAGATAGCGGAAGATCACGAATATCCAGGCCAGCACTACGAAGATGAGATCCGCATGCCGCGTCACCCAGGCGAGGATCGTCAGCACGTAAAACAGGATCGGCAGCTCGAATTGATTGCTGTAGGAGTAACTGACTTGCAGACTGCGTTGCGACCAGTTCGGTTCGCGCAGCGCCACGTTCTCCGGCCGCGCCACCCCCGAACTGAAATCGCGCCCGCGCAACGGTGCGAGCCAAAACAACAGCACAAACGTCAGAATCACTTCCAGGAACAGCGGCAGCAACACCTCTTGGACGGTCATGATCTCGCTCCCCCAGTACGGATGTCCGCCAGCTCGGATATGCCGGCCGGCTTAAAATCGGCGCTACAGCTTCACACTGATCGCCGTCTCGCCCTTGTCATCGACCAAAGCGCTGCGCCACGTTTTTCCCTCGAACAAGGCTTTGCGCACGGTGTCCGCCGTGCCGCCGTGATTGAGGTTAGCGGTGATCAAGGTGCCGCCGGTGCGCAACAGCCCGCGCAAGGCCTTGTGCAGCGCCGGCACCGGCGTGCCGCCGTCGAAAAAAGCAACGTCGTAGCCGGGATCGAGCGTCGGCAGCACGCTTGAAAATTCGCCCTCGTGCACGGTGATGCGGTGATCGAGGCCGGCGGCGGCGATATTTTCGCGCGCAAGCGCAACGTGATCCGGGTCGCGCTCAATCGTGTCGACGGTCGCATCGCGCACGCCGGATGCGAACGACAGGGCGGTGTAGCCAAGCGCCGTGCCCAGCTCCAGAATCCGCCGCGCATTGGCGGCGCCAGCCAGCGCGGCCAGGAGCGGTCCGTTTGAGTAAGGAAAAGCGCTACAGCCGTGGCGCTCCCGATGCGCATTGGTGGCGTTGCGGATCTTGGCGAACGGATCGGGGGCCGGCGCTGACATCGGAGAGGCCCTTTAGTCCCGGCTCGGGTAATTGGGACTCTCGCGCGTGATCGTGACGTCGTGAACGTGGCTTTCCCGAAGTCCGGCGCCGGAAATCCGCACGAACTCGGCCTTGTTGTGAAATTCGGCGAGATCCTTGGCGCCGACATAGCCCATGGCGGCGCGCAGGCCGCCGACCAGCTGATGCACGACATGGGCGACCGGACCTTTGTACGGCACCTGCCCTTCGACGCCTTCGGGAACGAGCTTGAGCGTGTCCTTGATCTCCTGCTGGAAGTAACGGTCGGCGGAGCCACGCGCCATCGCGCTGACCGAGCCCATGCCGCGATAGGTCTTGTAGGAGCGGCCCTGATAAAGGAACACTTCGCCAGGCGTCTCGTCGGTGCCGGCGAGCAAGGACCCGACCATGGCGCAATCGGCGCCGGCGGCGAGCGCTTTCGCGAGATCCCCGGAATATTTTATCCCGCCATCGGCGATTACCGGCGTGTTGGTCCGTTTCGCCACATCGACTGCATCCATGATCGCGGTGAGCTGCGGCACACCGACGCCGGCAACGACGCGCGTCGTACAGATCGAGCCCGGACCGATCCCGACCTTGATCGAATCGGCGCCGGCCTCGATCAGAGCTTTCGCCCCTTCCGCGGTGGCGATATTGCCGGCCACGACCTGCACCGCATTCGACATGCGCTTGATCCGCGTCACCGCCTCGAGCACGCGCCGGGAATGGCCGTGGGCGGTGTCGACGACCAAAAGATCGACGCCAGCGTCGATCAAGCGCTCGCTTCGCACGTAACCGGCTTCGCCCACCGAAGTCGCAGCGGCCACGCGCAATCGCCCCTGCTCGTCTTTGCAGGCATGCGGATGCGCCACGGACTTTTCGATGTCCTTCACCGTGATCAGGCCGACGCAACGATACGCGCTGTCAACGACCAGAAGCTTCTCGATACGGTGCTGATGCAGGAGCCGCTTGGCCTCGTCCTGCTTGACCCCTTCGCGCACTGTGACCAGCCCCTCCTTGGTCATCAGCTCGGCGATCTTTTGCCGCTTGTCGGTGGCGAACCGCACGTCGCGGTTGGTCAGAATGCCGACCAGCTTGCCGGCCCGTCCATTGCTGGCGCCCTCCACCACCGGAATCCCGGAGATGTGATGCTCCTGCATCAATGTCAGGGCATCGGCGAGGGTTGCTTCCGGATTGATCGTTACCGGGTTCACGACCATGCCAGATTCGAATTTCTTCACCTGCCGCACCTGCACAGCTTGCGCTTCAGGATCGAGATTGCGGTGGAGCACGCCGATGCCGCCCGCCTGCGCCATGGCGATCGCCATATGCGCTTCCGTCACCGTATCCATCGCCGAGGCGACGATCGGAATGTTGAGCAGAATGTTGGGTGTGATGCGCGATCGAATATCGACATCCGACGGCATGACGTCGGACAGCCCCGGCTTCAACAGCACGTCATCGAAGGTGTATGCTTCGCGCGGTAGGTCTCTTGAATTCGTTGCCATTGCCAACTCCGGCTGGCCCGAAATGGCGGCCGCCGCGCGGGCGAGCGGATGGTCGCTCGTCCGAGTCGATGGCCCGCTTGGGCTCACTTTGGGGCCCGCTTTTGGGTTGGCGGCGGTCGATAGCACGCCTTGGTCACAATTCATAGGCCTCCAGCGCGAAATAGCGGAGGAATCACATGAAAAAGGCCATCGATCGTCGCCAGTTCGGGATTGGCGGCGTCGCTGCCGCAGCCCTGGCGGCGGGAGGCCGCGCAGGTGCCCAGGGCGGGCCCCTCAAGATCCGGATCGGTTGGGTGGTCGTGCCCGCATCGTTGGGCCCTTTGGTGCTTGAGAAAAAAGAGCTCCTGACCCATTTCGGCCGCTCCTATGTCGCGGAAGCCACTCGCTTTGAAGGCACGCCGCCGGTCATCACTGCGCTCGCGGCCGGCGAACTCGAGATTGGGCCGCTGGCTTTTTCGTCGTTCGGTCTTGCCATCCAGAATGCGCATATGGATGACCTGCGGGTCGTCTGCGACGAAATCCAGGATGGCGTGCCGGGCCATGGCACCAACGAGTTCATGGTGCGCAACGACGGGTCGATCCAAAGCGTCGCCGATCTCAAGGGCAAAGTGCTCGCGACAAATGCCATGGGCAGCGCCGTCGACATCGCCATGCGCGCGATGCTCCGCCGCAGCGGGCTTGAAGCTAATAGAGACTACACCGTGGTCGAGGCGCCGTTTCCGGCCATGCGCGCGATGCTGGCGGAGAAGAAAGCCGATCTGATCAGCGCGGTGCCGCCGTTCTCGCTCGATCCGGAGCTTCGCGCTATGGCCCACACGCTATTTACGCAGCGCGATGCCTTCGGCGTCACGCAACTGACGATGTGGACGGCCCGCGAAAACTTTATCCAGAAGAACCGCGCCGCATTGGTCGATTTTCTCGAAGATACCGTTCGCGCGATCCGCTGGTACACCGATCCAAAGAATCACGATGAAGCCGTCGCCATCGTCGCGCGATTGAACAAGGCGCCGCCCGCGCGCATGGACTGGGCCTTCACCAGCCGAGATCAATACCGCGATCCGCACACGCCGAATTTGAGCGCGCTGCAAAACAACCTCAAACAGCAAAAAGAGGTCGGATTTCTGAAGGACGACCTCGACGTAAAAAAATATTCCGACCTCAGCATGGTCGAGGAAGCGGCGAAGCGGCTTGCATGAGATTGGCGTACAGGCGGCAGACCGGGTACAGGCGGCCGATAGCGTGCCTCAGGAATCGATAGCCGCCCAGAATGGAATCGCCCCCTTCCGATCGTATCGTGCCGCTGATCGTGGCGACCGCGCTGTTCATGGAGAACATGGACTCGACGGTCATCTCGACGTCGCTGCCGGCGATCGCGCAGGCGTTGGGCACCAATCCGCTCGCCTTAAAGCTCGCCGTCACCTCTTATCTGTTGTCGCTGGCGATCTGCATCCCGGCCAGCGGCTGGACCGCCGACCGGTTCGGCACCCGCAACGTGTTCCGCACCGCGATCGGCGTCTTCGTGCTGGGCTCGATCGGCTGCGCCGCCTCGCACTCGCTCGAGGAATTCGTGCTGGCTCGTATCGTGCAGGGCGCCGGAGGCGCCATGATGACGCCGGTCGGGCGGCTGATCATGGTGCGCAGCATCGACAAACGGCGCCTGGTCAACGCGATGTCGCTCGTCACCATCCCAGCGCTGATCGGTCCGATCTGCGGGCCGCCGCTCGGCGGCTTCATCACAACCTATGCGTCCTGGCATTGGATCTTTTTGATCAATGTGCCGATCGGGCTCGTCGGCATCGCCATGGCGTCGCGCTTTATTCCGAATATCCGCGTCGAGCGCCCGGACCCATTCGACTATGTCGGCTTTTTGCTTTCCGGCTGCGCTATTGCCGGATTGGCGTTCGGTCTTTCGGCCATGGGACTGGAATTTTTACCGACCAGTATCGTGGCATCGCTGTTGTGCGGTGGCGCGATTTCCGCCGGCGCCTACCTGATACATGCCAGGCGCACGCCGGCGCCAATTCTCGATCTTAATCTGTTCCGGCTGCCGACCTTTCGCGCCAGTATTTTTGGCGGGTTTTTGTTTCGGCTCGGCATCGGCGCGCTGCCATTTCTGCTGCCGCTGTTGTTGCAAATCGGCTTTCACCTGACACCGTTCGAGTCAGGGCTCATCACCTTTACCACCGCGCTGGGTTCGATGTTCATGAAGGCGGCGGTCGCGAGCGTGTTGCACCGCTACGGCTACCGCAATGTGCTGATTTACAACGCACTGATTAGCAGCGTCTTTTTGACGGCCTGCGCCAGTTTTGTGCAGGGCATGCCATTTGCCGCAATGATCGCGATTCTGTTGTCCGGCGGCTTTTTCCGCTCGCTGCAATTCACCAGCATCAATACCATCGCTTATGCCGAGATCGAACCGGCGAAAATGAGCCGGGCAACGGCGATGGTCGCCGCCGCGCAGCAGCTTTCATTATCGACGGGCGTCGCCGTCGGCGCGCTGGTGGTCGAATTGACGCTGCGCCTGAAACACTCCACTACCATGGGCATCAATGATTTTCCGCCGGCCTTCCTTTTCGTTGGGCTGTTATCTGCCAGCGCGGTTTTCATTTTCATGCGGCTGCCGCCGGATGCTGGCGCGGAGCTTGCGGGGAGAAAGAGCGAAGCCGCCGAATAAGGCTAGCCGCGAAACCCTTTGGCCAACAGATAAAGCTCGGCGGAATCGCTGCGGCTCGCCGGCGGCTTGACGTGCTTGACGCTTTCGAACTCGCGCTTGAGCTCGGCAAGGAGCTTCGTCTCGGTGCCGCCTTGCAGGACCTTGCAGAGAAACGCCCCTCCCGGCGCGAGCACCAGGCGTGCGAAGTCGGCGGCGGCCTCGGCGAGCGCCACGATGCGCAAATGGTCAGTCTGGCGATGCCCGGTCGCGTTCGCCGCCATGTCGGAGAGCACGACGTCTGCCTTTGCTTGGGCCTTTCCTGCCGCACGGCTGCTGAGCATCGCTTGGAGACGCTCGGGCGCCGATGGATCGAGAAAGTCGAGCTGCAAAAATTCGACGCCAGGGACGGGCTTCATGTCCAGAATATCGAGCGCGACGACGCGGCCGCTCATGCCGACGCGTTGCGCGGCGATCTCGCTCCAGCCGCCAGGCGCGGCGCCGAGATCGACGACGCGGGCGCCGGGTTGGAGCACCTTATAGCGCTCGTCGATTTCGGCGAGCTTGAACGCCGCCCGCGAGCGGAAACCCTCGCGTTTGGCGCGCGCCACATAAGGATCGCTGATCTGGCGCGTGAGCCAGGCCCGCGACGACGCGGTCCTGCGTTTTTGGTCATTGAGCCGCGCCATGATGGATTACAGCTCGATCCGATTAACATTGATCATGGTGCGTCGCTAAATATTTTGTTTGCGCATGATCTTATCCGAAAACCGGTTCCCGCTTTTCGGGATCATGTGCTATCGCTTTACGCTTCGCCCCAGACGCCGTCCGCGCGCATCATCTCGACCAGCATGCCTTCCCGCAGCCCGCGATCGGCGACGCGCAGCCGCCGGCATGGGAAGGCGCGGCGGATGGCGTCGAGAACGGCGCAGCCAGCAAGCACGAGATCGGCGCGCTCGGCGCCGATGCAAGGATTAGCCGCACGCTCTTCGAAACTCATCGCCATGAGTTCGGCGACCACGCGCGAGATTTCATCGTCGGTGAGCCAGCAACCGTCGACGCGCCGGCGATCGTAGCGCGCCAGGCGCAGGAAAACGCCGGCGATTGTCGTAACGGTGCCGGAGGTGCCGAGCATATGGAAAGCGCCGAGACCGCTGCCATGTTCGACGGCGAAGCGATCGACCAGGATCGCCACCTCCTCAACCATGGCTTGATAGATTTCGAGAGACACGGTTTTTCCGCCATAGCGCTCGGCCAGCGTGACGACGCCGACTGGCAGCGAGGCCCAGCCGACAATGTCCGGGCTTGGCGGGCCGCTTCGTCCCGGATGCGAGCGATTAAGCCGCACCAATTCCGACGATCCGCCACCGATATCGAACAGGATGATGCCGCTCGCTGCCGGATCGAACAGCTCGGTGCAGCCGGTCGCCGCGAGTCTCGCTTCGGTGGCGGAATCGATGATTTCAAGTTCGAGCCCGGCTTCTTTCGCCACTCGCGAGCGAAACTCCTCGCCGTTTTCGGCGGCGCGGCAAGCCGCCGTAGCGATCAGGCGCGCCCGGCCTACGCCGCGGGCGCGCATTTTCTGGCGGCAGACCAGAAGCGCCTCGACGGCGCGCATGATTGCCGCCTCGCTGATGCGCCCGGAGGCGGCGACACCTTCGCCGAGACGGATAATGCGGGAGAATGCATCGACGACGCGAAAGCCATCGGGGGTCGGACGCGCCACCAGCAAGCGGCAATTATTTGTGCCAAGATCGAGCGCCGCATAAGTCGCAGCGTCATGTGAAGCGACCGGCGTGCGCCAATACTCGCGCGGCTCGCGACGAATGCCATAGGGCGTTCTTCGACCCCAGCGAGGCCGGCGCTTGGCCCCATTGGCGTCGAGGCCGCCGCGCGGGGCCTCGTCGTTCATTCCAATGCCTTCCTGCCGCGCCGGAACCGCAATGACACGGGCTCGACGGCAGCGGTCTATTGTTCCAAGGCCTAAATCAAGAGAAATGTAACAGGGGTGGAATACAGGGCAATACCGTGCTTGGCGCGCCTATGAGCTATGTTTGGCGGCCGGTTGCTGGGGTGGGCTAAGTTCTTTATCTCAAACGGGTCTAAGACCTTCCGGATCTGATCGTCATGAATCTGCATGGAATCCCCAATCGGGCCGAGCAAGCGGCCGAGGACCGACTGGCAACCGAAAAATTCGCCGTCGGACAATCCGTGCCGCGGCTCGAAGACCCCATGCTGGTGCGCGGCCACGGACGCTACACCGATGACGTCAGTCTTCCCGGGCAGGCCTATGGCGTCATGGTTCGCAGCCGCAATGCGCACGGCATCATCCGCGGCATCGATACCAAGGCGGCTTCGCAGATGCCCGGCGTGCTCGCGGTCTATACCGGCGCAGATCTGAAAGACTACGGTCCGCTCAAATGTCTTGTGGGCCTGAATAATCGCGACGGGTCGCCGCTGAAGAAACCGCGGCGCGATGCGCTGCCGACGGATCGCGTGCGTTACGTCGGCGATCCGGTTGCCTGCGTGATTGCGCAGACGCTGGCGCAGGCGAAAGACGCGGCGGAGGCAGTCGTGGTCGACATCGAGCCCCTGCCCGCGGTGATTTCGGCACAGGAAGCCGCACGCGACGGCGCACCGCAGCTCTACGACGATGTGCCGGGCAATGTCGCACTCGATTATCACTACGGCGACGCCGAGGCGGTGAAAGCCGCATTCGCGGGCGCGGCGCATGTAACGCGACTTACTCTTGTCAACAGCCGGCTTGTGGTCAACTGCATCGAGCCGCGGGGTGCGGTTGCTTCATATGATGGCGGCCGGTTCACGCTTTACGTTCCGTCGCAGGGCGTATTCGGGATGCGCTCACACCTCGCCGAAGCGCTCGGCGTCGACGCCAAGCAGATGCACGTGCTCACCGGTCAGGTCGGCGGCTCGTTCGGCATGAAGGCCGCGGTATTTCCGGAATATATTTGTCTCCTTCACGCCGCTCGCGCGCTCGCCCGGCCGGTGAAATGGACCGACGAGCGCTCCGGCAGCTTCGTATCGGACGGCCATGGCCGCGCCAACGAAGTGGTCGGCGAACTCGCGCTCGATGCCGAAGGCAATTTTCTTGCCGTGCGCCTGACGAACTTCGCCAATATGGGCGCCTATCTGAGCCAGTTCGGCCCACTGTTCGGCACGCTCAATTGCGTGAAAAACGTCCAGGGCATGTACCGAACGCCGCTGATGGAAGTCTCGACCAAATGCGTGCTCACCAACACGACGCAGGTGACGGCCTATCGCGGTGCCGGGCGGCCCGAGGGCAACTATTATATGGAACGGCTGATCGACGCCGCCGCCGCCGAAATGGGAATCGATCGCGTCGCGGTGCGGCGGCGCAACCAGATTCGGCCGCAGGAATTGCCACGGCAGGTGGCCTCTTCCTCCAATTACGACAGCGGTGATTTCATTGCGCTGACAAAACACGCGCTCGAACTCGCCGATAGCAAAGGCTTCGCGCGCCGCAAGCGCGAGAGCCGCAAGCGTGGCAAGCTGCGCGGACTGGGCGTGACCAATTATCTCGAAGTGACCGCGCCGCCGGTGAAGGAGCTGGCCGGCATCACTTTCAATGCCGACGGCACCGTGACGCTCACCACCGGCACGCTCGATTTCGGCATGGGCCACGCCACGCCATTCGCTCAAGTGCTAAGCGATCAGCTCGGCGTTCCGGTCGGGAAAGTGAAGCTGGTCCAAGGCGATAGCGACGAAATCCCGGTCGGCGGCGGCTCCGGCGGTTCGAAGTCGCTGATGCATAGCGGCACCGCGATCGTTCAAGGCGCGGCGAAAGTCGTGGAAAACGGCAAGCAGCTCGCTGCATATGTGCTCGAAGCCGCGCCCGCGGATATCGCGTTTGAACGCGGGCGCTTTGTCATTGTCGGAACCGATCGCGCCATTTCCATTACAGAGCTCGCGCAAAAACTGCACAGCGGTCTCAAGCCGCCCGCCGACGTTCCGCAATCGCTCGACGTGGTGCACATCAGCGACGGACCGGGCGCGTCCACCTATCCGAACGGTTGCCACGTCGCCGAAGTCGAAGTCGATCCACAGACCGGCTTTGTCGAACTCGTCAAATATTCCTGCGTCAATGATTTCGGCACACTGGTCAATCCAATGATCGTCGAAGGCCAGTTGCATGGCGGCGTCGTGCAAGGCATCGGCCAAGCCTATATGGAGCAAACGGTCTACGACGAGGAAGGTCAGTTATTGACCGGTTCGTTCATGGATTATGCGATGCCACGCGCCGCCGACGTCCCATCCTTCGCGGTCGCGGATCATGGCGTTCCGACAAAAACAAACCCGCTCGGTGTCAAAGGTGTCGGCGAGGCCGGCTGCGCCGGTGGTTTGCCCTGCGCGATGAACGCGGTGCTCGACGCGTTGGCCGATTCCGGCGTGCGGCATGTCGATATGCCATTAACACCGTTCCGGATCTGGCAAGCGCTGCAGACGGCAAAATCATCCCGTCCGCAATGACGCAATTCACTTCAGTACGCGCGATGGCGTCGGCCGAGTCACGGCTGATTGCCGGTGTCTGCGCCGCACACCTGATGAGTCATTATTATCTCTTGACGCTGGCGCCGCTATTGGCCTTCGTGCGCGCCGATTTCAATGTCAGCTATACCGAGCTTGCGCTGGCGCTCACAGTGTTCAATGTCGTTTCCGGCGTATTGCAGACGCCGGTCGGATTTTTAGTCGATCGGATCGGCGCGCGGATTGTTCTGATCGTCGGCCTGGCGCTGAGCAGCGCGGCATTTGCGATCGCCGGCCTGTTCAATTCATATTGGGTCTTCATTGCCATGTACGGCGTCGCTGGGCTCGCCAATACCGCCTATCACCCCGCGGACTATTCGCTGCTCTCGCATCACACTCCGCCAGAGCGGCTCAGCCAGATTTTTGCCTTTCACACTTTCGCCGGCATGCTCGGCTCCGCCATCGCGCCGGTGACGCTCTTGGCGATGCAGAGTTTCTTTGGCTGGCGCGGCGCCTATCTCGGCGCCGCGATTTTCGGCTTTATCGTTCTTGCGGTGCTGCTCGCGCAACCGGAGCCCGTTGCCGAACAGCATCGCGCCGGCAGAAGCGGCAAGGGCGCCTCGTCCGCCGCGGTGGGCTGGCAGCTTCTGCTCTCGCCCGCGATCCTGCTCAACCTCGCCTTTTTCGTCCTCACATCGATCATGGGCAACGGACTCAACACTTATCTTGTGGTCGCCCTCGGTGCGCTGCACGGGACCCCGCCCGCCATCGCCAACATCGCGCTGACGAGCCTGCTCGCCATGAACGCCGTCGGCGTGCTGGCCGGCGGCGTGCTGGCCGGCCGCATCCGCCAGCATGCCCTGATCGCCGCCTCGGGCCTCACCATTGCCGGCGCGGTGACGCTGCTGATCGGTTTGTTCGATCTTCCTTCAGCCGCGCTCATTGGCTTGACCGGGTTAAGCGGCTTTTCGGTGGGCACCACCTATCCGTCGCGCGACATGCTGGTGCGCGCGATCACACCGCCTGGCGCTTTCGGTGCGGTATTCGGTTTCGTCTCGACGGGATTCAACATCGGCGCGAGCATTGCACCGATCGTCTATGGCATGTTGATGGATCACGGGGAGCCGCGCGGAATTTTCTTCCTATCGGCCGCGGTTAGCCTGGTTTGCGTATCGACCGTGACGTTTGGATTGTCGCGCCGCCAGGCCGAGTGAACTTCCGGCTCTCGCTCGACGCGCTTGCCAGCAATTTGCAAGCGCGAGACAACGCCGCGAGACAATGCCGCAACAGCCGTGCGAGGGTGTCCAGGGATCGCGCAGGGATCGCGCAAGGATCGATTATGAAGCTTTGCCGTTACGATGATGACAGGCTCGGGATCGTGCGCGGTGACCTCGTGCACGATGTCACAGCTGCGCAGACGGAAATCCGAAACGCCGCGCCCTATGCGATGAAGGGCGATGCCGTGATCGCGGCACTGCCGCAGTGGCGCGAGCGGCTTGAGCGGCTCGCCGACAAGGCGCCGGGCAAAGCTTTGGCGCACGTGAAGCTTATGGCGTCGGTCGCGCGGCCCACGAAATTGTCCTGCGCGCCGACCAATTATCAGGCCCACATCAGCGAAATGACTGCGGCGGCCGCCCAGCCCGGTTCGCAAGTGGTCACGACGCAATCGGTCAAGATCGGCGAAGCCGGCATGTTTCTCAAAGCGAATTCGGCCTTGGTCGGTCCGGCCGAAGGCATTGCGATTCGTTTCCCCGAACGCCGCAACGATCACGAGGCCGAACTGGTGATGGTCATCGGCAAGGCCGGCAGCGACATTCCGGGCGCACGCGCGCTCGACCATGTCGCCGGCTATTGCCTCGGCCTCGATATGACGGTGCGCGGACGCGAGGACCGCAGTTTTCGCAAATCGATCGACAGCTATGCCGTGCTCGGCCCGTGGATGGTCACCGCCGACGAGATCGCCGATCCCGACGCGCTACCATTGTCGCTCACGGTCAACGGCGAGACGCGGCAGAACAGCAATACCAACATGCTGATTTACGACTGCCGCCGCCTGATCGAATTCGCATCGTCGTTCTACACGCTCTATCCAGGCGATCTGATCTATACCGGAACGCCGGAGGGCGTCGGTCCGGTCAAGCCCGGGGATATCATTATTTGCCGCTCGGGCCCGGCACTGGGCGAACTCAAGGTCGCGGTGCGCGCACATGACGCAAGCGGCGCACGGGATACTGTTCGCGCAAGTGCGGAAGCCTAACCGCAGAGGTTTCGCCATGCTGCAAGTCAAACGCGCCGGCCATTCGACACTGACAACGCCGGACATCGGACGCATGGTGGACTATTTCACCCACATTGTGGGCTTAAGCTTGCTGGCGCGCGACAAGGACCGCGCCATCCTCGCCACCAAATCCGGGCTGGAAGCGATCGCGCTCGAACGCGGCGACGGCGGCGAAGCACCGCGCCTGTCTTTTCAAATCACACCCGGCAGCGATCTTAACGCAATCGCCGCGCGGCTGACGCAAGCCGGGATCAAGAGCGAGCGGCGTCACGACATTACGCCGGGGATTCGCGAGGTACTGGCGTTCAAGGATCCCAAGGGCACCACGCTCGAAATCTTCCCGGACTGCACCTTCGCTGCGGACGACGACACCTTCACCGGCGTGATGCCGCTCAAGCTCGGCCACATCGCCTATACCTGCCCCGATGTCGCCGGCATGGTGAAGTTCTATTGCGATCTTTTGGGCTTTCGCGTTTCCGACTGGCGGAGCGACTTCTTCGCGTTTCTGCGTTGCAGCCGGGATCATCACACCGTCAACTTTCTCCGTGACGCCAAGACCGCGATCCATCATATCGCGTTTGAAGTGCGCGACTGGTCCGATATCAAGCGCGCCAGCGATCTTTTGGCCAAAAACAAGATCACCCTCACCTGGGGACCGCTGCGGCATATCATCGGGCACAATATCGCGATCTATCACAGGAGCCCGGACGGCGTCGTGATCGAATTCTTCTGCGAGATGGATCAGATGTACGACGAAGAGCTCGGCTTTTTCGAGCCGCGGCCCTGGCATCAGGTGGGGGCCGATGTCGCACAGCCCAAACCGCGCCCATACCGAGGAAGCGTCGCGATCGGCGCTCATCAAAAAATGAGCGCTGGTGGCTACCTCGTCGTCAAACCAGCCCTCGGCGACGTCGCCGGCGGAAGCGCACGATCGCGCTGCTGCAGAAAGCCGTCGAGCCGGAACGAATAGCCGACGCCGAAAATATAATTTGGCGCGTTGCGATCCAGCCCGACGCCGACGTGAAAATCAATCTGGTGATGGTCGTCGATGCGATAGCCGCCGCCCGAATTAAGCAATTGACTGTTGCGGCCGTTGCTCGGGAAGTCGCCGACATATTCCACGAACAGGAACGACCGCTCGGCGAATTCCTTTTCAAGGACCAGGGTCGACTGATAGGTGAACTTCGAGTCCGAGGCCGGCACGAAAAAATTTGTTTCCATGCCGGTCAGCTCCCAGCCCTGGCCGAGCGCGATCGACCAGGGAATCTGCAGATAGGGCTGCACGCCCGAACCCGATATTCCGGTTGCGCCGGTTGGCAGCGCGGCGCCCGCTGTGATCGACAAATCGAATTTGCCGGGCAGCGGGCTTATTTGCCACTTCACCGCCGGAGCGACGTCGCCAAAACCGGACGGGCCGGCGCCGCGGAACGTGGTGACATAGTTCGGCAGGTCGACCAGGACTTCCAGGCACGGCGCAATGCCGAGGCGCCAGCGGCTATTGGTGCCGCTCAATATGTTGGCGCCGCGGTCGCGGCTGGTATCGATGCCATTCTCGTTTTGCAGACTCCCGAACGGCACTACGATGGACGAATTGGTCACGTCGGGCCGATCGGTTTCGATCGGCGTATCGGGCTGCGTGCATTCCGCCGCCGCAGCGGCGCCGATACCGGCGAGCGATGCGGCAAGGAGTGCTGAAAGCCTCAGCGCTCCTAACAGCTTTGTTCGCGCGGCTTCAGCTCGTTTCATCAGAGATCAGCAACTAGGCCTCAGCGGGTCGCGGTGGGCCGGACGCACGATCGTCAAGGGCGGACCGGTTGCCCGGATTTTGCGGTGCACCGGATTTTGCGGTGCAATTGTCCGTGTTCGAGAGATTGTACCAGCCAGCCCTGAGCTGCATCGTAACATGATCGCTGCAAGAAGAAATTTATTCCCGTGGACCACGTTAATTCTTGAGTGCCTTTCAACGAAGGCGGCCGAAGCGAGTCGTCGGGAATAAGCGCGCGCGGACCGAATCTTTTTCCTCGGAACAAGCCGAGACCTTCGTGGTGCATAACGGTCCAATAGAAAAAGAGCGGAGCCCGTCATCATGAAAAAATACTCAACCCTCGCATTCACCGCAATCGCCCTCGCCTATGTAATCGGCGCCTCCGCAATTCACTCCGGTGCTCACGCCCAAGACGCACAAATCGAAGACATGAAAATTGAGGACATGCAGTTTGACGACGCGCAAATTAAAGACGGGAAAATTAAAGATGTACGGGTCCGGACGCCGGTCAAGCTCTGCAATTCCGAGTGTCTCGCCAAACAAATCGATACGCTCAATCAAAAGGTCGAGGCGCTGGAGCGCACGGTGGGCGCGCTCACCATAGAGGCGAACAAGTCGATAAAATCAGGCCAGAAGATCATCCTTCACACCGATCCAGGCATCGCCGGCGGCGGTTGTCTCACCTATGTCGGCCCGAGCGGAGACCTCGGCGGCTTTGTCTCGTGGAATGTGAACTGCTCGCACGGCACGTCGTGGCTGATCAAATAATTCCTTGTGGCGGCGCAATCCGACTCGCAACGCGGCGCGACTGCGTTCCCTAGAACGTGCCGTGCCGCCGTACATGGGCCGAACAGACCTCGGGAACGCAGACCACACCCTATCCGTTGATAGATTTTCCGAATTTTGATAAGACCCGGCTTGTCAGCGCCTTGATGGGGAATAGTTCAATGGTAGAGTATCGGTTTTCAGCTTAGGCGATTGACTTTGCTGAAACCGTTTTGCAATCCGGCGACAAGATAGTCCTTACAAATCCAACCATTTCCGGCCCGTTTGTAAAACTTTTTCCGCCGCTAAATTGCTCCGCCCCCACTGCCTGCTGGACATTATATATCGGCGAACTTCCGGGACCGCGGAAATCGGGTTAGTTCATCTGATTTATTAAGCCCGCTCGCTTTTCGCCTTAAAGTCTTTGCCGTGAGACGAAGTCTTCACGTGAGAAATCACTTTAATTGTTAATTTTTGCACACCCGTTTCGCGCTTTGACTGCCGTGGCTCCTTTTTTGAACTCTTGACGAACGCAGAACTAAAAATACCGGGCACGCATTAATGGCACGTCATTGTCATTTCACCTTGCGGCCCCCAAGCGGGGCCGCTTTCTTGTAGGCGCAAGCTCGCAAGGCCCCGGCCCCCTACGACAGCCGAGGCCACACTGACTCCGCTACTCAACGAGTTGATTCCTCGTCATTGCCCCGCCCCGGCCAGTCAGTGCGATAGTAATCCCAGTAGGATGCGACACCGCCCATGTAACCGTAGAGTGGGACGGGGTGGCGCAGAACATATGGTGCGTGGGGTCGGGCGTAATAGTTATAGTGGCCATAGTAGCCATAGAGATTGGGGTTCCACCGGGCTGGTGGGTATCCTCCAGTGGCTGGACCATTTTGGGCCATCGCAAACGCAGCGCTGCCCAGCAATAAGGCCGCAGCCAAGCCGATCCGTGCTGACCTCGTCATGATCTTCTCCATGCCGATGCCCCGAACCACCGGAAGAACATTCGACAGGCACCGGCTGTTCCCAGATTAGGAAGAGAAAGACATAATTATCGCGCGTATCGTTTTTGATATTGATATTTGTAAGGGACTACCTGAGACGGTCCCGGCCACGGGTTCAAGGCGCAAAAGCCGCGGTCACCTGCGACCACGTTCGGGGTGCATTCCCCAACCGTGCGGTATTGGCAGTTCCAGTACACGTCTCCGCTTAGGGTTTTTACGGCGCACCAGGGCGCATCACCATAAGCTTGGCTGGACGAGGTTCCGAACCACGTTGCCGCCGCAAGAGCAGCGATACTAAATGTCAGTTTCGCAACGGTTTTCGCCACGACTATCCCTCCTAGTTTTCCAGTGTCTTCTAAAGGCC
>DASXJB010000046.1:0-7976 GCA_036497645.1 Xanthobacteraceae bacterium
GGCGAACGCCAAGTCGCAGCGCGAATACCGCATCTATCGCTGGAGTCCGGACGACGGGCGCAATCCGCGCATCGACATCTATTACGTCGACACCGGCGATTGCGGGCCGATGGTGCTCGATGCGCTGATCTGGATCAAAAACAATGTCGATGCAACGCTGACCTTCCGCCGCTCCTGCCGCGAAGGTATTTGCGGTTCGTGCTCGATGAATATCGACGGCACCAACACGCTCGCCTGCACCAAGGCGATGAGCGACATCGGCGGCGCGATCCGCATCTATCCGTTGCCGCATATGCCGGTGGTGAAAGACCTGGTGCCGGATATGACCAACTTTTATGCCCAGCACGCCTCGATCCAGCCTTGGCTGCAGACCGTCTCGCCGACCCCGCAGAAGGAATGGAAGCAGAGCCACGAGGATCGTCAGAAGCTCGACGGGCTTTACGAGTGCATCCTCTGCGCCTGCTGCTCAACGGCCTGCCCGAGCTATTGGTGGAACTCGGAGCGCTTTCTCGGCCCGGCGGCGCTCCTTCAGGCGCACCGCTTCATCATGGATTCTCGCGACGAGGCGACCGGCCATCGTCTCGACAATCTGGAAGATCCGTTCCGGCTCTATCGCTGCCACACCATCATGAATTGCGCCAAGGCGTGCCCGAAGCATCTCAACCCGGCGAAAGCCATCGCCGAGATCAAGCGCATGCTGGTCGAGCGGCAGGTGTAGCGTGGTCATTCCGGGGCGCCGCAAAGCGGCGAACCCGGAATCCATAGCCCCAGGCCGTCTAGAACATTTACCGATCGTGAGTGCGGATTCCCGGCTCGCATCTTTGGCGCTCCGGGGAAGGATGATCAGAGTTTTAGCTTGCGCCGACGCTGCGCCAGCGTGCGCAGCCGCAAGGCGTTGAGCCGGATGAAACCTTCGGCGTCGCGCTGATCGTAGGCGACCTTGCCGTCCTCGAAGGTGACGAGATCCTGATCGTAGAGCGAATATTTGCTCTCGCGGCCGACCACCCCGACATTGCCCTTGTAGAGCTTCAACCGCACCCGCCCGGTGACGAATTCCTGAGACTTGTCGATTGCCGCCTGGAGCATTTCGCGCTCCGGCGAAAACCAGAAGCCGTAATAGATCGCTTCCGCATATTTCGGCATCAGCTCGTCCTTGAGGTGCGCCGCGCCGCGATCGAGCGTGATCGATTCGATGCCGCGATGCGCGGCAAGCAGAATCGTGCCGCCGGGCGTCTCGTACATGCCGCGCGATTTCATGCCGACGAAACGGTTCTCGACGAGATCGAGCCGGCCGATGCCGTGGGCGCGGCCATCCGCATTGAGCCGCGCCAGCAATTCGGCGGGCTTTAATTTCTTGCCGTCGACGGCGACCGGATCGCCGCGCTCGAAATCGATGGTGACGTAAGCCGGCCGCTCCGGCGCCTGTTCCGGATCCTCGGTGCGCGAATAGACATAGCCGGGGACTTCGCCGGCCGGATCCTCGAGCACTTTGCCCTCGGACGAGGTGTGCAACAGATTGGCGTCGGTCGAAAACGGCGCTTCGCCGCGTTTGTCTTTGGCGATCGGGATTTGATTTTTTTCGGCGAATGCGATCAGCGCCTCGCGCGACTTGAAATCCCATTCTCGCCACGGCGCGATGACCGTGATGTCGGGCTTGAGCGCGTAATAGGACAGCTCGAAGCGCACATGATCGTTGCCCTTGCCGGTCGCACCGTGAGCAACCGCATCGGCGCTCACCTTCTCGGCGATCTCGATTTGCCGTTTGGCAATGAGCGGCCGGGCAATCGAGGTGCCGAGCAGATATTGCCCCTCGTAGAGCGCGTTGGCCCGGAACATCGGGAACACGTAGTCGCGCACGAACTCTTCGCGCAGGTCCTCGATGAAGATGTTTTGCGGCTTTATGCCCAGCGTAAGCGCTTTCTGCCGCGCCGGTTCGAGCTCATCGCCCTGGCCGAGATCGGCGGTAAAGGTGACGACCTCGCAGCCATAGGTCGTCTGCAGCCATTTGAGAATGATCGACGTGTCCAGCCCGCCGGAATAGGCCAGCACCACTTTTCGCACGTCTTTCTTGCTCACGCCGTCCGCGGGCATGGGAAAACCAATTAAGTTAAGGCCGTATCGCGTCAGCAGCCCAGCCACGGCTACTCACGCGCGCGGACTATAGGCGCCGGCCGCTTGCGCGCAAGCACTGTCTCATCAGGAGGCTTTTTTCCATCGGCCGGCGAGCCGCCCGGCTAGGCCGGACAACCACTCGCCCTTTTGGCCGATCCAATCCTCCAGCGCCTTCTCATCCAGCCGGGTGGCCGGCCAGCGATAGATCAGCCCGTGCGCGGTCCAGATCACGAGGTACATCAGCACGCCGGCAAAGACGACGTCGGAGAAAAAATGCGCGCCGGCGGCCATGCGGAAGGCGCCGAGCGCTACGCCAAATGCAAGCGCCGCGCCATAGGCGACGGCCTGCAACGCCGGCGGCGCTAGCGCCGCCGGCGCCAGCGTCCAGAACGCGCCGGACGGCTCGCCGGCGACAAAGGAGCAATTGTTCGGGCAATCGCCGCGCGGATTCCACCACGGCTCGAAGCGATAGTCGCCGCCGAATTGCTGCACATCGATCGGCCGTGGCCGCCCCCAATGGTCTTTCAAAACCAGATTGGTCAAAACCCCGGGACCCAGCGCCAAAGTTGCGATCAAGAACAGCGCAGCGCGCGCTTCGATCAGCATAGGCCGATGCGGCCAGATTAATTTCAGGATAATGGCGAGAAATGCCGGCAGCGCCAACAGCGCGATGAGGATCCGCGCCGCGGTGCGCGTGTGCTGCACCCAGCCTTGCGCATTGACGACGAACAAATGCCGCGCCGGGTCGAAGCCAAGCGCGGCGAGGTCGAGATCGAGCTGCGGATCGACGGCGCAGAGGAGCCCGAACACAAAGCCGATGGCAAGCGCCGTGATCAGCGCGGCACGCGTCATGCTCTTACTTCCACGCTTTCATTTCCAGGTGCTCATTTCCACCTGCCCGCCCGGCGGCCAGCAATAAGCCAATAGACGAGCCCGCCGGCAATGCCCGCGGCGGCAAAGACTTCACGATTGTGAGCGAGATCGCCCTCGGACGAGGCGATATAGCCAGCAAAATCGAGGCCGTAGGCCATGGCGAGCGACAGTGCCGCGCCGATGACGCCGTACACGACCGCCGAGCGCAGCGCCAGCCCTTCCGCCAGAGCGATCACCAGCAAGGCCGGCAAAAAGCCGACCGAAAAGATGATGACCGCTGCTATGCCGGTGACAGACCACAAGGCGATCGATTCCGCGGCTCCCGCGTGAGGACCAAGCGGCGCCATCACTTCATTCCAATTCGGGGCAAGACTGCCGAGCGTGAGCACGAGCGAAGCGGCGATGCAGGCGAGCACATAGCCGAGAAACGCCATCACGATGCGCGCGATCACGGACATGGGCCGATCATAGACATGGGCGCCGGCCGGCCGTCAGTCGGTCATCGCCATGGCGCGAAGCGCCAGACGTTCGCGCACCGAGAGTTTCTCGCTCGCGCTTTTAAGCTGGCCGCAGGCGGCGAGAATGTCGCGCCCGCGCGGCGTGCGCACTGGCGAGGCATAGCCGGCGGCGAACACCACTTCGGAGAATTTTTCGATTCTGTCCCAATCGGAGCACTCGTATTTCGTCCCGGGCCAGGGATTGAACGGAATAAGATTAATCTTGGTGGGGATACCCTTAAGCAGCCGCACCAGCGCCTTAGCGTCGGCGAGCGAGTCGTTGACGCCTTTGAGCATCACATATTCGAAGGTGATACGCCGCGCGTTCGACAGGCCCGGATAATTCCGGCACGCCTCCAGCAATTCGGCAATCGGATATTTGCGGTTGAGCGGCACCAATTGGTCGCGGAGTTCGTCGGTGACCGCATGCAGCGAGACCGCGAGCATGGAGCCGATCTCGGCGCCGGCGCGGGTGATGTTCGGCACCACACCCGAAGTCGAGAGCGTGATGCGGCGCTTGGAAATGCTTAAACCCTCGCCGTCAGCAATGACGTTAATGCCGTCGCGGACCGCCTCGAAATTGTAAAGCGGCTCACCCATGCCCATCATCACGACGTTGGAGATAAGCCGCTTGTCGCCTTCGCGTGCCCCCGCCCTCGCTTCACCTGCGCTCGCTCCACTTGCGCCCGCCGCGGGCGAAGCGGCAAGCCAGTCGCCAAGCCGGTCGCGCGCGACCACGACCTGGGCGCCGATTTCGGCCACGGTGAGATTGCGCACCAGCCGCTGCGTGCCGGTGTGGCAGAAGCTGCAATTGAGCGTGCAGCCGACCTGGCTGGAGATGCACAGCGTGCCGCGATCGGTCTCGGGAATGTAGACGCATTCGACCTCATGCGGCGCCTCGGCGCGCTCGCCTGGCAGCTGGATGAGCCATTTGCGGGTACCATCGACCGAAATCTGCTCGGCCGCGATCGGCGGCCGCGCCAGGGTAAAGCGCTGCGCCAATGCGGCGCGCAACTCCTTCGACAGCGTCGTCATGGCGTCGAAATCCTGCGCGCCGCGCACATAGAGCCAATGCCAGATCTGCTGGACGCGCATGCGGCACTGGCCTTCCGGCACGCCGGCCTCGGCCAGCGCCTGCGCCAGCATGGCCCGCGGCATGCCGACCAATGACGGCTGCGCCGGCGCCGCATAGCGTTCCAGCGGGCGCTTCTCGACAAAGGCCGTGGCGGTTTCGGTTGCGGCCAAGGAACTCATCGTGAGCGATCCAGATACGATCAAGAGAGGCTAAACGACAGGCGCCAAACGACAGGCGCGGATAGGGCTGTCCCTTAAATAATGGCTTTCCCTCAGACAGCGAGTGGGCCCGCGGCGGGTAAGCCATAAGCGCTCAGCCCACGAAAGCCGCCGCTCCCGCGCGCCGGCGCGATGCGGCGGTTTCTATTTGTATTGTTCTGTATGCATTCTTCTATTTGCATTCTTGGGCGGTTCGGTCGAGGGCCTGCGCTACGCCTTTGAGCGAAAAGGTATCGGTCGACTGCGTGCCTTTGGCGGAAACGCCCTTGATCACAGCACTCTCGCCGCCCCGCATGGCACCGACCATTTTGGCCTCTTCGGTCGCGTCTTTGATCCAGGCGCCATCCTGCTGGGTATAGAGCGGGAAGCTCGTCCCGCCGACCTGTGCGGTGGCCTCGGTGCCCGCCTTGAACGGATAGCCGACCACGAGCGAGACCTCGTTGGTCACTTTGTCGGCCGGCCGCGTGGAAATGAACATATAGACCGGATTGCGGGGCCGGTTCGGCGGATTGGTCTCGGACGCGGTTGGCTTGGCGAGCGCGAAGCACACTTTCTTGCCGCCCGGGGAGGCCGTGTACGCGCCCCATATTCCATATTGGCCAAGCAGCTTCGGCTGCGCGCCGCCGGCGGCAGCGGCCGCAGGTGAGGCGGGCTTGGCGGCGGAAGGCGCGGCCGGCTTGGCCGGCGCCGCCTCGGGTTTGGGCTTCGGTTTCGGCTTCGTCGTCGCGGCGGCCGGCGGCGAAGCCGCGGGCGCAGACTGCTGGGCGCGTGCTGGACCAAGCCAAGCTGCCACCCATGCCGCCACACCGAGCAGCAAAAGCACAAGCCCCCAAGATCCGCAAAACCCTAGTCGGCGAATCGCTGGTCGGCGAATCTCTAGTCGCCGTATGCCCAGTCGCCGCATCCGTCGTCGCTGCATCCGGACCTCGCGCGGCAAAGCCCCAAATCGTGACAAACAACACTGATAGCAAACCTTTCGATTTTTATCCAATTTCAACCAAGCCAAGCGCTGCGCGCATGCGCCAGGCCCGCTCGATACCGGCGCGCTTTCCCAATCCGCGGTTTTCGTGGTTATGAAGCGCGGACCGAAGTCGTTTCGCAAACCGGATACGAGGAATGAAGGCCGTTCTCTGCACGCATTTTGGGCCGCCCGAGGCACTGCAACTCGCCGATATCGATGCGCCGCGCGCCGGGCCCGGCGAGGCACTCGTGCGCGTCAAAGCCGTGGCACTTAATTTCTTCGACACGCTGCTCATCGCTGGCAAATACCAGCACAAGCCGCCGTTTCCGTTTTCCCCCGGCGCGGAATTCGCAGGCTTAGTCGAGAGCGTCGGCAGCGGCGCCGCCGATGTCGCGCCCGGTGATCGCGTGATCGGCTATAGCGGTTGGGGCGCCGCCCGCGAGCTGGTCACCGTCAGCGTGCAGCGGCTTGTTAAAATTCCGGATCGGCTCGATTTTGAACGCGCCGCCGGTCTGACTGTGACCTATGGCACGACGCTCTATGCCCTGCGCGAGCGCGCAGATCTCAAGCCGGGCGAGTCGCTCGTCGTCCTCGGCGCCTCAGGCGGCACCGGACTCGCGACGATCGAGCTTGGCAAGGTCATGGGCGCGCGTGTCATCGCCTGCGCTTCCTCGGACGACAAGCTTGCCTTCGCGCGCGAGCACGGCGCCGACGAGGCTGTGAACTACGATCGCGAGGATCTTCGCGGCGCGCTCAAGAGACTGGGCGGCGAACGCGGCATCGACGTCGTCTATGATCCGGTCGGCGGCCGCTATGCCGAGCCGGCCTTGCGTTCATTGGGCTGGCTTGGGCGCTATTTGGTCGTCGGTTTTGCCGCCGGCGACATTCCCAAAATTCCGCTCAACCTCGCGCTCCTCAAAAGCTGCGATATCCGCGGCGTCTCGTGGGGCGCATGGACCAGCCGCGAGCCGCTTAAGCAGCGCGGCTTGATGGCCGATATTCTCAAGTGGACCGCCGAAGGCAAGCTCAGCGCGCATGTCCAGGCCGTCTATCCCTTGTCCGAGATCACGGCGGCGCTTGAGGTCCTTGCCGCGCGCAAAGCGATGGGAAAGATCGTGCTGCGGGTTTAGAGCCGTTCCTGCGGAGTGACAACTACCCCTCGCGCAGCCGCGTCACCATGCGCCGCGCCGCCTCGCGGTGTTCCGGCTTGATATGCGAAGACATCATCTTGATCGCTATGCCGAACACGGCGGCGTCGTCGGCATAACCGATGATAGGTAGAGAGTCGGGGATTAGATCGTCCGGCATCACGAAATAAACAATCGCGCCGACCAGCACCGCCTTGACGTGAACCGGGGTGTGACGATCGAATGCGCAATAATGCGCGGTCAGCACGTCTTCGAGAAACGGAACGCTTGCCACCTCGCGCTTGAGCTTGCGCCACAATTTTCGGCGTAGCGCGCTCTCGTCCTCCGCCATGCGGCGGGACAGCGCGCCAATGTCCGGCCAAAAATCTGGCCGGAAATCCGACCACTTTGCGGCTTGCTCCCAGAACCCCATGGAGCTCCTCCGACGGACTGTGAATCACTTGAACCAGGTCGCCCCAACAAATGGCTGTGAAACACGGCGGCCGCAAGGCGCAAAATTCACCCGGCGAGCTTGTCCATCACTTCGGCGAGCTTGATATCGAGCTCGGTCAGTCCGCCGGCATCGTGTGTCGATAACGTTACATCAACGGTTTTGTAGACATTGGACCATTCCGGGTGATGGTCGAGCTTTTCCGCAACCAAAGCGGCGCGCACCATAAACCCGAACGCTTCATTGAAGTCCTTGAATACGAATTTCCTGGTGATGGCATCGCGCCCTGCCACTTCGCGCCAGCCCTTGAGCCGGGCGAGTGCAGACTTGCGTGCTTCGCCGGAAAGTTTTTCCGCCATATCAGCGCTCCATCTCCGCGCTTATGTCAGCGCTTTGCCACCAGCCCGTATCAGGGTCCTAGCAACGCGCGGCACTCGCAAATAGCCGATCAATTCTTACCTAATGCACATATAGGCGCAATCGGCGTGCGCCGCCGGTAAGGTGGTGCCGGGAGGTGAATGATGGGCTGGTCTTTGAATATCGGCTCGGTCGCCGGGACCGCGATCCGCATTCATGTGACATTCCTGTTGTTTCTCGCCTGGATTTTCGGCGTGAGCTACGTCTCGGGCGGACTGCAGGCCGCCTGGAGCGGGCTGTTGTTC
>DASXJB010000047.1:0-10298 GCA_036497645.1 Xanthobacteraceae bacterium
AGACAATCAAGGCTATTACCCAGACAGCCTTGATCCCTCTCTTTGGCGTCGCGGCCTCTGCACAAACCTACGGAACACCGACGACTGCGCGCCCGGCTCGTCTAGCTCAGGATCGCTTCAAGGGGTTTTGGCGGGACTAGCCTTGATAGTGAAGGCGACACTGCGATCTGCCTTAATTGAAATGCTCAGTGTGTCTTTGCAGCACTAGTGGCGGCGTCATCCCGTCGGTTACTCTTCTCGGTTGTCATGACGAAGGAGGGTGCCATGAAAGCACTCGCTCTACTGACGGCAGCGGCGGTGACTCTCTTTAGCGTCGCGGCCTCTGCACAAACCTACGGAACACCGTACGGCAAGGGCAAAGCGCCTCCGCCGCCACCGGTTGTTACGAAAGGCTAGGCAAGCTTTGGGGGGGCCGGCCATTGTGCCGGTCCCCTTCTTTTTGGTCCGGTCGGTTGTTACGATTGAGGCCGCTAGGCCAGCTGGCGAAGAACACGCGAACATCTGCTTTGTTAGAATTTTTGAGCGCAAAACCGATTTGCGCCCACCAACAGCCACAATGTGCTTTGGATAATGTCGGCCCCGACCGAGGTCAGGCATCTTCGGGGGATGGGGGACACAGGATCGGGGCCGGGCTCTCGCGTACGAGAACCGGCCCCAACTTAACAGCGCCACGACTTCAACAATTTGACTATTGTCAACAAAGAGGTTGGGGTTAACGGACGACGTTGCACTGGAACCTGGAAGGGTAAGTCCTTGTTTTCTATCGCCTTCGTGGGGTTGGCAGCTATTATTGTCTGGATCGCTGATTGGACTTCCGGCGTCCAACGACGCTCCGATCGGTTGGTAAAGCGAGGCAGAGAAAAATTGGGGGACTAAAGCGCTATTAAGCTGGCGGGAAGCAGCCGCCGCTCATCGCTGCGCGCTTACCGCAAGAATCAGAACACGAAATGGAAGCGGAAACTCGCAGCGGCTACCGCGCAAATAAAAGCGAGTACGCACAAATTGGCGAGCCAGGCCGATCGAGGCCTGTCCAATTTGCTGACGAGGAGTTGTAATCGAGGCGGCAAATCGTTGGCCGGCCCATAATACTCCCGCAAGCCCCGCCCGATTTCATCTCTGGCGTACCACCAAGCAACCGGTTCGAAGTGTGCCGCACTTGCCGCCCGCGCCATCCGAACACCCAAAATGTGGCGGCCCCGCTTCAGGGGCCGTAAAGTCGGAGTGATGCATAATCGGCGATCAACGCGCCGTCGCCCGTTTTAGTTCCGAGCACGGTGATTACAGCGGTGAAGCTCGGTCAAGTTACCGCAAACAGCTAATGCAGCGTTGCCAATGCCGACCACCATGACATGACCAAGTGAACGATCAGCGTCGCGAGCACGATCGTGCCGACCGCTGCTGCCGCCTCAAGGGAGTTTCGCCACAAACGGGTCATGACCGCAGCAATACTGCGGACAGTGGCCGCCCGGAGTGACCTTTGTCACAGTGAAATCAGCTCCGACGGTTGCGCCAACATTCGCCCCGTAGCCCGAAGTCTCGCGAAGCTAGCAAGACATAAATGCGCACAAGAAGCGGACAAGTCAAACGCCAGTGCTCAAGCCGAGCGCCTGGCCGCATCTAGCGCATAAGTACGAGCGCCAGCGCAGAACTCATCGTGATCAAGAGCGTCCAGATAAAGAGTTCCAGCCAATCAATCGCGGGCACATTGCGCGCCCCCAAATCGTCCCTACTCGCCATGGCGGTGATCCCCCTTCCCCGTGGCAGTCAGACCGTAACGCCGAACCCCGGCTCCGGTTCCGTCGATGGCCAACAATCGTTCTGCGCGGAGACTATTGCTTTGTCGGTTGCGGAGACCGCGGCGTCCGGCTTTCGCCAAAACCTCAGACAGCAGTCAACAATTTGCGGTTAAGCCCTTGTTCAAGCGCGATAACACGCCCACCCATGCTTATTACCTTGCCTGCATTACGGGCGCGCCAGCTATAGTGGCGCCTCTCCAGCGGGGACGTTTTCGAATGCCGTTATTCGTGCTCGAGCCGCCGGCGCAATACGTGCATCATTACCACGGGCCGGTTATCGAACGGATCTTGCCATTATCGGAAGCCCGCAAAGCCTGCGCCGGCAAGGCGCGTGCATGCCGACGCCTGCGCCTGGACCAGTAACGGCGCCTGTCACTTGGTAATCCCGAGCAACGGCCCGGTGCGCAATCGCGGCGCCTATCGCCGCCACGAACTGGCGCACTGCAATGGCTGGGACCATGCGATCGTGAGCCGCGGCGACGGGCGGCCGATTGATTGGTAAAGCGCGGCGGCAACCCACATTCGCAGCGGTACCGCAGCATGCCCGCTGGCACAGCGTTTACTGAACTTATCTGCGACTCACGATCGAGCCTGGCGTGCGCTCAACCGCCGGCGCGATTCCAGCCGCGAATGCGATCGCCATAGAGATCGTGGCCGGTCGGGGTGACAACGACCGTGTCTTCGAGCTTGATGAAGCCGCGTTGCGGATGCTGCAGCGTGGTCTCCACCGAAACTACCATGCCCGATTCCAGCGGCCGGTCGGCGTCATAAGCGTCGTACGGCACCGGCCCCGCATTGGTGAGCCGCGGCGCTTCGTGACTGACGAGACCCATGCCATGAGCGAGGAAATGGGCGTGATTGTGAATCTTGGATTTATGCAGCACGGCATTGGCGGCGGCATAAATTTCCTTGCCGAGCGCGCCGGCGCGGATCGGCTGCATTGACGCCTGCTCGACCGCTTCGACCTCCGCCAACAGATCTTCCAGCTCCTGATCCGGCGTGCCGATGATTCCCATGCGGGCAACGTCGCCGATATAGCCGTGATAATTGCCGCCGGAATCGAGCGAGAGCACGTCGCCCTCCTCCCAGCGCTGATCCGAGGGTGCGCGGTTGAGACTGGAGCCCGCCGCGATCAGACAATAATCGAAGGTCAGCCCGCGCGATGTCTCCTCGCGCCGCAGCGCTTCGGCGAGCTCGGTCTTGGTGGCGCCGGCGCCGCAATTGTGAAACACCGCAGCCATGGAATCGATCACCGCATCGGTGGCGACGCGGAGCATCTTGAGCTCTTCGGGCGACTTGATCGCGCGCAAACGCTCGAGCACGAAGAGCGCGTCTTTGATCTCACTGCCGGGAAACGCGCGGCCAAGAACGGCCGATGAATCGGCTGGCAGGAACGCGAGTTCGGCGCCGATCCGCTTCGGTTTGGGATTAAGCTTGCGCCCGTATTCGACGGCCTTCTCCATAACGTCAACGGAGCCCGAGCTCTTGACGTTGAGCTCCGAGACCCAGAACGGCTTCACCTCGTTCTGGTAATTCTCCATCCGGTGGCCGAAGAAGCCGGCTTTGTCCGTTTCGCCCTTGGCGTAAACGAATACTGGCAGGTAGCGCGACAGGCCCATCGCGTCCATCGACTCGAAAAAGAAGGCACGATGGCCGCCGAGCACGTACTGCACATTGTGCTTCGATGTCACGAACAGCACATCCATGCCGGCGTCATCCATCAGCCGGTCCAACCGCTCGGTGTCGAACGGGGCTGTGTTCTGTCGCTTGGCAACGTCGAGCATTGATCGGTCTCCTGAGGCGAAGGCTAATCCCAAGCTTAAGCTAACAGTTCCAGCGGCACAGATGAACCCGCTAGCTGCCTATGCCTGCTTTGCACTGGTGCACAGCCGCGCGGCGGTCGCACTAGTTCCCCGCAATATCGCGACAATGCCCGCAGCCCGTAAGCCTAACCCCACAATTGCGCGCTGGCGAGGCGCGCACCTTGCACCAGGGCGTCGAGCTTCGCCCACATAATGCTTGGATGAACCCGGCGGTGAAACGGCCCCTGGGCAAAGCCGCAATCGGTTCCGGCAAGGAGATTTTCGCGTCCGACCAGCCGCGCAATGCGCACGATCCGTTCGGCGACGAGCTCCGGATGCTCGACCACATTGGTGGCATGACTGATGACGCCCGGAATGAGCAGCCGGTCCGGGGGCAATTTGGCCGTTTCCCACACCCGCCATTCATGCTCATGACGCGGATTGGCGCCCTCGATGACATAAGCGCCGACCTTCATGTGCAAGATGAGATCGACGATGTCCTTGAGCGCCACGTCGCTGGTATGAGGTCCGGGCCAGCTGCCCCAGCAGACATGATAACGGATGCGGTCGGCCGGCAGACCCGCGATCGCTTCGTTGAGTACGTCGACCTGCAAGGCGAGCCATTTGCGGTAATCGGCAAAGCTCGCCGGCGGCACCATACGGTCGTAGGTGACGGCGGCGCGCGCATCGTCGAGCTGCAACACAAAGCCAGCGTCGATGATCATGCGATATTCGGTGCGCATCGCCGCCCCGATCGCGCGGATCAGATCCTCTTCGCTCTTGTAATATTCGTTTTTGCGGTCCGGGATGACGCTCGCCGGCGCCGCAACCGGAAGGAAGGCTTCGCTCACGCCAACGGCTTTGGGCGCTGCCTTGAAATTATCAATGTCGCGCTTGAGTTCGGATTCCCCCGTATAGCTGATCGGGCCCACGCAAACCGCCTCCACCGCGGTGGCTACGCCCTCGCGCGCGTCGAGCTCGGCGTAAAACTCGGCAAAGCGTTCGAAGGGATTGGCGCCGGACTTGATCGGGCGCCGTTCAAAGCCGCTCAAGCGTTCGAGCACGTATTGCGACCAGCTGATCGATTTGCCGAACTCGCCGTCACTGACGACATCGACTCCGACTTCCGCCTGATTGCGCACCACCTCGGCGACCGAAGATTTCAGGCAGGCCTCATATGCCGCCTGGTCATAGGACTTGCCGGCCTGCTTGGCGCGCAACAATTCTTGCAGCGGCGCGGGGCGGATCAGGCTGCCGACGTGGGTCGTCAAAATACGGTCGGTGCTTTGTTTCATCGCCTAATCCCTGCCATTTCCCTTGCCGTGGCGTTGCGCGGCGAAACTGATACAGCACCGGGCAAAAGGCGCAAACGCGCTGCCTCTCGGCCTACGCATGGCAAGCGCCAGTTCGCGCATGGCGGACAGCCGAATTGGCGGCCAGTTCGCGCCTTGCTATGAACTAGCTTCGAGAACCACCGCGGTGGACCCATGCAAGTGCAGAACGGCATTATCGAAGCGATCGGCAACACGCCATTGATCAAGCTCCGGCAGGTTTCGGAGGCCACCGGGTGCACGATCCTGGGCAAGGCCGAGTTTCTAAATCCCGGCCAGTCGGTCAAAGATAGGCCGGCGCGCCAGATGATCGTGGAGGCTGAAAAACGCGGCGATATCCGACCGGGTGGCCTTGTCGTCGAGGGCACTGCCGGCAATACCGGAATCGGGCTGGCGCTCGTCGCCAACGCGCGCGGCTATCGCACTCTCATCGTCATTCCCAATACGCAAAGCCAGGAAAAGAAAGACATGCTGCGGCTCTCCGGCGCAGAGCTCATCGAGGTGCCGGCGGTACCGTACAGCAATCCCAACAATTATCAGCACATCGCGCGCCGATTGGCCGAGCAATTGCGTGCGCGCGAGCCGAATGGTGTCCTCTACGCCGACCAATGGAATAATCTCGACAATCGCCTGGCGCATTATTTGAGCACCGGCCCTGAAATCTGGCGGCAGACCGACGGCAAAGTCGACGGCTTTGTCTGCGCCGTCGGCACCGGTGGTACGCTGGCCGGCGTATCGCAATATCTGCGCGAGAAGAAAAAACACGTGGTTATCGGCTGCGCCGATCCGTGCGGCGCCGCTATGTATGAGCTGTTCGCGCACGGCGTCCCCAAGGCCTCCCCAGGCAATTCGATCACCGAGGGTATCGGCCTTGGCCGCGTGACCCCTATGATCGACGGGCTGAAGGTAGAGAAGCCGTACATCATTCCCGATGACGAAGCAGTGCCCTTCATCTTCGATCTCCTCGAACATGAGGGGCTATGTCTCGGCGGCTCCTCCGGCATCAACATTGCCGGCGCCGTGCGGCTGGCCAAGGAACTTGGCCCGAACCACACGATCGTGACGATCCTCGCCGATTTCGGCACTAGGTATCAGTCGAAGCTGTTTAACCCGCAGTTTTTGCGCCAGAAGAACTTGCCGGTACCATCATGGCTCGAGCGTAAGCCCAACATCTCAGTTCCATATCAATAAACTTGTCATGAACTTGGCGCCCGCGGGCGCGTTAGCACTCAGACAAATCATGTCGAACGACAATTTCCCCCCTGCCTCACAGTCCGGCCGTTGGCTGGTGTCGACGGATTGGCTGGCTGGCCATTTGCGCGATCCGAAGGTCGTCGTGGTCGACGCGACGTATTTCCTGCCGCAGCACAATCGCGATGCGCAGGCCGAATACAAAAACGCCCATATCCCGGGCGCGGTGTTCTTCGATATCGAAGCGATCAGCGACCATTCGACCGAGCTGCCGCATATGCTGCCCGGCACCACGCAGTTCGGCGACGCGGTCGGCGCGCTCGGCATCGGCGACGGCGACACCGTTGTCGTTTATGATAACAGCCCATTGTTTTCCGCGGCCCGGGTGTGGTGGACGTTTCGTATTTTCGGCGCCAAATCCGTTCACGTGCTCGACGGCGGCTTGCCCAAATGGAAGGCGGAAGGCCGCCCGCTAGAGAGCGGCGAAGCCAAGCCAAAAGCCAAAACATTCACCGCCGAGATGAACGTCGCCGCGGTGGCGATGCTCGACGATGTGCGCATGGCGCTCGCTGACGACAGCGCGCAGGTGGTCGACGCGCGTTCCGCCGAACGCTTCGCCGGCAAGGCGCCCGAGCCGCGTCCAGGACTGCGCTCGGGTCATATGCCGCGCTCGTTCAACGTGCCCTATGATCGGCTGATCGAAAATGGACGGCTGAAGTCACGCGAGAAAATCGCCGCCGCATTCGCCGCGGCAGGGGTCGATCTCGACAAGCCGATCATCACGACCTGCGGCTCCGGCGTCACTGCGGCGGTGCTCACCCTCGCACTCGATGCGCTCAGCAAAGAACCAAAAGGTCTCTACGACGGTTCCTGGGCGGAATGGGGCGGCCGCCCTGACCTTCCTGTCGAACGCGATTGACCGGCGCAAGCCTCAAGCGGAAGCCGTAACATGTCCGCGGCAAAACCCGTCGCCCTGATCACCGGAGGGGTAAAGGGCATTGGCCGCGCCATTGCCTGCCATCTGGTTTCGTCGGGATGGCAGGTCGGCATCATCGATCTTCCAGACAGCGGATTGCGCCGCGCCTTTGCGCGCGAGCGCGATGTATTCGTCATCGAAGGCGACGTGCGCGACGAGGAAACCGCGTCCGACGCCGTCGAAGCGATTATTCATCGCTTCCGCCGGCTCGACGGGGTGGTTTCCAATGCCGGTATCATGATCCGCAAGCCGCTCCGTCAGCTGACGCTCTCGGAATGGCATCGCGTGCTCGACATCAATTTGACCGCTGCGTTTCTGTTGGCTCGCGCGGCGGAAAAGCCGCTGCGCAAAGCCCGTGGCGCGATCGTAACCATCGCCTCGACCCGCGCCCTGATGTCGGAACCCAACACGGAATCTTATTCGGCCAGCAAAGGCGGACTGCTCGCCTTGACGCACGCGCTCGCGATCAGCCTTGCGCCCGACGTGCGTCTCAATTGCGTCAGCCCAGGCTGGATCGAAACCAAGGATTATTCCGGGCTGCGGCGCAAGGATCACAAGCAGCATCCGGCCGGCCGCGTCGGCAGGCCGGAAGATGTCGCCGAAGTCGTGAGCTGGCTGTTGGACGGCAAGCGCTCCGGCTTTGTCACCGGCGCCAATTTCGTGATCGACGGCGGCATGACGCGCAAGATGATCTACGAGGAGTGAAACGGCGCGTCACCCGGCGAAGCCTGTTAGATGGCCGCTCCATTGGGCGCGGTATAGCGCTTATCCTGCACATTGCCAGTATTGAGCGTGCCGGTCGGCTCAAAGCACAAGATCTCTGCCTCTTGGTCGGCGGAGGTGCGATGCTCGACCCCGCGCGGCACGACGACACATTCTCCAGGACCCAAGGTCACGACATGATCACGAAACTCGACGCGGAACCGGCCGCGCCACACCATGAAGAACTCGTCCTCGTGCTCGTGATGGTGCCAAGGGAATTCGCCCTGAACCTTCACAAGTTTGACCTCCTGGCCGTTTAAGGCCGCGATAGTTTTCGGGCGCCAATGATCGCTGAACAACGCGAATTTCTCGTCCAAATTTATTTTGTTCATAGGCCCGGTCTCATTCTCTGCTAGATTTTAGCATATCTTGTATAGTGCAGATGAGGAGTCGCGCATGATCTTTCGCCAGCTCTTCGACAGCACGTCTGGAACATACACCTATATTCTCGCCAGCCGGCCCGGCGGCGAGGCGCTGATCATCGATCCAGTCCTGGAAAAGGTGGACCGCTATCTGCAGCTCATTCGCGAGCTCGATCTGAAACTGGTCAAGGCTGTCGACACCCATCTGCACGCCGATCACATTACCGGACTGGGCGCCCTGCGCGACCGCACCCATTGCATCACCGTGATGGGCGAGCAGACCGATGCCGACGTGGTCTCGATGCGGGTGGCCGAAGGCGACCGGGTCGAGATCGAGGGTTTGCGGCTCGACGTGCTCTACACGCCGGGTCACACCGACGATTCTTATTCCTTCCTGCTCCCCGATCGGGTCTTTACCGGCGACACGCTCTTGATCCGCGGCACCGGCCGCACCGATTTTCAGAACGGCGATCCGCGCGCGCAATACGATTCGATCTTCAACAAGCTCTTGAAGCTGCCCGAGGCCACGCTCGTCTATCCCGCGCACGATTATAAGGGCGATACCGTCTCTACCATCGGCGAAGAGAAATTGTTCAATCCGCGGCTCAAGGTGAAGTCGATGGATGAATACGCCGAGCTGATGAACAATCTGAAGTTGCCGAATCCCAAGATGATGGACGTCGCGGTGCCGGCCAATATGCGGGTCGGGCTGCATCAGGAGGAAGTAGCCCGCAAAGGGTGGGCGTTGACTGCCGCCGACGCGATCGCGCTTCGCGGCAAACCCGATCTCGCGCTGGTCGATTTGCGTGAAAAGAGCGAGCGCGAAAAGCACGGCGTTATTCCCGGCTCCCTGCACCTACCCTACCCGCAGCTGCCCGCCGAGATTGGCCCCGGCGGCATTCTGCATGAATTGGCCGCCGCGTCCGGCAAACGGCTTGTGTTCTATTGCGCTTTCGGCGAACGCTCGGCCATGGCGGTGCAGGCCGCCCAGGACGCCGGCTTGAAAACCGCATGTCATATTGCCGGCGGCATAGACGCCTGGAAGAAGGCAAGCGGGCCGCTCGGGCGGTAAAAACACTCGAGCAGCTAAAAAGTTCTTCCGCAGTTTAAGCTGCTGCCCGGCGCGCATAGCGTCCATGCATTGCGTGTCCATGAACATCGCGGTCGCGGTGCTTATAATTTCGCCAGCTCAACTCGCGAGGTCGCTTTATGACACTAGACAATTTTCTTAATCGCCGGACCGTGCTCGCTACCGGCAGCGCTCTCATGTTCGGCGCGACACTATTGCCGTGGGAACTGCGCGCTCAAACCAGTGGCGGGAAGTCGCCGATCGGAACCATCGGCGCAGGCCATATCGGCAGCACCATCGGCGGGCTCTGGATCAAGAACGGGCACAAGGTCTTGTTTTCCTCGCGTCACCCCGAGGAATTGAAGGATCTGGTGGCGGGTCTCGGGCCGCTGGCGCAGGCCGGCACGGTCGATCAGGCGATCGCCTTTGGCGACGTCGTGTTACTGACCGTACCTTACGGCGCACTGCCGCAGATCGGCCGCGATCACGCCGCCCAGCTCAAGGGCAAGATCGTCCTCGATACCTGCAACGCCGTCGCCGCCCGTGACGGCGCGGTTGCCGACGAAGTCGAAGCTAACGGCATCGGCCTCACGTCGCAGAAATACTTGCCGGGAACGCGGCTCGTTCGTGCCTTCAACACGATGTCGTATAAAATATTTGCCAGCGAAGCGAACCGGCCCGATCCGAAACTCGCGGTACCCATTGCCGGGGACGATCAGGACGCCGTCCGGGTGGCCGCGGCGCTCGTTCGCGACGCGGGTTTCGATCCGGTGGTCGTCGGCAAGCTCGCCGACGCCAAGCTCTTTCAGCGCGGCGGACCGGGTTACGGACAGCAGGTCAGCGCGGCCGAACTGAAGCAGAAGTTATCCCTGCCGCAATGACACTCGAAACGAGCGGTGACCGTAGCGGCGCGTTCCTGCGGCGCGCGCTGGCGCGTGCGCTGCCGGCGACGCCCCAGGAGCGCGCCGCCGCACTATGGTCGTTTGCCTATTTTTTCACGCTCCTCGCG
>DASXJB010000048.1:0-4120 GCA_036497645.1 Xanthobacteraceae bacterium
GGCGGTCGACGCGTCATCCCAACGCTGATCGACCGCATTCAAGATCGCTACGGCCATACCATCTACAAGCACGACCAGCGCGAATGCGTCGGTTGCGACGCCAGCAAGTGGGACAATCAGGTCGAACCGACGCTGATCGACCGGCGCGAGCAGGTCATCGATGCAATGACGGCCTATCAGATCACCTCGTTGATGGAAGGCGTCGTGCAACGCGGCACGGCGACCGTCGTGCGCGAAGTCGGCAAGCCGATTGCGGGCAAGACCGGCACGACCAATGACGAGAAGGATGTCTGGTTTATCGGCTATTCGCCCGACATCGTTTGCGGCGTCTATATGGGTTTCGACAAGCCGCGCCACATCGGCCGGCTCGCCACCGGCGGGCATCTCGCCGCGCCGGTCGTCAGGGATTTTCTCAAAGTGACGCTTGCGGATAAGCCGCCGATTCCATTCAGCGTTCCGCCGGGTATCAAGCTGATCCGGGTCGAGGCCAAGTCCGGGATGCGCGCCGGTCCGGGCGATACCAAAGTGATCCTGGAAGCGTTCAAGCCCGGCACCGCGCCGCCCGATTCCTATTCGGTGATCGGCGCCGATACCGCCAACGGCGTGCCGACTGCCGGTTCGCCGGATGGCGGCAGTGTCGTGCGCACCGGCACCGGGGGGCTGTACTGAGAGCAGGGGTCGGATGTCAGATATCGGAATATGTTTGCGGTGCTGATCATTTGGCCTTATCTGACCTCTGACCTCTGATTTCTGACATCTGATCCCCATGCGCTCCGAGACCGAAGCTGTTGTCGCCGAAATCAAGCAGTCGCTGACGCTGCTGAGGAGGCATCTTTGACCTCGACAAGGCGCGGGCGCGGCTTGCCGAACTGAACCGGCAAGCCGAAGACCCCAATCTTTGGAACGATCCGCAGCGGGCGAGCCGGCTGATGCAGGAGCGCACCGCGCTCGACGAGCAACTCACCGCCTTGGGGCGGATGGAGCAGGAGCTCGACGATCAAGTCACGCTGATCTCGCTTGGCGAGAGCGAGAACGACCCGAAGACGATTGCCGAGGCGGAAGCCGCTTTGCGCAAACTCAAAGGCGAAGTCTCGCGCCGCGAGCTCGAAGCGCTGCTATCGGGCGAAGCTGACAGCAACGATTGCTATCTCGAAGTCCATGCCGGCGCCGGGGGCACCGAGAGCCAGGATTGGGCCAACATGCTTTTGCGCATGTATGTGCGTTGGGCCGAACAGCACGGCTCCAAGGTCGAATATATCGAGGAGACCCAAGGCGAAGAGGCCGGCATCAAGTCGGCGACGGTGGAAATCAAAGGCCGCAATGCCTATGGCTGGCTGAAGACGGAAAATGGCGTGCACCGCCTGGTCCGCATTTCACCATTCGACTCCAATGCCCGGCGGCACACCTCCTTCGCCAGCGTCACCGTCTATCCGGTAGTTGACGACCGCATCAATATTGAGATCAAGGAAGCGGACGTGCGGGTCGATACGATGCGCGCGGGCGGCGCCGGCGGGCAGCACGTCAACAAGACTGAATCGGCAGTCCGCCTGACTCACATTCCCACCAATATCGTGGTGGTCTGTCAGAACGACCGCTCGCAACACCGCAATCGCGCCCAGGCTTGGCAGATGCTGCGCGCCAAGCTGTACGAGCGCGAATTGGAGAAGCGCGAGCAGAAAGCGGCCGCCGAGCAGGCCGCCAAAACCGATATCGGCTGGGGCCACCAAATTCGCTCTTACGTGCTGCAGCCCTATCAAATGGTCAAAGATTTGCGCACCGGCGTTTCGACCTCGAACACCGCGGCAGTGCTCGACGGCGATATCGATCAGTTCACTCAAGCTGCGCTGGCGCAAAAGGCGTTCGGCGCCGGACCGAAACACGTCGAGGACGTGGAGTAGGGCAGCCGCGTTTCTTCGATGCAATGGAGGGGTGGTCATGGGGCTTTCGCGTCGCAGAACATTGCAGCTGGCGGCCGCCGCTGCGTTTGCGCCTTTTGGCCGACCGGCGCTTGCGGATACTTATCCGTCGCGCGTGGTTCGGCTCTTTGTCGGTTTTCCTCCAGGTGGCGGAGCGGACTTGGCGACGCGCATCGTCGCCAATGGTCTGTCGGAGCTTTGGCACCAACAGGTCGTCGTCGAGAACAGACCTGGAGCCGGGGCCAGAATTGCGCTCGACACCGTGGCGCACGCGCCCGGCGACGGCTACGTCATGCTGCTCGCTCCTGGATCACCTTTGGTTCAGCCTCTGTTGTTTTCCACGCTGACCTTCGATCCCGCAGCCGACTTGGCGCCGGTTTCGCTGGTCGGCACCTATCCCAATATCATCGTCGTGCCGAATTCCTCGCCGTTCCAGAAGCTTGAGGATTTGATTGCTCACGCCAAGGCCAATCCCGGCACAATGAGTTGGGGCTCGCCTGGGATCGGCTCGGTCCCGCATCTCGCCGGCGAATTGTTTAAGCACCGGGCCGGCATCGAGATAACGCACGTGCCATATCGTGGCGTCAATCAGGGACTGATGAGCGATTTCCTCGCCGGCCGGATCGATTTGATGTTCAACACCACCGGCTCGCTTCTGGAACCGGTCCGCGCGAAGCAGGTCCGGGGTCTAGCCGTCACCAGCGCCACGCGTTTTCCGGACGAGCCGGAATTGCCGACCGCCGCCGAGTCGGGCGTGCCCGGTTATGACGCGTCGTCTTGGTATGCGATTTACGTTCCGGCGAAGACACCTGCGGACATCATCGCCAAGGTCAATGCCGATATGGCTGCGATGCTCGACGACGCTGCGACCAAGGAGAAATTCAAGCTGCTCGGCGTGTTGCCGCGAGGGTCCACGCCGCAGGAGCTTTCGGCGATGAATGTCGCCGATGCGGCCTTGTGGGGACCGATCATCAAAGAAGCGAATATCAAAGTCGAATGAAAGTGGGCGGATCAGCCAGCGAACAATCGCTCGCCGGCATCGAGAAATTTTTGGGGGTCGACGGCTTCGCCCTTGACCCGAACTTCATAATGCAGATGCGGTCCGGTCGAGCGCCCGGTCGAGCCTAGCTTGCCGACGACGCCGCCTGCGCGCACCGTGTCGCCGACATCGACGTCGATCTCGGAGAGATGACCGTAGCGGGTCACTAACCCATTGCCGTGATCGACTTCGACCATCTTGCCATAACCACCGCTCCAGCCCGCGATCATAACGGTGCCCGCCGCAGTGGCGCGAATTGGATCGCCGGTATCGCCACGGAAATCGATGCCGGTATGCATCGCCGCTTCACGCACGAAAGGATCGGTGCGAATGCCGAATGGCGAGGACTCGTCGATGTCGCCGGCGACCGGCTTGCGCAACGGCACTTTCAACAGCGTGGTGCTCAATGCATTGGCGTCCGCGCGCGCGAGATTAACGCGCAGAAGCGCGCGCCCGAAGGCCTGATCTTGGGAAGCCAATTTCACCGGCACGAACGGACCGCCGCTTGCCGGCGCTGCGGCCTCCGCCTTAAGCCCGAGCTGGGCCAGCGCGCTGCGGATCTGACGCGCTTTGTTTTCGTAGCGATCTTGCATCTGGCTCACTGCCAGCGCCTGCCGGTATTCCATCCGATCGAGCGCGGCTTCGAGGCGCCCAAGCGTGGCGCCAATGCTCGACTGCCGGCCGCGGTCGCCGCGCTGTGAACCAGCCGCCGGTTCGCCGCTTGGCTTTGCCCCTGGCCTGATCGAGCCGGTGGTCGCAGGGTCGGTGCCGCCGCTCAAGGCAGTAGCGCGCGACTCGAGCAGGGACTGGCGGCGGATCAGCTCGTCGAGTTTCTGTTCGAATTGTTCCTGATCGAGCAGCTGGTGACTGGTCGTGCGGTCGACACGCCATGACAGACGACGACGCAATGGAGGCGACATGAGCGACCGCAGGGCGCTGGCATTGACGACAAGAAAATCGTCAGAGATCGCGGACCCCGGCATCAAGCGTGGAGGGGTTCGAGATCGTGCAATTCGCGCGTTAGAAAAGCGCGGGCCGCGTATCGAGGACAAGCGCAAGACTGCCGCATGAAGGCATACTGGACCGCTTTTCAAAAACGCTCGTTCCAAAAAGCAAGCTGCCCGACCGGGTAGGCCGAGCCGCTTTCCCTAACAATGGAGCCTAA
>DASXJB010000049.1:0-41062 GCA_036497645.1 Xanthobacteraceae bacterium
CAGAAGCTGCTCGGCGGCCGCGGCCCTGCCGACAAAATGCGCGCGCTGGCGGTGGCCAAAGATGTCGGTTTCGACATGACGCGGCTGGAAAAGGACATGAATAGCGACGAGGTGAAGGCCACCATTGAAGAGAATATGAAACTGGCCGATGCCCTTGGCGTCAGCGGAACGCCGACCTACGTCGTCGGGGACGAGGTCGTGGTCGGGGCCGTCGGCCTGGACGAGCTGCGCGCCAAGATCAAAAGCGAACGGAAATAATCGTCCGGTCCGCCGCCATTGCGCGGTCGTTAAGGATTGGCGGCGCGCCTGCCGAACTCGGCCTGATCCCGCTTCCACTTTGCGGGGGCCTTCCTTATAACGAGTTCACGCGGGATGGCCCGCGGCAATAGCCGGCTCAGCGCGCATGGCCAAAACTATTTACGTGCTTAGCGGACCCAACCTCAATTTGCTCGGCACGCGCGAGCCGCAGATCTATGGCCGCTCGACGCTCGCCGATGTCGAAAAGCTCTGCCGCACCGCAGCCGAGCGACTCGGATTTGCGCTGGTCTTCCGCCAATCCAATCACGAAGGCCAGATCATCGATTGGATCAATGAGGCGCGGGCAGAAAAAGCGGCCGGGCTTATCATAAATCCTGCGGGCCACACGACGACATCGGTCGCAATTCTGGATGCGCTGCTCGCGATGGAGTCGCCGGTCGTCGAGGTGCATATCAGCAATATCAATGCCCGCGAGGAGTTTCGCCGGCACTCTTATGTCTCTCGTGCGGCACGAGCCGTAGTCTGCGGCTTCGGCATCAACGGCTATGCGCTCGCCATAGCAGGTCTTGCCAGCCTGCTCGGCGCCAAGGAGTGATCGTGGCGCGTAAGTCCGATAGTCCGGGGACGCCCGCAATCGATCACGAAGCCATTCGCGAGCTGGCGAAGCTGCTGGACGAAACCGGTATGACCGAAATTGCCGTCGAGCGCGACGGCGTGTCGATCCGCGTCGCACGACATTCCGGCGGCGGCCTCGGCCGCCCGCGCGCCACCGAATCCGCAGCGCCAACAGCGGCGACGGTTGCCTCCGCACCGCTGCCGATCGATCCGGCGCAGCATCCCGGAGTAGTCGCCTCGCCGATGGTCGGAACGGCCTATCTTGCGCCCGAACCCGGTGCCCGTCCCTTTGTGGAAGTCGGCACGGTGGTAAAAACGGGCGAGCCGCTGATGATTATCGAAGCGATGAAGACGATGAACCAGATCCCGGCGCCGCGCCCTGGAACAGTGATCCAGATTCTCGTCGACGACGGCCAGCCGGTAGAATACGGCCAGCCGCTCATGATCATCGAATGAAGCGAAGCCTGAGCCGGCGCAGAACATAAGCGGCGAGGATGTTCGACAAGATCCTCATTGCCAATCGCGGGGAAATCGCGCTGCGGGTGCTGCGCGCCTGCAAGGAGCTGGGCATTGCCACAGTCGCGGTACACTCCACCGCGGACGAAGACGCGATGCATGTCCGTTTGGCGGACGAAAGCGTCTGCATCGGGCCACCCGCCGCTAAAGATAGTTACCTCAACATCCCTGCCCTTCTCGCAGCCTGCGAGATCACCGGCGCGGACGCCGTGCATCCCGGCTACGGTTTTCTCTCCGAGAACGCCCGATTTGCCGAAATCCTAGCCGAGCACAATGTGCACTTCATCGGTCCACGCCCCGAGCACATTCGCCTGATGGGCGACAAGATCGCGGCCAAACGCGCCGCAAAGGAGCTCGGTATTCCTGTGGTGCCAGGCTCCGACGGCGACGTCGGCAGCGAGGCTCACGCGCAGCAGCTCGGGCGCGAGATCGGATATCCGCTGATGCTCAAAGCGGCCGCGGGCGGCGGCGGCCGCGGCATGCGCGTGGTGACCGAAGAATCCGGACTTGCTTCAGCGCTGGCATCGGCGCGCGCCGAAGCGAAGGCGGCTTTCGGCGACGACACGCTCTATGTCGAAAAGTACCTCTCCCGACCGCGTCATATCGAGATTCAGGTCCTCGGCGATGGCAAGGGCGGCGCAATTCATCTTGGCGAGCGTGACTGCTCATTGCAGCGCCGCCACCAGAAGGTCTGGGAAGAAGGTCCCTCCCCGGCGCTTAATAGCAACACGCGCGACGAGATCGGAGAGACCGTCGCCAAGGCCATGCGTGCCATCAAATATCTCGGCGTGGGCACAGTCGAATTTTTGTACGAGAACGGCAAATTCTATTTCATCGAAATGAATACGCGGATTCAGGTGGAGCATCCGGTGACCGAGATGATCACCGATATCGATCTCATCCTGGAGCAGGTCCGTGTTGCGGCCGGCGGTGGCCTGCAACTAACACAGGATGAACTCAAGTTTCACGGCCACGCCATCGAGTGCAGAATCAATGCCGAAAATCCCGTTTCGTTTCGACCCTCGCCCGGAAAGATCGTGCATTATCATCCGCCCGGCGGCTTGGGGGTGCGCGTCGATTCCGCCGTCTATCACGGCTATACGATTCCGCCGTATTACGATTCGCTGGTCGGCAAGCTTATCGTCCACGGCAAGACGCGGAGCGAATGCCTGATGCGATTAAAGCGCGCGTTGGACGAATTCGTCGTCGAGGGCATCGAGACCACGCTGCCATTGTTTCGCGCGCTGGCGCGGGAAAAGGACGTCATCGACGGCCAATACCACATCCATTGGCTCGAGGAATTCCTGGCCGGCAGCGGCTTGCCGGAGTAAGCCCCGATCAGGCGGGCACCGCGACTGGTATGGCGCGCACCGCGGCGGCGAGCAGTCTTCCGAGGACGGCAGGTTCGTAGGGCTTTGGCAGCACCAATGATCCCGGCACGCGCGCCTCTTGCTTGAGCGTCGCAGCGCGGGCGGAGGCATAGATCACCGCCAGCTCCGGCTGCAATTCACGCGCGCGTCGCGCCAGCGCCGTCCCATCCATCCCACCCGGCAGATTGATATCCGTCAGCAGAATGTCGATCGGGGCGCGCGTGATGTGCAGGAGAGCATCGGCCGCGTTGGTCACGCTGTCGACAGCAAAGCCCTGCTCCGAGAGTAATTGCGCGATCCACTCACGGATGAAGAATTCATCTTCGACGAACAAGACGCGAATCCGCTCAGCGTCCGTTGCATTTACGTCTGTGTGTACGCCCATTGGCAGCCCCCACCCGGTCCATAGCCGCCTAATGCATTGCGCTAGAAAGCGTTCAAATTGGCAAAAACTGTAGCCAATTATGCTTTGCAAGCGGTTAACAATTGCCGGAAGCGCTAGGGCGTGTTTCCCGGCGGGTGGTGATCGGCGATCGGTCGTACCCGCCTCTTGAAGGTTAAGGCGTCGGCCGGTTAAACGAATCCATGGCAAGCCGCGAGTCCGCGTTCATCGACATCACGCCCGAGGTGCTGCTGAAGGCTTACTCCTGCGGGATATTTCCCATGGCGGAGAGCGCCGATGATCCGGCGCTCTACTGGATCGAGCCGGAGCGTCGCGGAATCATTCCTTTGGATCGGTTTCATCTCGCCGGCCGATTGGCGCGTACGGTCCGTTCTACCCCCTTCACGGTGGTCGTTGACCGGGACTTCGACGCGGTGATCGATGGCTGCGCGCAGCCGCAACCGGGGCGGAGCCGCACCTGGATCAACAGCCGCATCCGTACTCTCTATCGCAAGCTCTACGAACGCGGCGATTGTCATACTGTCGAGGTCTACGACGGCGAAACTTTGATTGGCGGTCTTTACGGCGTCAGCCTTGGCCGCGCGTTTTTCGGCGAAAGCATGTTTCACCGCGCACGCGATGCTTCAAAAATCGCTCTGGTGCATCTGGTCGCCCGACTTAAGGCTGGCGGCTATCGTTTGCTGGACACGCAGTTCGTGACCGAGCATCTGCGAAGCTTCGGCGCCACTGAAGTGTCACGGCCGGTCTATCACAAATTGCTCGATGCCGCGCTCGTCGGTGAAGCGCACTTCACTGCGCTCCCGATCGACCACCCGATCTCGGGCGAAACCATACTGGCGCGGCTTGCGCAGAACTAAATCAATCGTCGGTCGCGGGAGCGGGTGCGCGCGCGGGCGGGATGGCGGGAACGCGCGGCGCCGCAGGCTTGCGTCCCGAACCGGCCGGTGCCGAGGCGGACGGCGGCGCGGGCGGAGGCGCCTGAGCTACCGCGCCGCCGGCAGGCTGCGCGCAATCGGTTAGCCAGATATCGTAGATCGGATGCTCCACGGCGTGCAGGCCCGGGCTTGAGGCGAACATCCAGCCGGTAAAAATTCGTTTTATTTCACCTTGCAGCGTAACCTCGTCGACTTCCACGAAAGCATCGGTATTCGTCGCCTCGGTCGGCGGCCGCGTATAACAGGCGCGCGCGGTGACCTGCAGGGCGCCGAATTGCACCGTTTCTCCAATCGCCGCATCAAACGAGATTGTTCGCCCGGTGATCTTGTCGAGTCCGGCAAAAACCGCGCGGGCATTTTCTATCTTCTGCGTCGGCGTTTCCGTGACCACCGTATCATCAGGCCGCGGTGCGGTATCGGCCGGCTGCGGCGGCGCCGGAACCGCCGGTGCCGGCACGGCGCGATTCTGCGGGGCGGGTGCGACAGACGCGCCTGCGGGCGGCAGTAACGGTTGAGACTGGATTCCGGCCGGGCCGCGCGTCGCGTTCTGCGGCGGCGGATTCTGCTGCGGGCGCGGGCTTTGCTGGGCGGGATATTGCTGTTGCGCCGGGGACTGTCCGGGATATTGCACCGGCGGCGGCTGCGGCGGAAATGGTCCGCCTGGCACATCAGCCGGCGGCCGTGGCGGCGAATCGCCGAAAGTGCCACCGAACTGGGCCGCAACCGGCCCAGCCGCGAGCGTGGCGCCGATCACGACCAAGAGTGCGGCGATTCGAGCCATGACGGACTTGTTAGTGCAGGTTTTTGCTTTTGTGCAGTGGCCGCGTTTTGCGCAACGCCGGTTAACATGTGGAATGCGGCGAAAACGGGGGCGCCAGATGTACGCAGCGAGGCGACCATCGACGCAGAACTCGATCACTGATCGCCCGGATTCCAGGCCTTGTAATCTCCGGTTGCTTCTGGCCTGCGGCCTTGCGCCAGCATCGAACCGCTCGGGCGGCGTGCGGCTGGCGTCCCAGTCAGATTAGGCTCGTGCGGCTTTTCCCAGCGATAAGATTTTGCCGCTTCCAGCGTCGGCGGCGTATCCACGATATGGTGTAGCCAGCCGTGCCAACTTGGCGGAATCAAAGAGGCCTCGGCGAGCCCCTTATAGATAACCCAGCGGCGATCGAAACCAAGCGCGGGATCGATCTTGCCGTTCCTAGTGCGGTAGTAGCGACTGCCGAATTCGTCTTCGCCGACGAATTCGCCGTACAGCCAAGTCCACAATTGGGTTCCGAAAGTCTGACTATTCCACCAAGTGAACAGACGCAGCAGGAAAGTTTTCATTGATGGAGGCCTGACACCAAGTTTTTCAAGAAGCCGCGCTAAATATCCGCCCGCACGAAGCTCGTGTCTGGATTGTGAAGATGAGCGTTAACATAGTCATTGCCAGTTGATCGCGCGGCTGTCCAGAGCGGAACTGAACGTTCGCTCAGGGGCGATTGCGGCCGGCACGTGATCGCCACTATGCTCATTGAGAGCGTCATCCAACGCCGTTGTTCAAGAAACAAGACAAGGGGGAATCGTGCGTCGTATCGTGGATTCTTTTTTAGTTGCCGCTGGTCTGGCGCTCGCATTGGCGCCGGCGCATGGCGATAGTTATCCGTCGCGGCGCATTACCTTGATCGCACCATGGCCGCCTGCCGGAGCGATAGACACGGTATGCCGCGAACTTGCTCCTGGAGTCGGTGATCTGGTTGGCCAACCGGTCGTGGTCGAGAACCGGCCCGGCGCAGGGTCGACGATCGGCACCGCGGACGGCGCCAAAGCCACGCCGGATGGCTACACGCTCGTAATGGCCGGCAGCGGCTCGCTGGCGATCAGTCCGACGCTTTACAAAGAACTTCCCTATGATCCGCGGAGGGATTTCACACCGATCGCGCTTGTGGTCCGCGTTCCGTTCATCCTGGTCGTCAACCCCTTGTTGCCGATCGATTCGGTCGCCGACCTGATCAGTTACGCCAAAGCCCACCCTGGAGCGCTGACTTACGGGTCAGGCGGCGCCGGTTCGCCGCATCAGCTCTTTGCCGAAATGTTCAAGACCATGACCGGGATCGAGATGACGCATGTCCCTTACAAAGGCAGCGCGCCGGCCCTTACTGACGTTATCGGCGGACATATTGCCTTGCTGTTTGCCGATCCCGCGCCAGCCTTGCCGCTCGTCAAAGCCGGCAAGGTGCGGGCGCTCGGCGTGACTTCGGCCGCGCCGTTGCCGGCAGCACCCGATATCCCGCCGCTCGCGCAACGCGGCGTGCCCGGTTTCGATGCGGCGGGCTGGGGAATGGTGGTTGCGCCGGCGCGCACGCCCGCGGCGATCGTAACCAAGTTGTACGATGCATTCCGCACGGTGGAATCGCGTTCAGACGTCCGTGACCGCTTGATATTCCTCGGTCTGACGCCGCAGGCCAGCCCGCCGCCGGAGGCTTTGCAAGGTTTTATCGACGGCGAGTTGATGCGCTGGGGCAAGGTGGTCAAGTCTGCCGGTTTAGCAGGCAGCGAATGATCGCGTGATCTAGCGGCGGTGTCCTAGCAGCGCCGCGACGATCTCATTCCATTCCGACGATAATTCGTGCGTCGCCGGTTTGCGCCGCGCTTGCCGATACCAATAACTGGCATTGTCCAGGTCGCCTTCCACGCGATGCAGATAGGCGTGCACCCAAGCGCAATCCTGATCATGTCCATTCATGACGATGCGATGTGCTTTGTCCCAATTCTCGTTCGCCGCCCACCACAAAGCCTGCAGCGCCGCAGCGGCGCCTGCAGGAGGCGCTTTGCCCTTGAGCGATTGCCTGAAAGCGGCCGGGGTCATGTTGCGGAAACTCTTGCTACCACCATTTTTCCGGCGTGAATGAGCCAGCCGCACGCTCAATGATTGAACCGAGCGCAAACAGCGTCTCCTCGGCAAAGGGACGGCTAATGAGTTGCAGTCCGAGCGGCAAGCCCTGGCCGTCCAGCCCGGCGGGAACGGAAATGGCCGGCAAGCCCGCCATATTCACCGTCACTGTGAACACGTCATTGAGATACATCTCGATCGGGTCGGCCCGCCCTCTTTCGCCGATTGCAAAGGCCGCCGACGGCGTCGTTGGCGTCAGGATCGCTTCGACGCCTGCGGCGAAGCACGTTTCGAAATCGCGCTTGATCAGGGTGCGCACTTTTTGCGCCCGCAGATAATACGCATCGTAATAACCGGCGGAGAGCACATAGGTGCCGATCATGATGCGTCGGCGCACCTCCTTGCCAAAACCGGCGGCGCGGGTTTTCTCGTACATCTCGATGATATCACGCCCGGGAACCCGTAAGCCGTAGCGCACGCCGTCATAGCGCGCGAGATTGGACGAGGCCTCCGCCGGGGCAACGATGTAATAGGCCGGAAGCGCATATTTGGTCATGGGCAGCGAAATCTCGACCAATTCCGCGCCAGCCTCTTTGAGCCAATCGGCGCCTTTTTGCCAAAGCGCTTCGATCTCGGCGGGCATGCCGGGTACACGGTATTCTTTGGGAATGCCGATGCGCATGCCTTTGACCGAACGACCGATCGCCGCTTCGTAATCCGGCACGGCGAGATCGGCAGAAGTCGTGTCCTTCGGGTCATGACCCGCCATTGCGCGTAACAGGATCGCGCAATCGCGAAGCGTGCGGCCGAACGGCCCGGCCTGATCGAGCGAAGAAGCAAATGCGACTATTCCCCGGCGCGAGCAACGGCCATAGGTCGGCTTTAGCCCGACAATGCCGCAAAACGCGGCTGGCTGGCGGATCGAACCGCCAGTATCCGTTCCGATCGCGCCGACACAGACGCGGGCTGCCACCGCAGCCGCGGAGCCGCCCGATGAGCCGCCCGGAACCAGCTTGGTCTGCGCGCCGCGCCGGCGCCACGGCGACACGACCAGACCGTAATAGGAGGTCTCGTTCGACGAGCCCATAGCGAACTCGTCGGCGTTGGTTTTGCCGATAAGCACAGCTCCGTTGCGCCACAGGTTTGCCGTGACCGTGGACTCGTAAGGCGGGACGAAATTATCGAGGATATGCGAGCACGCGGTGGTGCGGACGCCTTCGGTACAGAACAAATCCTTGATTGCGAGCGGCAGTCCCTCAAGCGAACCGCCCGCTCCTTTCGCGAGCCGCTCGTCCGACGCGCGCGCCATGGCGCGGGCATGCTCCGGCACTTCCATGACGAAAGCATTCAGCGCTCGCGCCTGTTCAACGGCGGCCAGATGAGCTTCGGCCAGTTCTGTCGCGGAAAACTCTTTCTTACGCAGCGCCTCGCGCGCTTGCGCTAGCGTGAGCAAAGTGAGATCGGTCATCCAGTTTTTGGATCGTCACAAAAGAACGGGTTTTGCTCGGTCGGCGAACTACCCGCCGAAGATGCGCGGTCTTCAATTTTGAAGCCGGCTTCCGATCGTAGTGGCAGCGGCTGCACCGGAAAGCCGGCAAACAACGCTTCGACAGCCGCCGGATCGTCCGGCTGCAGCAGGCCCTGACTCTCCAGATAAGCGAGCCAGATCGCATCTTGTTCGCAAGCCAAGCACATCGTTCATTCCACCACTTTGGGAACCAGGAAGAAGTGATGTTCGTGCGCCGGCGCATTGGCGATGATGGCATCGGGAATGCCGCCGTCCGTGACTTTGTCTTCCCTCGTCTTCATCGTCATTGGCGTGACCGACGTCATCGGCTCGATGCCCTCAACCTCAACTTCCGCCAGCTGCTCGACGAAGGCGAGAATAGCGTTGAGCTCGCCGCGAAGGTTTTCAACTTCGCTCTCGGCGACCGCGATTCGGGCGAGATGGGCGACACGGCGGACAGTGTCGCTGTCGACTGACATGAGCCGCTGCCTTTCAGAGATACACGTGGTCCTATAGCAGAGGGCCTACCGCCCGCCAACAGCGCCGATTACCGAGGCTGAGCGGAAGTGGCGGCCGCCAGCGCCGCGTTCTCTGCGGGGATGCGGATCGAAAGAACTGCCGCGTTGAGAATGGAGAAAACGAGTGCATAAATCGGCAATCCAAGCGCCAGCGGCACCGCCGCGATTTCGCCGGTCACCACCGCATAGTTGGGATGACGCAGCCATCGGTAAGGACCTCGCGCCACCAGCTTTTCCCCGGGAACGACAATAATGCGAATACTCCAGCGACGTCCGAGCGTCGCCAGAACCCAAAACCGGCCGATTTGCAAGATCACTACGATGGCGAAGAACAGCGGTTCGACCGGACGATCATAGGCCAAGGCCCACACTCCGATCAGCCAAGCGGCGTGAACAAGCACAATCAGCAGAAGGTGAGATCGGCCGTATTCCACGCCGCCGGCGGCGAACAATCTGCGTTCGTTCTGTCTCGCCCACCACAACTCGGCGATTCGCTGAAGCGTAAGAAAACCGAGAAGCGCCGCGCCCCAACCGAGCTCGATCACAGCTCCACCGCAGCGAAGTACGCGGAAAAACCCGGACCAAATGCCGCCAGCAAGTGCGGGCCGCGTGCTCCGCTCAGGATTGCGTGTTCCAGAACAAACAGTGCGGTCGCCGAGGACATATTGCCGTAACGGCGCAACACCTCCCAAGAGTGGTGGAGCTGGTCGCGCGTAAGCCCCAGCACCTCCTCCATCGTCTCGAGCAATTTGCGGCCACCGGGATGAAACAGGAAGCCGTTGAAGTCGCCAAGCGCAAGTCCGTTGCGATCGAGAAAATCATTGAACGCCGGCGCGAGTGCTTTTTTCATCAGCGACGGCAATTCCGGGCTGAGCACGATCCCGAAGCCGTCGTCCTTTATGTCCCATCCCATGATGTGCTCGGTATTGGCCCAGCACCATTCGCCGCTTGCAAGAATGCGCGGCCCTGCCCGCGAGCCATTTCTGCTATTGTGCAGCAGCAGACCCGCCGCACCGTCGCCGAATAACGCGGTGGAGACGAACATCGCGGGGCTCGGATCGTTGACTCGCAGACACAGGCTGCAGAGATCCACCGTCAGAAACAAGACCAGGGCGCCATCCCTGGCGTGAGCGAGACGCGTCGCGCGGGCAAGCCCCGCCACGCCGGCGCCGCAGCCAAGCCCAAACATCGGCAAGCGCTCAATCGTGGGCGCCAGCTTGAGCCTGTTGAGCAGCATGGCGTCGAGGCTCGGAATGGCAAGGCCGGTAATCGTATTAGTCACGATCATATCGACGTCGTTGAGCGCTACTCCGGCCGCCTCCGTCGCCTTGACCGTTACTCCCTCAAGTAGATCGAGCGCATGCCGACGGAACGATTCAGTGCGCTCTTCCCAACTATGCGGCCTTAAATACCACTCGATCGGTTCGCAGTTGTACCGGCACTCGATCCCAGTGTTGTCGTAGAGCTGCCACAGTTTGCTCAGCTGCGGATAAAGCTGCTTTGCATGAACAGCGGCTTCCGATTGCGGCAAACGGAATGGCGGATTGGCCGTCGCAAGCGACAAGATCTCAACGTCAAACGCCGCCGCCAAGGTCCGCGGGCGTGCTGCGGACCTGACTACATCGAGCATGCAGGAGTTCCTCGGCGCTCACTACTGAGATGACTAACACCGGATTTCGCCGGATCGTCCGTATTCTCGTATAGCGGCGCCGGCCGTGATTTATTCCCGCAAGGTTGTCGTCCAGCGGCGAGCGGCCTAGTTTACCGAAATGACAGAGAGAATGAGCCCGGTTCACATCATCGGGGGTGGCCTTGCCGGCTGCGAAGCCGCTTGGCAGTTGGCACGCCGAGGTGTTCCCGCCGTCTTGCACGAAATGCGCCCCGCTCGCGCGACCGCGGTCCACAAGACCGCGCAACTGGCCGAGCTGGTTTGTTCGAACTCGTTCCGCTCGGACGACGCGCAGGGCAGCGCCATTGGCCTTCTCCATGCCGAGATGCGCCGCCTTGAGTCCCTCATTATGCACGCCGCCGACGCAAATAAGCTGCCGGCGGGCAGCGCGCTTGCGGTCGACCGCAACGGTTTTGCCGGGGCCATCACGGCCGCGCTCGATGCCGAGCCGCTCATCGAGATCCGCCGCGAAGAGATCGTGATGCCGCCCGCCGATTGGGACAGCGTTATCGTCGCCACCGGGCCGCTGACCTCGCCGGCCCTTAGCGGTGCAATCCGGTCGCTGACCGGCGAAGACGCGCTGGCCTTTTTCGATGCTATAGCGCCGATCGTTCATCGCGACTCCATCGATATGGAAGTCGCATGGTTCCAATCGCGCTATGACAAGGCGGGTCCGGCCGGCTCGGGCGCTGATTACATCAACTGCCCGCTCGCACGCTCCGATTACGACAATTTCGTCGACGCGCTGCTCGCCGCCGAGAAATCGTCATTTCGCGACTTCGAAATGGCGACGCCGTATTTCGACGGTTGTCTGCCAATCGAGGTGATGGCTGAGCGCGGGCACGAAACGTTACGGCATGGACCGATGAAACCATTCGGGCTGACAAACCCGCGTGCTCCAGAGGTGAAACCTTACGCCGTCGTGCAACTTCGCCAGGACAACCGCCTCGGCACACTCTTCAACATGGTAGGCTTTCAGACCAAGCTCAAACATGGCGAGCAGCTGCGCATCTTTCGGACAATTCCGGGCCTCGCCAATGCTGAATTTGCTCGGCTCGGCGGCCTGCATCGCAATACGTTTATTGATTCTCCGAAATTGTTGGATGGAACGCTGCGGCTGCGATCGGCGCCGCGGTTGCGCTTCGCCGGACAGATCACCGGCTGCGAGGGATACGTCGAGTCCGCTGCAATTGGACTCTTGGCCGGCCGCTTCGCTGCCGCGGAGCGTCTCGGCGAAAACATAGTTCCACCACCGCACACCACCGCTCATGGTGCGCTACTTGCCCACATCGCCGGTGGACATATCGAGACCATCGACGCCGGTCCGCGCTCGTTCCAGCCCATGAATGTCAATTTCGGCTTGTTTCCGCCGCTGGCGCGGACGCCAGCCAGGGATGCCGGCGGCGGCCGCTTACGCGGCGCGGCTAAAACCGCCGCAAAGAAGGCGGCGCTTTGCACGCGCGCCCTCCATGATCTTGAAAACTGGCTGTCGGGTCGCCTTTCGGTTGCGGCCGAATGAGCAGCCGTATGTTTGAAAACATGTTATACAATCGGCATGACCGGAGATCGGGCGGAACTCACAAGCCGCTGGCGGAGCACGGCCGTGCTCAAGCGCGATCTGTTTTCAACCATCGAGCGCGGGCGGTTTCGCACTGAGCGCGGCGAGGTCGATGCGGTGCTCCGGCACCTTGATGACGTGCGGTGGTGGACCCGCCCGTTGGCAAATGAACTGTTCCGGCGCGAGTGCCGTGCGCTTGCCAGCACCGGATCACTTTCGATTGCGCCTCCGCTGTTGTTTGCCGGAGGGGGATTTCTGGTGCGCGGCTGGATCGATGGCGTGCCGCTGCACATAGCCAAGCCTTACGGCGACGCCGGTTTTTTCCGCTCGGCAAAGACCGCGCTGCGACTTCTGCATCGTGCCGGCATCACGCATAACGATCTGGCTAAAGAACAGAACTGGATCTACGCGCATGGTCGCGCCTATCTGACCGATTTCCAGCTTGCGGAATTCTTTCCGCGGCGCAGCTTATTATTCCGGTTAGCGCGCTACGAGGACCTGCGTCATCTTCTTAAACATAAACGGCGCTACGCGCCGGCTGCGTTGACGGCCGCGGAACGCCGCGTCTTGGGGCGTAAAACGCTCATCACGCGAGTATGGATGGCCAGCGGCAAGAAGCTTTATTACGCCATCACGCGGGGACTGAATTTCACTGACCGGGAGGGTCGCGGCGTTCGCTTCACCCGCCAAGCCCCCGTGATCGCGGCGCGGTTGCGCGCGCATCCGCGGGTTGGCGACGTGGCGATCGTAGCTTTTCCCGATCGTCGCACCGGCACCGGGCTTTACGCGTTTGTCGAGAGCAGCGCTGACGAGCATGAATTGATCAAATTTCTGGGCGGCGCAAAGCCGGAACATTTGCAGGTGGTCCCGGCCCTGCCTCGGAATATGCAAGGCGAAGTCCGCAGCGAAATTCTCGAACTTGTCGCGATGAATCAAGTCGATTTGATCGACGCGTTGGTCCGGACCGAGGCCGAACGCGCAATCGTGTCACGTATTGTCTCCGACAGGCGGAACTTGCGCGATCGTTTCGCTTTCTGATCACGCCCACACACCAGAAATGAAAAGCGCTCAACAAAGCAGCACGCGCGTGCGCCACAGCTTGGAAATTTCTTCCATCAGGGAACTGAAAAAGTCTGCGCGCGTTGCACGGGTGAGGTTTCCAGCGTTTCGCTTGCCACCCGACCTGCACTCCGAGTTCACACTATTCCGGTGCCGAAACTGAGTACTGGCTCTGATTCGCGCGTTGGAAATCGCGTGTAAAGATTTTTGCGAGCGTATCATGCCTGCTAAGCAGCCAGGAACCAATGACGCGTTTTCTATCGACTTCACTCGTCCATTCGACCAGGCGCAAGAACAAGCTAAATCGGTGTTTGCGACCCAAAAGGATTTGCTCGATGCTCTTGAGCGGATGAACGAGTGCTGGTTTGCGCGCGCCAAATCGGAAGCCGAGCTTGTTACCACCGTGGCCGACAAGCTCGCATCCGCGCGGTCCACGCCCGACTTGACCAGCGTCTATCAGGATTGGTTGGGCCAGCGCATGCGCGTAGCGCATAACGGCCGCGGCGGCAGCTAAACGCGCAATCAGCGAGCCAACCGATCTGGATTGCGCGCGGCGCGCCAAATCAGCCACTGGCGCAGCCACGGCGAGAGCGTTTTTGGCAAGAAAACCTCGGAGCGATCCAAGCGATCGAGTGACCGACGCACCGGTGCAACCGGTAGAAATGCAGGCAGCGCCTGCTGAGGCAGCGCGCGCAAGCTGCTCGCCGCGGCGGCGAGATAGTGCCGCGCCAAACGGCGCAAGTCGGCCGCGGCCTGGTCGAGCGCCGGCGATGAGCGGCAAGCAAACACATCTGCGGCGTGTGCCCCGTGGCGATCAAGAAGCTCGACCGGAAGATAGAGTTGCCGACGCACCGCATGTCCTGGGAACGCGGTCAACAGTTCAGTCAGGGTGTAGGCTATTCCCGCCGGCCGAGCGGCCGCCGCGGCATCGGCTCCGAGAATCTGCGCCGCCATTGTGATCAAAGCCGATGCGGTCCCGAGCGCGTAGTCTTCGAGTTCGGCGATGGTCCGCATCGGTTCGTCATAAAGATCGAAGCGTCTTGCATCGAGAAACGCCAGCATTGCGTTCACCGGCAAACGGTGGCGCTCAATCGCATTCAGGAGCGATGCGGCTACCGGGCTCGCCATCGCCTCGCCGTGGCGTTCGCCCTGAAGCACCTCGCGCCACCACTGCAGCCGGATTTCTCCCGGCGCCGCTTCGCGCGCGCGATCCCGCACATGCGTAACTTCGACGTTAAAGGCATACAGTGCATAGAGCGCATCGCGATTGCGTTCGGGCGCGAACAGGGTTGCGATAAACCGATCGCGATCAGTGTTGCGCACAAGCTCGGCGCAATATGAAACTGCATCTTGCATGATGCGACCGTAAGATCATTCGATGGCGATCAGCCCCGCGCCAACCCGGCGGCCTTCCATCAGCATAACGTTATAGGTGCGCACCGCCGGTCCGGTCGTCATCGCGTCAAGTGAGACATGGGCTTCGCAAAATCGCGCGCGAAACTCATCCGGCCGCCATAGCTCCGTGCCGCTACCGATAATGAAGAAGTCCAAATCGGTAGCCGCGGCGAAGACACGCGACAGTGTTTCGTTTGTGACGTCGCCAGGAGAAACGACCGGCCAGGCCCAGATGCCCTGCGGCAAGCAAAGCACCGAACCGCGATGGGACATTCCCGCGAAGCGAAAGCCGCCGGCGCCGTGCGCGTCGATCAGGACCTGGCGCGGTAGATGGGGCTCGTCCACTAGAGCATGATCCGGAAAAGTGGAAACCGGTTTTCCGAATAGATCATGCTCCACCAAAAACCCAGAACAACAACCGAGTTCCCGAAGCAATCATGGCTTAACGCCGCGCTTTGGCCCGCTGCGAAGCCGGCGTGCCCGAAATCGGCGCTACCGCGGGTGCCGTCGGCGGCGATTCCGGTTCTTCGGCTCCGCCGACGCGGCCGCGGCCTACACCGAGATAAATCAAGATCGGCGAGGCAATGAACACCGACGTGTAAGTGCCAACAAGCACCACGCCAAACATCATTGTAGCGGTGAAGCTGTGAATGGCCTGCCCGCCGAACAACAACAACGCGAGAAGCGACATCGCCACCGTGACGTGAGTGACAATCGAGCGCGACAGAGTGGCATTGACCGACGCGTTCAACAGTTCCGGCATCGGCATGCGCTTATAGCGGCGAAGCATTTCACGGATACGATCGTAGATCACGACCGTATCATTGAGCGAGTATCCCAGGATCGTGAGCAAGGCCGCGATACTGGTGAGATCGAAATCGATACGCGTGAGCGACATGAATCCCACGGTGAGCACAATATCGTGCACGTTGGCGATCATGGCGCCGAGCGCAAATTGCCATTCGAAACGGAACCAGAGATAGATCAGGATCGCCACGATCGCCAAAACCAGACCGATCGTGCCATAGGCCAGAAGCTCGGTGGAAACGCTCGGCCCCACAACCTCTACCCGCCGGTAGTCCACGTCGTTGCCCAGCGCGTTGCGAACCTTCTGCACCGCGGCCTGCTGCGCTTCATCGCCGCCTGGCTGTTCGGAGATGCGGATCAACACGTCGTCTGGTGCGCCGAATTGCTGCAGCTGAAATTCACCAAGCTGCAGCGACCCAATTGTAGCGCGCATTTTGGCGAGATCGGCCGGACCGGCTTTGGTCTGCACCTCCATAAGCGTGCCGCCGATAAAATCGATGCCGAAATTCAGGCCGTGGAAGAAGTACAGCAGGATCGCCGCGATCGACAGCATTGCCGATACGGGAAAGCTGATGCGCCGGAAGCGCATGAAATCGAATTTTGTGTCGTCGGGAACGATGCGTAGGAGGCGCACGATCAGACTTTCAGGTGGGACTGTGAGGCATGAACTGTTCCGGTAACCTGCGCAGGCCGACCATGCTCATATCGGCACGACGCGGGGACGCCACAGGCGGACCCAATAGGCGACGATCAGCCGGGTCAAGGTGAAGGCCGTGAACAAAGTGGTGATGATGCCGATGCCAAGCGTCACCGCGAATCCGCGCACCGGTCCGGTGCCGATATAGAACAAAACCGCCGCCGCAATGAAGGTGGTGATGTTCGAATCCAGAATAGTGGCAAGGGCCCGCGAAAAGCCAGCGTCGATCGCATTGATTGCGCTACGGCCGGCGCGCACCTCCTCGCGAATGCGCTCGTAGATCAGCACGTTCGAGTCCACCGCAATACCGACCGTCAACACGATGCCGGCGATTCCCGGAAGCGTCAGCGTGGCGCTCAACAGCGACAGTACTCCGAAAATCATCGCGACGTTCACTGCGACCGCGAGATTGGCGAACAATCCGAACAATCCGTAGGTCGCGAGCATGAAAATGACCACCAGTGCGGCGCCGGCATAGGCGGCGTGCTCGCCGGCATTGATCGAGTCCTGGCCGAGACCGGGTCCCACGGTCCGTTCTTCGATGATCGTCAGTGGCGCCGGCAGCGCGCCCGCGCGTAACAGAATGGCGAGATCGTTGGCGGACTGAACTGTGAAGTTGCCGGAAATCTGTCCGGAGCCGCCCAAGATCGGCTCGCGGATGACCGGTGCCGAGATGACCTTGTTGTCGAGCACGATGGCGAACGGCTTGCCCACATTGGCCTGCGTCACCTCCGCGAATTTGCGCGCGCCGGCGGAATTGAAGCGGAAATTCACGACCGGTTCATTGGTGCGCTGATCGAAGCCGGGTTGCGCGTCGGTGAGATCGGCGCCGGAGACCAGTACCCGCTTCTCGATCAAATATTTCTCCCCCGGCCTTTCGCCGGGCAGGATCTCGGAATCGGCCGGGTGGGCCTGCTCCGCCTGATCGGGCGGCATCGACACATCGACCATCCGGAAGTCGAGCTTTGCCGTCTTGCCCAGAATTTCCTTCAACCGGGAGGGGTCCTGCAGACCCGGCACCTGAACGAGGATGCGATCGGTGCCTTCCCGCTGGATCGTCGGCTCGACAAGGCCGAGTTCATTGACGCGGCGCTCGACGATCTGAATCGATTGATCGACGGCCTGGCGCACGCGTTCGGTGATGGCCGGCTCGGTCGGGTTCAGCGTGATGGTGTTGCCGTTCGCGGTCACCGTAATGGTGCGCTGCCCGGTACTGCCGGCAAATCCGGAGAGCGGCTGCGACAGCTCCCGCAACTTGGCGAGCGCCGTATCGATGTCGGTATCGCGCGTGATGTGCACGTCGACGCCGTTGCCGCGGATGGCGCGGCCGGTGAATGGAATGCGCGCCTGCCGCAACACGCGCAGCACATCATCGTTGATCGACTGCAATTGTTCCTTGCGCACCGCCGCCGAATCGACCTCCAGCAAAAGATGCGAGCCGCCTTGCAGGTCAAGGCCGAGCACGATGTGGCGTTGCGCCCAGCTCGGCCAGTGCCGGACCACGTTATCCGAAAAGAAATTGGGCACCGCGCAAAGGCATACGGTCAGAGCCGTGATCACAATTGCCGCTGCCTTCCAGCGCGTGAAAAACAACATGGATTGCGTTTTCCTTACTTTGCAGCGCCGTTCAGTTCGCGCATGCCCGCCCTCCTCCGCCGGTCAATTGCCGGATCGGTCAGGCGGCGCTGTCGTCCTTCACCGGCTCGCCTTTCGCGCGCACATCGCTGACCATGGCGCGCATCTGCCGCACACGTACGCCATCGGCGATTTCAACTTCAATCTGATCGTCATCGACAACTTTGGTGACCTTGGCAACCAGACCGCCATTGGTCACGACGGTGTCGCCTCGCCGCAAGGCTTTGATCATTGCCTGATGCTGTTTCACCTTTTGCTGCTGCGGCCGCAGGATCAAGAAATACATGATTACGATGATCAAGATCAGCGGCATGAATGACGTGATCATGCTGGCTGAATCGCCGCCGAACAGACCGCTTTGCGCGAATGCGGGCGTAATGAACATTGTTCCTCCGAAAAGCCGCGTGAAAAGGAGCAGCAGGAAAAGGCGCGCCGCTTGGCACGAAGAGCCGATTTTGCGCGCAAAATCGGCGCGGACTATAACCGCCGTTGGCTCAATTGCAACGTGGCGGAAACCCGCTTCGGTGCCTTGCGGCCGCTCGGCTTGCCGCCGCTTGCCCGCCCGGCTAAGGGAAGGCCGCAAGTCGGTGCAAAGATGGCCAAATCTCCCGCGCGACCAAGCAAGACCTCGCCCAACAAGGCCGCTCGCGCGGGCACCGACAAAGCCCAGGCTCGCGGTAGCGACGCCGCGCTTCTCGCTCGCATCGCCGGCGCGCTGGAGCGGCTGGCGCCGGCTGCATCGGCGGCGACCGATTTTGCCGCTGCCGAAGCCTTCGTGTGGCATCCCGAGGGCCGAAGGCTGACGCCGGTCCATCGCGTCAATCGCGTCGAGATGTCCCTTCTCAAAGGGATCGACCGCGTCCGCGATCTCCTGGTCGAGAATACTGAACGCTTTGCGCGCGGGCTGCCGGCCAACAATGCGCTTCTGTGGGGCGCCCGCGGCATGGGTAAATCGTCGCTGGTGAAAGCCGCCCACGCCGCGATCGGCAAAGCCTCTCCCGCCGCCGGATTGAAACTGATTGAAATCCACCGTGAAGACATCGAGTCGCTGCCTGAACTCATGAGTCTTTTACGCAATGCGCCGCAGCGGTTCATCGTTTTTTGCGACGACCTGTCCTTCGACGCCGACGATACTTCCTACAAATCGCTGAAAACGATGCTCGAAGGCGGAATCGAGGGGCGTCCTGAGAATGTGATTTTTTACGCAACCTCCAACCGGCGGCACCTCTTGGCGCGTGACATGATGGAAAACGAACGCGCGACCGCCATCAATCCCGGCGAGGCTGTCGAAGAAAAAGTGTCGCTATCGGATCGCTTCGGACTTTGGCTTGGCTTTCATCGCTGCAGCCAGGACGAATATCTCGCCATGGTCGAGGGCTACATCGTCCATTACCGGGTGCCGTTCGACGGCGCCGAATTGCGCCGGGAAGCCCTGGAATGGGCCACGACGCGCGGCGCGCGGTCCGGCCGCGTGGCGTGGCAATACGTTCAGGATCTGGCTGGGCGGAAGGGCGTGCGGATATCGGAGGACGGATGACAGAGGCCAGATGTCAGAGGCCAGATGTCAGATGCAGAGTGTTGTCTCTGACATCTGTCATCTGACCTCCGACATCTGATTCACGCCCCACTCAAATACTGCGACGGATCCACCGGAGTGGCGCCCTTGCGGATTTCGAAATGCAGTTGCGGCGAGGTGACATTGCCGGTCTGACCGGCATGCGCAATCACTTGGCCGCGTTTCACGGGGTCGCCGCGCTTGACCAGAATGTCGCTGGCATGCGCGTAGGCAGTGACGAAACCATTGGGGTGGCGCACCAGGACCAGATTGCCATAGCCCTTCAGCTCACTGCCGGCATAGGCCACGACACCATCTTCCGCGGCCTTGATCGGAGTGCCCTCGGGCACGGCGAGATTGATGCCGTCATTTTGTACGCCGTTCGGCTTGGGTCCGAACGCCACGATCACGCGGCCGCGCACTGGCCAGCGGAATCCCGGCAGGCTGCCGGCAGGCTCCGCGTTTTTCACGGCATCCTGACTGGACATTGCCGGAGCAGGTTCCACCACGCGCGCGGTTTGCGAGGGGTCCGCCATGACGACACCGCCGGTCGGCGGGGCGACTGACGCTTCGGAGCGCGCTTGCGTGGCTTGTGACGCCTCTTTGATATCGGGAATCGTGATGCGGTCGCCGCGTCTCACCTTGGCATTGGCCGCGAGACTATTGGCCCGAGCAATCACCGCAACGGGCTTACGATAAATCCGCGCGATGCTCTTGAGCGTTTCACCTGCCGCCACGACGTGGACCACGGACGGAGCAACGAGGCCGCCGCGCGGCACTGAGGCCGCCCGCTGGCTCGCTGGGACGGTGTGAGACTGCGAGGGAGCAACTGCCGCTGACTGGTAATGCGACTGCGGCGGCGCGGTCCGTACCGTGGCATTGCCGGTTTGGGGCTGGGACCAGCCGCCCCCGTTGCCTGGAGCGCCGTCCTCGGTGGTCGCCAAATGGGCCAGCGGTTTTGCTTCAATATGAGTTGCCGATGCGCTCTGCGCGGCCGAACCATAGGCGTCGCTGCGCGAAACGGATGTGTTCGTCGAACCAGTCGAACCGAAAAAGTCACCGAAGCGCCCGGAATCGGCGCAGCTTGCGACCCCCAATCCGATTAACGAAATGGCAACCAGTTGCGGCCAGATGGCCGTCCGAGGCGATACGCGCATGGTTACTCACTCGTACGCAATACAAAGGACGAGTGAATAAACAACCTTGCGGTAAACAGGGTTTTAAGCGCCGGAAAATATTTCGCAATAATCCCGCAATAATCCATTGTGTGTCTTTGGCGCTACAATTCCCGCGCCCGCCCCGGCAATAGCGGCACAAATCGCACGGCAATAAGCTCTTCCCGGGTTAATCCGCCGCCCGCATGCTTGGTGAGCTTGACCAAATACTGCGCGTCATGGCGCGGTCCGACGGGCAGCACCATCTTGCCGTCCTCGGCAAGCTGCGCCACCAGCGCCTCCGGGACGTCTTCGGCCGCAGCGGTAACCATGATGCGATCGATCGGCGCCAAATCCGGCGCGCCACCCATACCGTCGCCGACACGGACCGTCACGTTGGCGCAGCCAAGTGCCTTAAGTCTCTCGCTCGCCGTGTCGGCAAGGGTACGGTAGCGTTCGATGGTGACGACTTCGCGCGCCAGGCGCGACAGAACGGCGGCTTGATAGCCGGAACCCGTTCCGATTTCGAGCACGCGATGGTCGGGGCCGACTTCAAGCCGTTCGGTCATATAGGCCACGACGAAAGGCTGACTGATCGTCTGTCCACATTCGATCGGCAGGGCCTGGTCGGCATAAGCGTTTTCGACGAAGCCAGGAGCGACAAAATTCTCCCGCGGCACTTCCTCCATGGCGCGAAGCACGGCTTGATCGCTGATCCCGCGCCGGCGCAGCGCAAGTTGGAATTCCATGCGCTCGATGTCGTCAGCGGCTGGCTTTGCGGCCACGGTCGCCTCGCTTGATGATCCCTTACTGCCGCTGCTTTTTAGCACTCCGCCAGCTCTGTTACACTCTGCTGCATATCGTGAACCCCACTGCCGGTCATCTCATGGCAATTAAGTCTCCTCGGCCGGAACCAAGGGCGATCTCGGACGTTGGGGCGCAAGCACGGGATCCCACATGATGAGTTACGGTAAGGCTGCCGCGGGCAAGCGCGTCCTCATTGTCGAGGATGAGCTGATGATCCGCATGCTGCTTGAAGGCATGCTGACGGATCTCGGCCACAGTGTCGCAGCGGAGGCAGGCGGCCTCGACGAGGCAATTTCGCTCGCGAAGCAGGCGGAATTCGATCTCGCGGTGCTTGATGTGAATCTTAACGGCACCCCGGTGACGCCGGTCGTTGAGATTCTCATCGCGCGCGGCGTGCCGTTTATTTTCGCGAGCGGATATGGTCAGCGCGGATTGCCCGAAGCCTATCGGACTGCGCCGATTTTGCAGAAGCCATTTCAGGCCGACGCGCTTGAGGAAGCGATCCAAGCCCTCGCCAATGGCGCAAACTAAATTGCCGCGTTAAATCTGCTTGGCGAAAAGTTCGGCGAGCTTGGTCATGGTCGGCTCGTCGGTGATGTCGATGCGCAGCGGCGTCAGCGCGATACAGCGTTCATCAAGCACCGCAATGTCCGTTCCGTGCTCGGCCTGAAATGGATTTAAGCGCGAATAGGCGATCCAGTAATACGGATTGCCGCGCCCGTCGACGCGTTTGTCGATGTGCAAACGCTCCTGACGGCGGCGGCCGAGCGGAGTAACCCTGATGGCTTTAACTTCTTCCGGGCGGCAATCGGGAAAATTGACGTTGATCAGCACGCCGTCGCGCACGCCGCCGGCGAGCACGCGCCGGATGATCTCGGGCGCAAAGTGCACTCCCGTCTCCCAGAACGGCGGCTGGCCGCTGCGTGAGTTGTAAGACTGCGACAGCGCGATCGAGGGAATGCCGAGCACCGCGCCTTCCATGGCGCCCGCCACAGTGCCGGAATAAATCACGTCCTCGCCGACATTGCGGCCCCGATTGACGCCGGACAGCACCAGATCGATCTGCTTGTCTTGCAGCACATGGCGCGCGCCCATGATCACGCAATCGGTCGGCGTACCGCGCACGGCATATTTACGCTCATCCACTTGGCGCAGCCGCAGCGGATCATTGAGCGAGAGCGAATGGGCGACTCCGGATTGATCGTGTTCCGGCGCCACGATCCAAACGTCGTCTGAAAGCTTGCGGGCAATTTCCTCGCAGGTGTCGAGGCCCGGCGAATGAATGCCGTCGTCATTGGTGACCAGAATGCGCATGGCCTCAGAGCAATTCCACAAATGCAATCATTGTCGCTCGATTTTTTTCAGTCCGCCCATATAAGTCTGCAATACGTGCGGCACGGCTATAGATCCGTCGCCGTCTTGATAGGTCTCCATGACCGCGATCAGCGCGCGTCCCACCGCGACGCCCGAGCCATTGAGCGTGTGGACGTGACGGACATTGCGGTCTTTGCCGCGATAGCGCGCATTCATGCGCCGGGCCTGGAAGTCGCCGCAGACCGAGCAGGATGAAATCTCGCGGTACATGTTCTGTCCCGGCAGCCAGACCTCGATGTCATAGGTCTTCTGCGCGGCAAAGCCCATATCGCCGGTGCAGAGCGTAACCACGCGATAATGCAGATCGAGCCGGCGCAAAACCTCCTCGGCGCAGGCCAGCATGCGCTCGTGCTCATCGCGCGATTGCTCCGGCGTGGTGATCGAAACCAGCTCGACCTTGGTGAACTGGTGCTGGCGGATCATGCCGCGCGTATCCTTGCCGGCGGCGCCCGCTTCGGCGCGGAAGCACGGCGTGCAGGCGGTGAGCCGCATCGGCAATTGCGCTTCGTCGACGATGGACTCACGGACGAGATTGGTCAGCGGCACTTCGGCGGTGGGGATGAGCCAAAGGCGATCAAGTTTGGCCATTTCGATGTTGGCTTCCTTGACCATTTGTTCAAACTCATCGACCTTGATATCAATTGTCCTAGCGATTCCTCTCCTATCTAGAACGATTTGTGTTGCTACGTCCGCGCCTTCGCGAGTGGCCTTTTTTGAAGTCGCAAATTGATCGTCCTCGAATTTCGGCAATTGCGCGGTGCCGAACATCACCTCATCGCGAACGAGCAGCGGCGGCGCGACCTCGGTATAGCCGTGTTCGTTGGTGTGCACATCGAGCATGAACTGTCCGAGCGCGCGCTCAAGCCGCGCCAGGCTCTTCTTCAGAACGACAAATCGCGCGCCGGAGAGTTTCGCCGCTGTTTCGAAATCCATCTGCCCGAGCGCTTCGCCAAGCTCGAAATGCTGCTTCGGCGCGAAGGCGTAATCGCGCTTGGCGCCGAAGCGATGATGCTCGACGTTATCGCCGGAATCCTTGCCGTCGGGCACGTCGTCGAGCGGAATATTCGGAATTTCGGCGAGCGCATCGTCGAGAACCTTTGAAGCCGCCTTCGCAGATGCCTCCAGCTGCGGAATGGTTTCTTTTAAGCCAGCCACTTCGGCCATGAGTGCGGCCGCTTTCTTCTCGTCCTTGTTTTTTTTCGCCTCGCCGATCTCCTTTGAGGCGGCATTGCGGCGCGCCTGCGCGGTTTCGAATTCAAGAATGTTTTTGCGCCGCTCCTCGTCCAATGCGATAAGGCGCTTGGATTCCGGCGCGAGCCCGCGCCGCGCAAGCGCGCGGTCGAAGACGTCGGGATGCTCGCGGATGAACCGGATGTCGTGCATAATTTTGTCTCGTCATCCTGAGGTGCGCGGCGCAGGCGCACACCTCAGGATGACGGTCCTAACTGTCAGCACAGGACCGATCAAGCCCGGCAATGACGAAATAAACACTCACTCCGCGGGCTTGGCGGCCGCGGCGGCACGTTCGGCGGCGACGCGGCGCTCCACCATCCGCACCGACCAGATCGAGCCTTCATATAGAGCGATCAGCGGCAAGGCGAGCGACATCTGGCTCAGCACGTCGGGCGGGGTGAGCACAGCGGCGATGACAAAGGCAATGACGATAAAGTAGCGGCGCTTCGACTTGAGCTGATCCGAGGTGACGATACCAACCCGCCCGAGCAGCGTCAGAATGACAGGAAGCTGAAAGGCGACGCCGAAGGCGAGGATCAGCTTCATCATCAGCGACAGATAATCCTCGACCTTGGGCAGAAGCTCGATCGTCGCCTGGCCGGGCCCGCCCAACTGCTGCATGCCGAGCGAAAACCGCGCCAGCATCGGCCAGACCACGAAATAGACGACCATTGAGCCGAGCAGGAAGAAAATCGGCGTCGCGATCAGATAAGGCAGGAAGGCCTGGCGCTCGTTACGGTACAGGCCGGGTGCGACAAACATGTAGATCTGCGTCGCCATCACCGGAAAGGAAATGAACGCCGCGCCGAACAGCGCAAGCTTCAGCTGCACGACGAAATATTCAAGGAGCCCGGTATAGATGAATTTCGAATTTTCCGGCCCGGCGACCCAGATGTAAGGCCAGGTGAGCACGTTGTAGATGTTTCGCGCGAAGAAAAAGCAGGCAATCGCGGCTAACGCGAAAGCGGCAAGCGCCTTGATGAGCCGCGACCGCAGCTCGATCAGATGATCCATCAAGGGCGCCTTGGTGGCCTCGATCTCCTTCTCTTCGTCTTCGCTTCTCATTGCGGCCTGCCTCCGCCGCCGGAGGGCGTGGATTCTGCCGGTGTTTCCGGGGCGGCCGGGCCGACATCGGCGCCAGCCACCTCTTTGTCGCGAAGTTCGGCCGCGGCTTGAGGAATCGGCAATGTCTCGGCGGGTGGCGCCGTAGCCGCGCTGTCCGCTTCCTTAACCGCGTCTTTGTCCGCTGCCTGATCCGGACTCTTAACGCTCTCGTCCAAGTCCTTGCCGATGGCCTCGACGTCGGCGCGCACGTCCTTGAGCGGATCGTATTGCTTGATGTCGGAGGCCATGTCGTCGACCTGCTTTTTCAGGTCGGCCATTTCGGCTTCGCGCATCGCTTCGTGAAACTGATTTTGGAAATCCGCGGCCAGGCTGCGGATCTTGCGCGTCCATTGCCCGAGCGAGCGCATCACCGCCGGCAGCTCTTTCGGCCCGATCACAATCAGCGCGACGATGCCGATGAGCAGGAATTCGGTCCAGCTGATGTCGAACATGAAGCGCCTCCGGCCGCGCCTTCCTCAGCCGCAGCCGCCGATCAAGATGTGAAGTTGCCGCGACCGGCGCGAGAGCCCCCGAGCTAGACTTTGCTCTCGGATTCCGCCCGCCGCTTCACATCCGCGGAGGCTTGATGATCGATCGTCTTTACCGGCGCATCGGATTTCGCAGTCTCGGCGGTGTCGTCGTCGGCCATGCCCTTCTTAAAGGCTTTAATGCCACGCGCGACATCGCCCATCATGTCGGAAATCTTATTGCGGCCTCCAAACACCAGCAGGACGACGGCGCCGACGATCAACCAGTGCCAGATGCTCAAGGAACCCATGAAATCCTCCGTCCGCCAGGCGCTTTACGCAGCATTGTTAAGATCGCGCGGCACCTGCCGGCAAGTTGCCGATTTAAGCCAGAAACTAGGCGTCGGGACAGGCAAAAACAAGCACAACGGCAATGCCGCCGCGCCGCAGGTAAACGCGCCTTATGACCGATGCGGCCTGCAACCGACCGAGGATCGACTTCTGCCGTCCTTTATTCCTCGGTGTGCTCGACCCGCGGCGCCAAGCCGAGGTCGACATCCTCAGGGCCCAGCGGTTCTTCGTCGTCCCGCAGCGCCGGATCATCGGAAGGAACCGGCACGGCGAAATCCGCCGGCATGGTGGCGTCGACCAAGCCCGCACCCTTGAGCTCGTCGAGCCAGGGCAGATCGTTGAGCGCATCAAGCCCGAAATGGGACAGGAATGCTTCGCTTGTCCCATAGGTGACCGGCCGGCCCGGCGCCTTGCGTCGGCCGCGCAGCCGGATCCATCCGGTCTCGAGCAGCACGTCCAGCGTCCCTTTTGACGTGCTCACGCCGCGAATTTCCTCGACCTCGGCGCGGGTCACGGGTTGATGATAAGCGACGATCGCCAGCGTCTCGATCGCCGCGCGCGACAGTTTTCGCGTGACCACCGATTCATGCGTTAACAGCCACGCCAAATCGGTCGCGGTACGCAGCGTCCACTTGCCGCCGATGCGCACGAGATTAACGCCGCGAGGCGCGTATTCGCGCTGCAATTGTTGGAGCAATGCGTGCACATCGATGCCAGCCGGCAGCCGGGACGCCAGGACTTTCTCATCCAGCGGCGTTTCGGCGGCAAACAGCAAAGCTTCAAGGATGCGCATTCCTTCGGCGAGATCGGGATCTTTCTTGTCGCCGACAATCACCCGCATCTCCGCGACTTTCCCCATTGGCTTCTTCTCCCTCTTAGCCATTCCCCGATTCCGCGGCTCCGCCCTGCGACAGGGCGCCGTCGGCATTGTGTCTCTTGCGCAAATAAAGCGGCGAGAAAGCGCCTTGTTGGTGTGCCTCGAGCCGGCCCTCCCGGATCATTTCGAGCGCCGCGGCAAAGCTCGAAGCCAGCACAGTGGCGGCCATCGCAGGATCGACCAGATACGCGACCAGATATTGATCGAGCGGGCTCCAGTCCATGCTTTGGCCGATCAGCCGCTCCAGCGCTTCACGCGCTTCGGCAAGCGACCAGACTGTGCGCTTGGGAACGCGCACGACCGATCTCGACTGGATTTGCCGCCGTGACGAATAGGCCGACAACAGGTCATAAAGCGTCGCCGACCATTGCGGATGCTTGATCTCGGCGATCGGCTCCGGCTGACCGCGTTGAAAAACGTCGCGGCCAAGCTGCGGCCGGTTCATCAATTGCTCGGCGAATTTGCGGATCGCCTCCAGCCGGCGCAGCCGCAGCGCCAGCGCATTGGCCATCTCCTCGGCGCTCAGGCCTTCGGCCGGATGCTGTTCAGGCAGCAGCAGACGGGATTTCAGATAGGCGAGCCACGCCGCCATCACCAGGTAATCGGCGGCGAGTTCCAGGCGCATCTTGCGCGCCTCTTCGATGAAGGCGAGGTACTGATCGGCCAGCGCGAGGATGGAAATCTTGGCGAGATCGACCTTCTGTTGGCGCGCCAGCGTCAGCAAAAGGTCGAGCGGCCCCTCAAAGCCCTCGACGTCCACCATCAGCGACGGCTCGTCGCCTGATCGCTCGGCCAATTCGGTGTCGAACTCTTGTTCGGCGTTCATGCAAACCCTGCCTCGGGGCGAGTGTCGTGCAACAGCTGGGCGAGCTCGGCGCGGCTCTCGGCAACATCGAGGGGCGCCGGCGGCTGGCGCGCAGCCAGTGCCGCTTCGGCCCGGCGGGCGGCGTCGCCTGCCAATGCCGGCGCTGCCGCGGCAACTTCGATCATTTCCGACGGTATTCCATTGCAATGGAGCACCACGTCGCAGCCGGCCGTGAACGCGGCCCTGGTGCGCTCGGACAGAGAGCCCGAAAGTGCACCCATCGAAATGTCATCGCTCATGAGCAGCCCGTTAAAACCGATCGAATCGCGAATCACATGTTTCACTATATTGGCTGAAGTGGTCGCCGGCGCGACCGGGTCGATGGCGGTAAACACAACATGGGCGGTCATGCCCAGGGGCAGACCGCGTAAGGGCCGGAACGCAGCGAAATCGGTAGCATCCAGGGTGGCTCGATCGGCAGTCACGACAGGAAGGCGCCGGTGGCTGTCGGCCGCGGCGCGGCCATGCCCTGGCAGGTGCTTGAGGACCGGCAAGACACCACCCTCCGTCAGTCCCCTGGCGAACGCGCCGGCCAGCGCCGCCACCTTGGCCGGATCGGCGCCATAGGCCCGATCGCCAATCACGGGATCGGCACCCGCCGCCGGCACGTCGGCAACCGGCGCGCAGTCGACGTCGATGCCGAGCTGCACCAGATCATTGGCAATCAATCGCCCCCCCAGCAGCGCCGCTCTGAGCCCAGTGCCGGGATCGCGGTCGAAGACCGCCCCATAAGCGGCCCCAGGCGGATAGGTCTGCCAATGCGGCGGACCCAAGCGCTGCACCCGCCCCCCTTCCTGATCGATAAGGACCGGGGCTTGACGGCCGACCATCGCGCGGAACTCACCGATCAGCCGGCGCATCGCATCGGGTGTCGTCACGTTTCGTTTGAACAGGATCAGCCCCCAGGGGGCCGCCTCCTGCACGAAGTGCCGTTCCGCCGTTGTGAGGGTGGCCCCCGAAAGACCGGTTATGAATGCGCGCATTTACCGCAATGAGGACCGGGTTCCGGCCAAGGCTGCGGGCCTAATAAGGCTGCGGGCCTAATCCGGTAGGAGCAACCGAAATCGATCACGGCCCACTAGAAGCGCGACAGCCTAACGAATGCAAGCTCGCCCTATCGCGTATCGCCGCGGATCAATTCTTTTGTATGAGGCAGCTGCCGCCCGCGGCTTTTAAGTTCGCACACAACTCTGTGGCCTCATCCGCCGAGGCGAATGGACCCACCATAGTGCGAAAGAAGATGCCTTTAGCGCCGAGGTCGGCGCGGCGGATGATCGGCGCACGGCCGCCGAGTACGTTTGGATATTTGGCCTGCAGGTCGCGGAACGAGGACTGGGCTTCCTCTTCGCTACGTTGCGACGAAACTTGAACGGTATAGCCGCCGCCTGTCGCCACGGGTGCTGCCACGGGTGACGCTGACGCGGTTTCGTTTGCCGGTGGTTTGTTGAGCGGCACGGGTTGGGCGGGAGCGGGCCGCGGACGTACCGGTGCGGCTGAGGCTTCGGCGGATGGAGGCACGATGGAGAGTGGCCCGTTGCTTCCTTGCGGCGACTGTGTTCCCGGCCGCGCCGGAACACTCGGCGATGTACCGGCAACCGCGTCGGTGGCGCCAGATTGGTCGGCGCGGATTGTGACGGTGCGGATTTTTTTCGGCCCAGGCGCCGCCGGCACGCCCGGTATGGCAGATGTGGCCGTAGAAACCGTCGGCGCCGCTGGCGGCGGCGAGGCTGGATTAGCGCTCGGTGCCGGGTTCGAGGCGGTCGCCGTCGTCATTGCCGGAGCGGTCGGGGCCTGCGACGCCGTCGACATTGCGGGATTGCTCGATGTCGGGCCAGCCGAGTAGCCAACGACGCCGCCCGGGCCCCCCATCGGCGGCGGGTCGGGGAAGACGGGCACCGTCGCAACCGGCCGTGGGGCCGTGCGAGTCGCCGGCGGCGGAATGTCCACCGGCCGCTCCTCCCGTGACACCAGCCGTCCGGGTGATGCCGCATTATTCGCATCCGCTTCACGTGCGGCGCTGTCTCGTGAGCCTACGCCGCTCGGTATGAGCTTGTTCGGAGCGCCCTCGGCCTTGATGATGGGCGGCAGGGCTGGCAGCACTGGATTGCTGAACATGGCGCGGTAGGCGAAAGCGCCGGCGGTGCCGAGCACGGCTAACGTAAATACTGCCGCGACAAAAATGAAACTGCCACGCCGGCCCGTGTTTTGATCTCCGCTATATTCGTCGCCGTAGGCATGATCGTCGGCGTCATGCCGTTCATCTTCGTAGTATTCGTCCGAATAGTGACTGTCGCGCTCGTGCGATGAACGGTCGTGCGAGTCTGCCGTCTCATGGTACGCGACCTCGTCAACCTCGCCGACCTCATCATCGGCAGCATCGCGCGCCGGCTCCACGGCGAAATCGGGCTCCTGCCGAAAACGGGAGACGCGCGGCGGCGGTGCGGGATTGACGCGAGTCATTGGCTCGTAGCGCTCGTCCCCGCGCTCGCGGTGGTCCGGACCGACGTCTCGTTCGTACTGTTCAACCTCGGGCGCCGAATATCGGTCCTCGGTTGGTGCTGGCAGAACCTCGTCGGGCGCGGGATAGCTGGCGGCGTGGTCGGCTTCGCCGCGCCGATCGTCCGCACTCTCCGGCGCAGCCGCTCTGCGATCTTGGCCCAATTTGTTCATCGGCACGCTCTGACCAATGAGCCGTGCCAATTCGGCAAGCGGATCGTCAGCCTGGGCGCGCGGCGCCTCCTGCGCGCTGCGCCGACGAAGCGGATCGCGATAGGCACGCTGATCGTTTTCAGCCATGAGATTCGACTCGTTCAGCCGTTACAGCACACAAAAGCCCCGAAACTTTTGACCAGTAGTCGCCGCCTGCGAATTCCGAGCGGCAGTACCAATAAACGAGTTGACCTATCGCATCTCGTTTGGCGCTTCGACCCCGAGCAGTGCCAGCCCCGATGCGAGCACGGCGGCAACCCCCTGAACAAGCACAAGCCGGGCTTCGGTCAGTTGTCGATCATTCTGGATAATGAAGCGTAAATGTGGCGATGCATTGCCGAGCGTCCAAAGTGCATGAAATTCACTGGCTAAATCGAACAAATAAAAGGCAATTCGGTGCGGTTCATGCGCGGTCGCGGCACCGGCAAGGATGCGCGGATAGAGCGCGATTTGCCGCATGAGTGCAAGTTCCGCCGCATCGTCAAGGCGCGCGAGATCGGCGCGTTCAGCTAATTGGGCGACGTCATCCGGCAGGTCGGCAAAAGCGGCACGGGCGTTGCGAAATACCGATTGCGCACGCGCGTGTCCGTATTGGACATAAAAGACGGGATTGTCGCGGGATTGCTCGAGCACTTTCACAAGGTCGAAGTCGAGTACGGCGTCGTTCTTGCGAAACAGCATCATGAAGCGCACGGGATCGCGGCCGACCTCATCAACCACTTCGCGAAGCGTGACGAACTCCCCTGCCCGCTTCGACATTTTGATCGGATGGCCGGCCCGCAGGAGCTTGACCAGCTGAACGACTTTAACGTCAAGCTCGGCGCGGCGATCGCTCAACGCCGCGACGGCCGCCTGCATACGTTTGATATATCCAGCGTGATCAGCTCCCCAAACGTCGATCATCGTGCGAAATCCACGCTCAAGCTTCGAACGGTGATAGGCGATATCGGACGCAAAATAAGTATACGAGCCGTCGGACTTCTTCAGCGGGCGATCGACGTCGTCGCCGAAGGCCGTGGAGCGAAACAATGTCTGTTCGCGATCCTCCCAGTCTTCGGCTGGCGCGCCCTTGGGCGGCGGCAAGCGTCCTTCGTAGACATAGCCGCGTTGACGCAAGAGTTCGATCGTCGTTCCCACGCGATCCTCGCCACTCATCAAGAGCGAGCGCTCCGAAAAGAACACATCCGGCTTCACATCGAGCGCCGCGAGGTCGTCGCGTATTACCCCCATCATCATAGCGACCGCCTTGTCGCGCACGATGGGCCGCCAGCTCGTCTCCGATTGCTTTGCGAGCGCGTCGCCATATTCGGCAGCGATCGCCGCGCCGACCGGTTTGAGATAATCACCGGGGTAAAGCCCTTCGGGAATCGCACCGATTTTTTCGCCCAGCGCTTCGCGATAGCGCAGGAAAGCGGAACGGGCGAGAAGATCGACCTGCACGCCGGCGTCATTGATGTAGTACTCGCGCGTCACCTCGAAGCCGGTGAACGCCAGCAAATTAGCGAGCGCGTCGCCGAACACCGCGCCTCGGCAATGGCCGACATGCATCGGCCCCGTCGGATTGGCCGACACGTATTCGACATTCACCGGCGCGCCATTGCCGAGGTCGATCTTTCCGTACGTCGAGCCCAACCTCACGGCGGCACGTAAGGTATCGACCCAAGCCGCCGGGCGCAGCGTGATATTCACGAATCCGGGGCCGGCCACTTCTGCTTTGGCCACCAGCGCGTCAGCCCGGAGTTTTTCCGCGATCGTTTCAGCGAGTTCGCGCGGCTTGCGCCCGGCATCCTTCGCCAAGACCATGGCCGCGTTGGTCGCCATGTCGCCGTGCGCAGCATCGCGCGGCGGCTCCACGGTGACGCGCGATTGATCGATGCCGGACGGCAATGCGCCCGCGGCAATCAATGCTTCGCTCGCGGCGCGAACGCGTTCAAGCATTTCGGCGAAGATGTTGATGGACGGCATGCCTTGCATACGGGCTTTGTATTCAATCGCGTCGCGCGCCTAACGCAATTCTGGAGTCGAGTCAAAGAGCCGCGCGTGTTCGGCGAGCGCATAGCGATCGGTCATGCCGGCAATGAAATCGGCGATGTGACGAGCCCGCGCAGCCTCGTCAAGCCCGGCAAGGCCTTCGCCCCACTCTGCCGGCATGTCCTGCGGCCGGGCGCCGTAGCGCGCGAACAGATCGCGCACGACGTCTGCGGCTTGGTCCATCACTTTCATCACCCGGGGGTGCCGATACATGCGCGGCCTGAGGAAGCTTTTGATCGCGCGATCCTCCTCCCCCACTTCGCGCGAGAAGGCCGCGACCGGCGCGGTGGCGCCGCGCACATCATCGGCCGAATGCGGCTTGAGCGCGGCGAGCCGGCTGGTGCTTTCGCTAACGACATCATCGATAAGCAAACCGATGAGCCGGCGAATGAGTTCATGAACAAGCCGGTCGTGATCAAGGTTGAGATGACCTGCACGAATTGCAGCAACGATCCGGCCCGGCAGCGGCACGGCGATAATCTCTTCGAGTTCAAACAGCTTCGCGCGCAATCCGTCATCGAGGTCGTGGGCGTCATAAGCGATATCGTCGGCCACTGCGGCGACTTGCGCTTCAGCGCTGGCGAAACTCCAGAGCTGCAGGTCCTGCGCGCGGCAATAATCGAGAATGAATACCGGTACGCCGTGACGCCGACAGTGCTCAAGCGGCGCGCCGGCGCGGTCGGTCAGCGGACCATTGTGCTTGACCAGGCCCTCGAGCGTTTCCCAGGTCAGGTTCAACCCGTCGAACGCCGGATAGCGCCGCTCCAGCACCGTCACCACGCGCAGGGTCTGGGCGTTGTGATCAAAGCCGCCGAATGCCGATAAGCAGGAGTCGAGCGCGCGTTCTCCGGCATGGCCGAATGGCGGATGGCCTAGGTCGTGCGCGAGCGCCAGCGCCTCGGCCAGATCCTCGTCGAGCCGCAGCCGCCGCGCCAGCGCGCGCGCAACCTGCGCGACCTCGAGCGTATGGGTAAGCCGTGTGCGATAGTGGTCGCCCTCGTCAAAGACGAAAACCTGGGTCTTATGCTTGAGGCGGCGGAATGCGGTGGCGTGGATGACGCGATCGCAATCGCGCCGAAAGGCGCTTCGGCTCGTGCTCGGCGGTTCGGGATAAAGCCGGCCGCGGCTCAGATCCGGATCGCAGGCATATGACGCACGGGAGTTAGGCAAATCCATTGGTCTGTAACACGCTAGCGTGGTGGATTTGAAGCTCCTACAGTTAAGCGGCCAGCTCGATAGGAACTTCAAATCCAAAAACCACGCTAGAACTACAAATTGCTAGTGTCTCTTTGATTCCGAAGTTCGCATCAGAGGCACCGCAAAGACTTGCGAACTTCGGAATCGGGACACTAGGCAGCAATTGACCTTCGGTTCCACCGCACTTAACTATCGTGTTGGCAGTGTTGCAATCGGGCCGATTGCGATTCGGAGAGCAAATGACCGTCAATGCCATGACCAGCAACGTCACGGTGACCGAGCGCGCCGCGCGGCGAATCGGCGAGATCCTGCGTCAGGAGCCCGCCGGCACGATGTTGCGCGTCAGCGTCGAAGGCGGCGGCTGCTCCGGCTTTCAGTATAAAATCGACACCGAACGCAAGCGTGCCGACGACGATGTCGTGATCGAGCACAGCGGCGCGACCGTGCTGATTGATCCGGTCTCGCTCAATTACATGGCTGGATCCGAGATCGATTTCGTGGATGATCTGATCGGCTCGTCGTTCAAGATCAACAATCCGAAGGCCACCGCGTCCTGCGGCTGCGGCACCAGCTTCGCACTCTGACCCTTCCGTGCGCATCGCCACCTGGAACGTAAACTCGATCAAGCAGCGCCTCGATTCCGCAGTGACATGGCTCGCCGAGCGCAAGCCGGACATCGTCTGCCTGCAAGAAACCAAATGCGTCGATGATGCTTTTCCGCGCGAGCCGTTCGAGGGCCTCGGTTACAACGTTGCCGTGCACGGGCAAAAGGCCTTCAACGGCGTTGCGCTGTTGTCGAAATTCCCATTCGACGAAGTCAGTAACCGACTTCCGGGAAACGATCAGGACGATCACGCCCGCTTCATGGAAGCCATCGTTTCCACCGCCAATGGCGCAATGCGCGTCGCCAGCATTTACCTGCCGAACGGCAATCCACCGGAAACCGACAAATACGCCTACAAGATCGCATGGATGAAGCGTCTTTCCGCCTATGCGCGCCAACGCCTGCGGCTGGAAGAGCCGCTCGTCATGGCCGGCGACTACAACGTGATCCCGAGTTCGGCGGATGCCCGCAATCCGCAAGCCTGGGTGAATGACGCTCTATTCCTGCCGCGCACGCGCGACGAATTCCGTGGCCTGATCAATCTCGGGCTGACCGATGCGCTCCGCGCGACCAGCGACGATCCCGGCCTCTTCACGTTCTGGGATTATCAAGCCGGCGCCTGGCAAAAGAACAACGGCATCCGCATCGATCATCTACTCTTGTCAGCCGCTGCCGCGGACAGGCTCAGCGCTGTCGGGATCGATCGTCACGTCCGCACCTGGGAGAAGCCCTCCGACCACGTCCCGGTATGGATCGATCTGGAGAGCGAGGCGAAATAGCGAGTGGCGAGTGGCGAGTAGCGAATAGCAAGGCATCAAGACCAATTTGCTATTCGCTATTCGCCAAAACTAATCCCGCCGGCCTTTGAGCCAATCTTCCAGATAAACGAGCGCGAGTGCGCGCTCGTCGTCGCTCGCGCGCTTGAAAGCGCTGTCGTAGACCGGCTTGACCCAGGTTTCGTCGGCGCCGGCGCAGTCGCGGCCCAGGGTGAGCCACATCAAACCGCGTGCCGCCTGGCGTGGCACGGCCTGTCCCTGGAACAAGAGGTCGCCAAGCGCAACTTCGGCGCGGCAATGGCCCTTGGTCGCGGCAAGCTGCAACCAGCGCGCCGCCTGGTGCGGGTCGCCGGGCATGCCGGTGAGATAAAGCCGCCCCAGCTCGTATTGCGCGTCGGCGTCACCGAAATAGGTCGCCGCATAGCCGAACATGTCGCGCGCGCGGGCGCGATCGGCCGCGATTTTTGTATTGGGTATGCCGGTCAAATAATAATGCCCGAGTGCAACGAAGGCATTGGCGACGAACCGCGCTTGCGGCGTGCCGGGCGCCTCATCGGGATGACTGTTGGCGATCTGGCTGAAATAACTGAACGCGCGCAGATCATCTCGCGGCACGCCATCGCCGTCGGCATACATACGGCCGAGCTTCCACTGCGCCACCGGCTGCCCCTGATCGGCGGCATATTGCAGCGCGGTGAGCGCGCTGGTTTTGCCCGGGGTGGTTTCCGGCGGATGCGGGCTCGCACGCAAGGCGTCGCCTGGCGACAAAGCGGCCGTGCTCGGCGTGGTAGTGCCGTCGAACGCGTAAGCTGGCGCGGCGCCGAGCATGCCGCCGATCTCGTCATGCCGCCCACCAGAGCCGACCATGACCGCAAGACCAAGGACCGCCACCGCGGCGCCGGCCGCAAGACGGGTGGTGCTGCTAGATGTCCGCATAGCACGCCGTCTCGGCAGCTCCGCCCGGATGGGTCAGTGCGCCATAGCGCGCCGACCCAACCTGCTGGGCGTATTTCCACAAGTAGCCGGAAGTGAATTCGGAGGCGCGCGGCTTCCATTCCTTCGCGCGCCGATCTAACTCAGTCTTGCTGAGCTTGACGTCGAGCGTACCGCGCTCCGCATCGAGCGTGATGATGTCGCCATCGCGAACGAGCGCGATCGGCCCGCCGACCGCCGCCTCCGGACCGATATGGCCGACGCAGAAACCGCGGGTGGCGCCGGAAAAGCGGCCATCGGTAATCAGCGCGACCTTCGCGCCCATGCCTTGTCCATAAAGCGCGGCCGTGGTCGACAGCATTTCGCGCATGCCCGGTCCGCCCTTGGGACCCTCGTAGCGGATGACCAGCACGTCGCCTTCCGCGTATTGCCGGTTCTTCACCGCCTCGAAGCAGGCTTCCTCGCCGTCAAAGCAGCGCGCCGGACCGGAGAACTGCAAACGCTCCATACCTGCCACTTTCACGATCGCGCCTTCAGGCGCGAGATTGCCTTTCAGTCCGATGACACCGCCGGTCGGCAGAATCGGCTTATTGGCAGGCCAGATAACGGCCTGGTCGGGATTCCATTTCACCGACTTCAAATTCTCGGCGATGGTCCGGCCGGTGACGGTAATACAGTCGCCATGGAGGAAGCCATGGTCGAGGAGCGTCTTCATCAACTGCGGCACGCCGCCAGCTTCGAACATGTCTTTGGCGACATAGCGGCCGGATGGTTTTAAATCCGCGATATATGGTGTCTTTTTCAGGACTTCGGCGACATCGAACAAGTCGAATTTGACGCCGCATTCGTTGGCAATTGCCGGCAAGTGCAAGGCCGCATTAGTCGAGCCGCCGGTCGCCGCAACGACCGCCGCGGCGTTTTCCAAAGCCTTGCGGGTGACGATGTCGCGCGGCCGAATATTCTTGGCGATGAGATCCATGATCATCTCGCCGGCGAGAACGCAAAACTTGTCGCGAATTTCGTAAGGCGCCGGCGCGCCGGCCGAATAGGGCAAGGCAAGCCCGATCGCTTCGGAGATCGTCGCCATCGTGTTCGCCGTAAACTGGGCGCCGCACGCGCCGGCCGACGGGCAGGCATTTTGCTCGAGCACCTCCAGATCGTCATCCGACATGGCACCGATCGAGTGCTTGCCGACCGCCTCATACACGTCCTGGATGGTGACGGGCATGCCCTTAAAGGTGCCCGGCAGGATCGATCCGCCGTAGATGTAGATCGAGGGCACGTTCAGCCGGCACATCGCCATCATCATGCCCGGTTGCGACTTGTCGCAGCCGGCCACTCCAATCAGCGCGTCGTAGGAATGGCCGCGCACCGACAATTCCACCGAGTCCGCAATCACCTCGCGCGACGGTAAAGACGATTTCATGCCGGCATGGCCCATGGCGATGCCGTCGGTGACCGTAATGGTGCAGAATTCGCGGGCCGTGCCGCCGCCCGCGGCAACGCCGAGCTTGACCGCCCGAGCTTGCCGCATCAGGGCGATGTTGCAGGGCGCAGCCTCGTTCCAGCAGGTGGCCACGCCGACGAAGGGCTGATGAATCTGCTCCCGCGTCAGACCCATGGCGTAATAGAACGCCCGGTGCGGTGCGCGGTCGGGGCCCTCAGTGGCGTGACGGCTTGGCAGCCGCAATTTCAAGTCGCTCTTGGCGTCCATCAAACTCAAGCGAGCCAAACTAGCCCTATTCGCCCCTCTTCATCCGGTCCAAAGCCTACTCGCTTTTCCAGACCGGACTTATCGACAACGGTTTTCAGACCATGTTCGGTCACATGAACATGTCCGCCGCGTGGCCATCGATGTCGAGAAATCCTATGGCCAAAAAGCGGCGCTGACCGTGGGTGCATTGCGGTAAGATTAAATGTTCTACCGCTGTGTCCGCGCGGCCACAGATTCAACGCGTGAGACGCATTTCGGTTAAGTGGCGATTTACCACGCTGTTGCCAACCTGCAACGATGCAGCGTGTCCAGACGCCTGACCAAAGCCTTCTTCCGCCGCAGCGTTCACGAGGTCGCGCGCGACCTGATCGGGGCGACGCTCCTCTTCAATGGGGTCGGCGGGCGGCTGGTCGAAGTCGAGGCGTATCATCACACCGATCCGGCCGCGCACAGCTTTCGCGGGCCGACGGCACGCAATGCGGTCATGTTCGGCCCGCCGGGCTACGCCTACGTCTATCGCTCCTATGGCATTCACTGGTGCCTGAACTTCGTCTGCGAGCCTGCCGGCTCGGCCAGCGCCGTCCTGATCCGGGCGCTCGAGCCAACAGCCGGTTTGCCACTCATGCGCCGGCGCCGCGGCTTGACCGATGTGCGATTGCTTTGCGCCGGGCCCGGACGGGTCTGTGAGGCACTGGGAATTACCGCAGCGCGCAATGGACTGGCGCTGGACGAGCCGCCGTTTACGCTGTTTGCGCGAACCGGAGAGGTTGAGATCGTCGCCGGACCCCGCATCGGCATCACCAAGGCGGCACAAAAGCCCTGGCGCTACGGTCTTAGGCACTCAGCGTTTCTTAGTAAGCCCTTTCGCCCGACTTAAGCCGGCAACCTGAAGGCAGGATCAAAGCCGAGTTCAGCCCGCGCCTTCGCAACCGACACCGTCCCATCCTCCTCGGCGATGTTGTAGACGCCCGGTTGCCCGCGCGTGACCGCAAGCAGCGTGGCCTGCGCTGCGGCGTCGATATGAAGCGATGGCTTGCGCGTGGGTCCGGCGTGCCAGGTGCCGGGACCGTAGAAAAATCCGTAGCGCAGCACGATCGCTTGCATTCCTGATGCAAGCACTTGTTGCTCCATGTCCGCGGCAGCCCGCACCGTTACCGCACGAGGGCCTTCCGACACATTGAGTGGATCAGTTTCAGAATGCGGCTCGGCGCCGGGTGCGTATGCGAACGCGACGCTTTGTACGATGAAGCGCCGCGCCGGAGCAGCTTGCGCCGCAGCGATCAAGTTGCGCGTGCCTTCGATGCGGATACGGGCATTGTGCGGATAGGACGCGGCGAGCTGAGCTTCGTCTTCCAGGACACGCGGCAAATCGGTCAATTGATGAATGACGATCTCCGGCCGCGCATTCACCACGGCGTCTCGCAGCGCGCCCGCATCGAATACATCGACAACGACTGCGCGAATGCTGGCAGCGTTGAGCCGGCGTGCAGTCTCGGCACTTCGCGTGCTGCCGCTGACGTCGTGTCCCGCCGCAAGCAGCAGTGGCGTCAGTCGCCTGCCAATGGCGCCGCTTGCACCGGCGAGAAATATTCTCACGCGATCACCTCACGCCGCGCCTTCAAGCCGCTGCAGAGCTTCGGCGATCTTGGCTTTGCGCAGTTGTGCTTCCTCGCGCTTTTCCTTTTCTTCTTCGACGACCTCTTCAGGCGCGCGCGCGACAAAATTCGGATTGCCGAGCTTGGCGTCAACGCGGGCGATGTCGGCGTCGCATTTCGCCATCTCTTTGGCGAGGCGAGCGCGCTCGGCGGCAAGATCTACTAACCCCGCCAGCTCTAAACCTGCGATTTCTCCGCGCACGATGAGCTGTAGGGTCCCAGGCTTCGGTACTGGAACCCTCGTCACGCTCGAAATCTTTGCCATGCGCTTTATAAATTCAGACCAGCGCTGCGCTCGCTCCCAAACGTGATCGCCGACCCTAATCATTACCAGTGGCAGTGCGACGTTCACGTTCATCTCCGCGCGCACAGAGCGAATAGAGGTGATCAGATCGATCACCCAGCCAATTTCGGCTTCCGCTTTGGCGTCGCCAATGGCTTCCAGCGATGGCCAAGTGCTGAGCGCCAGCAACGACTCTCGCGCGGCGCCGGTGACGCGCCACAGCTCTTCCGTAACAAACGGCATGAACGGATGCAGAAGTTTCAGAATCTGGTCGAGCGCCCATGCCGCGGCGGCCTGAGTCTCGCTCTTGGCGGAACCATCCGGCCCGGTCAGCACCGGCTTGATCAATTCGAGATACCAGTCGCAATAGACGTTCCAGACGAAACGATAAATGGCGGCGGCGGCATCATTGAACTTGTAAGCTTCAATCGCCACAGTGACCTCGTGCGTGGCCGTCGCCGTCTCGTGCGCGATCCAGCGATTCAAAATTTCCTTTGACCCGCGCGGATCAAAAGCAGGATCGCGCGCGCAACCGTTGATCTCTGTAAAACGCGCGGCGTTCCAGAGCTTGGTCGCAAAATTGCGGTAGCCTTCGACCCGCTGCGCGGAGAGTTTGATGTCGCGCCCCTGCGCCGCCATCGCAGCAAGGGTGAAGCGCAGCGCGTCGGCTCCATATTCGTCGATCACCGCCAAAGGATCGATTACATTGCCCTTCGATTTCGACATTTTTTGCCCGCGCTCGTCGCGCACGAGCGCATGGATGTAGACGTCGCGGAAAGGCACTTCCTTTATAAAGTGCAGGCCCATCATCATCATGCGCGCGACCCAGAAGAAGATGATGTCGAAGCCGGTGACGAGCGTGCTGGTCGGATAGTAGCGCTTGAGCTCCGGCGCCTCGTCCGGCCAGCCCAAGGTCGAGAACGGCCACAGCGCTGACGAGAACCAGGTGTCGAGCACGTCTTCGTCGCGCTTGATGTATTCGCGGGCGAAGCGCGCGCGCCGCGCGGGATCGGCGGCAATATCGCGCCCTTGCTCCGGCGTGAGCTCTCCGATTTCGACGAAATGCGCGAGCGCATCGGCGACTGCGTCATCTTCGGACTCGGCGACGAATATCTTGCCATCGGGCCCATACCAGGCCGGTATCTGGTGGCCCCACCAGATTTGCCGTGAAATGCACCACGGTTGGATGTTTTCCATCCAGTTGAAAAACGTCGCTTCCCATTGCGGCGGAACAAACACGGTCTTGCGCTCGCGCACCGCCGCCATCGCCGGCTGCGCCAGCGTCTTGGCATCGACGTACCATTGATCGGTGAGATAGGGCTCAAGCACCGCGCCCGATCGGTCGCCATGCGGCACGCCATGCGTGGTCGGCTCGATTTTCTCGATCAGACCTTGCGACTGGAGCTGCTCCACAATCCACTTGCGCGCCGCCTCGCGCGATTTTCCATCCAAGCTTTCCAACAAACTCACTTCAGGATGTGCGTCTTTCAGGAACGCATCGTTATTTTTCAGCGCCAAATGCGCCGCGGCGTCGAAAATGTTGACAAGCGGCAAGC